>NZ_JACCWG010000383.1 GCF_013697775.1 Ramlibacter sp. | reverse complement strand
CGCTCCTCGTCCGACAAGATCAAATCCGCCTTTGGCCTGCCCGTTCTCATTGCGTATCTCCGCTCGAAAGATACCGCAAGAGCAAGCACGATTAATGCCTGTTATTTACGGGACAGGACACTAGTTGGCCGTAAATCCCACCGACTCAGCCTGCGCCGTTGGACAATTTTCGTTTCCTCTTTCTGTCGGCGTCCAACCCATGTCAGTCCTGAAACGCAACAACGTCCACGTCCAGGGCTCCGGCCGACCCATGGTGTTCGTCCACGGCTTCGGCTGCGACCAGAACATGTGGCGCCTGCTGGCGCCGCATTTCGCCGAAAGCCATAAGGTGATCCTGCTGGATTTGGTGGGCCTGGGCAACTCCGACCTGTCCGCCTACGAGCCGAAGAAATATGCCACGCTGCACGGCTACGCCGACGACGTGCTGGAGGTGCTCGACGCCACCTGCCCGGGCGAGCAGGCGATCTTCGTCGGCCATTCGGTGAGCGCCATGATCGGGCTGCTGGCGGACGTCAAGGCGCCGAACCGGTTCGCCGGGCACGCGATGATCGGGCCGTCGCCCTCCTACATCAACGACGGCGACTACGTCGGGGGCTTCGAGCGCCAGGACATCGAAGGCCTGCTGGAGGCCTTGGAAAGCAACTACCTGGGCTGGTCCAGCAACATGGCGCCCGCCATCATGGGCGCGCCCGACCAGCCGGAGCTCGGCGAGGAGCTCACCAACAGCTTTTGCCGCACCGATCCCGAGATCGCCAAGCAGTTCGCGCGCGTCACCTTCCTGTCGGACCATCGCGCCGACCTGCCGCTGCTGAAGACGCCGGCGCTGATCCTGCAGTGCAGCGACGACATGCTGGCGCCCCTGGTGGTGGGCGAGTACCTGCACCGCACGCTGCCCAACAGCACGCTGCGCATCATCGAGAACGTTGGGCATTGCCCGCACCTGAGCGCGCCCGGCGCCAGCGTTGCCGCCATCCAGGAATTCCTGGACGCGCTGTAAAGAGGGTGATGGAGGCGAGCCGACCGCCCGCCCCGGAGGTGCTGTACGACACCTCGCCCTGCGGGCTGCTTCTCGCGGCGCAGAGCGGCCGCATTGCCAGGGCCAATGCGACGCTCTGCCGCTGGCTGGGCTATGAGAAGCATGAGCTGATGGAGGGGCGGCAGCTGCATGACCTGCTCACCATCGGCGGGCGGATTTTCTACCAGACCCACATCGCGCCGCTGCTTCGCATGCAAGGCTCGGTGGCCGAGGTGAAGCTGGAGCTGCGGCACAAGGACGGCAGCACGCTGCCCATGATCGTCAACATGGCCGAGCGCCGCGGCGACGGCGAGACCTGGCTGGACGCCGCCTTTTTCGTCGTGCAGGACCGCCACCGCTACGAGCACGAGCTGCTGCTGGAGCGCAAGCGCGCGCAGCAGCTGGCCGAGCAGCATGCCCAAGGCCAGCACGAATTGGTGCTGGCGCGCACGCGGCTCGGCCTGGCGCTCGAGTCTGCCGACCTGTTCATCTGGGACTACGACGTGCATGCGGGCGAGCGCCGCTACGACGAAGGCGTGGCGCGGCTACTCGGCCTGCCCGGGCCCGCGCCGGTGGGCGCGGCCGACTACGTGGAGGCCATCGCGCCGGACGACCGCGAGCGCGAGGCCCACGCGTTCGCCAAGGCCCTCGGCGACGGCAGCTTCTACCGCTGCAACTACCGCCTGCACGGCCGCGACGGCGACCTGCGCGACGTGGTCTCCTCCGGCATGGGCTTCTTCGACGAGAACGGGGCCGTCAGCCAGTTCGTCGGCATCCTGCAGGACGTCACTGCCGCCAACCGCCAGCGCACCGACGCCGAGGACCGCGCCCTGTTCGCCGAGCAGATGGTGGGCATCGTCAGCCACGACCTGCGCAACCCGCTGTCGGCGATCCAGATGGGCGCCTACCTGCTCGGCCGCGGCACACTGACCGACCAGCAGCGCACCGTCGTCGGCCGCATCGACAACTCGGCCAAGCGCGCGCAGCGCCTGATCGGCGACCTGCTGGATTTCACGCAGGCGCGGCTGGGCAGCGGCCTGTCGGTGCGCCGCATGCCGATCGACCTGCACGCGGTGGTGGCCGACGCGGTGGCGGAACTGGCGCTCACCGCCAAGGGGCGGCCGGTCGAGCACGTGCGCATCGGCAGCGGCCCGTGCGAGGCAGACCCCGACCGGCTGGTGCAGCTGCTGGGCAACCTGGTGGGCAACGCCTGCACCTACGGCGCGCCCGGCCGCACCATCACCGTGACCTCCACCGTCGGGCCGGAGTATTGCGCGCTGGCTGTGCACAACCACGGCACGCCGATTCCGCCAGCCTTGCAGTCCACGCTGTTCGAGCCGATGGTGCGCGGCAACAACATGAGCCAGGGCGGCCGCGGCGTCGGGCTGGGGCTCTATATCGTGCGCGAGATCGCGCGGGCGCACCGCGGCCGGGTGGAACTGGCCTCGGCCGCCGAAGAGGGCACCACCTTCAGCGTGTTCTTTCCGCCGGCAGGCGCGCGCTAGGAAAGCGCGAACGCTTCGTCCAGCCGGTCGATGCAGCGGCGGCGCTCGCTCTCACCGGCGAAGCTGCCCTCGAAACCGTTGCGGGCAAGGCGATAGGCATGCCCGGCGTCCATGCCGGTGGCCGCGAAGGTCTGCAGGAAGTTGTCGTTCATGTAGCCGCCGAAGTAGGCCGGGTCGTCCGAGTTCACTGTGGCAGCCAGCCCGGCATCGAGCAGGCGCACGAGGTTGTGCTCGGCCAGCGAGGGGAACACGCACAGCTTGAGGTTGGACAGAGGGCAGACGGTGAGCGGGATGCGCTCCGCGGCCAGGCGCCGCACCAGCGCCGGGTCTTGGAGCGCCTGCACGCCGTGGTCGATGCGCTCGACCTTCAGCACGTCCAGCGCCGACCAGATGTACGCGGGCGGGCCCTCCTCGCCGGCATGCGCCACCAGGTGCAGGCCCAGTTCACGGCAGCGTGCGAACACACGGGCGAACTTCTCCGGCGGATGGCCGAGTTCGCTGGAGTCCAGCCCGACACCGATGAACTTGTCGCGCAGGGGCAGCGCCTGCTCCAGCGTTTTGAACGCTTCTTCCTCGCTCAGGTGGCGCAGGAAACACAGGATCAGCTCGGCGTCCACGCCAAGCTGCGCGCGCGCGGCGCGGCAGGCACTGTGCAGTCCGTTGACGACCGTCTCCATCGCCACGCCGCGCGCCGTGTGCGTCTGCGGGTCGAAGAAGATCTCCGCGCGCAGCACGTTGTCGGCAGCGGCGCGCTGCAGATAGGCCCAAGCCATGTCGTGGAAATCCTGCTCCGCCAGCAGCACGCTGGCGCCGGCGTAGTAGATGTCCAGGAAGCTTTGCAGGTTGGTGAACGCGTAGGCGCGGCGCAGCGACTCGACGTCGGCGTACGGCAGCGCCACGCCGTTGCGCTGTGCCAGCGCGAAGATCAGCTCGGGCTCGAGCGAGCCCTCGATGTGGATGTGCAGCTCGGCCTTGGGCATGGCGCGCAGCAGCGCGGGCAGGCGATCGGCGGCAACGGGTGGAACGGAAAACGGCGGAACGGAAACGGACATGGCGCAACTCCTGCGCGCAGCATAGACCATGCGCAGCGCCGTCCGCGCCGCGTCCCTATACTGTTTTTGCACCGAAGAAAAAGGACAGGCATGAGCGACACCCAGGACTACACCCCGCCCGCCGTCTGGACCTGGAACCAGGCCAACGGCGGCAAGTTCGCCAACATCAACCGCCCGGTGGCCGGGCCCACGCACGACAAGGAACTGCCGGTGGGCCGCCATCCGCTGCAGCTGTACTCGCTGGGCACGCCCAACGGCGTGAAGGTCACGGTGATGCTGGAGGAACTGCTGGCGCTTGGCCACGCGGGCGCCGAGTACGACGCCTGGCTGATCGACATCAACAAGGGCGATCAGTTCTCAAGCGGCTTCGTCGGCATCAACCCCAATTCCAAGATCCCCGCGCTGCTGGACCGCAGCGGCCCGAATCCGGTGCGCGTGTTCGAGTCAGGCGCCATCCTGGTGTACCTGGCCGAGAAGTTCGGCGCGCTACTGCCCGCCGAAGGAGCGGCGCGGGCCGAGTGCCTGTCGTGGCTGTTCTGGCAGATGGGCAGCACGCCGTTCCTGGGCGGCGGCTTCGGGCATTTCTATACCTATGCGCCTTTCAAGATCGAATACGCCATCGACCGCTATGCGATGGAGGTCAAGCGCCAGATGGACGTGCTGGACCGCCGCCTGGCCGAGACGCGGTTCCTGGCCGGCGACGACTACACCGTCGCGGACATCGCCGTGTGGCCCTGGTACGGCGCGCTGGCCAAGGGGCAGACGTATGGGGCCGGCGAGTTCCTGCAGGTGCACACGTACACGCACGTGGTGCGCTGGGCCGACGAGATCGCGCAACGCCCCACTGCGCGCCGCGGCCGCATGGTCAACCGCACCTGGGGCGAGCCGTCCAGCCAGCTGCACGAACGGCACGCCGCGGGCGACTTCGACACGAAGACGCAGGACAGGCTAAACCCCACCGCATGACGACGGCATGACGATCACGCTGTACGACTGCGCCACGGCACCGAGTCCGCGCCGCGCACGCATCCTGCTGGCCGAGAAAGCCATCGCGCACGCCACGGTGCAGATCGACCTGCGCAGCAACGAGCAGCTCGGCGAGGCGTACCGCCGCATCAATCCGCAGTGCACCGTGCCGGCGCTGCGCACCGAGGAAGGCGCGGTGCTGACGGACAACGCTGGCATCGCCGCCTACCTGGAGGCGCTGCGCCCCGAGCCGCCGCTGCTGGGCCGCACGCCGCTGGAAAAGGCGGAGATCGCCAGCTGGAACTGGCGCATCGAATTCGACGGCCTGCTGGCGATTGCGGAGGCGCTGCGCAACAGCTCCCCGGCCATGGCCAACCGCGCGCTGCCTGGGCCGCGCGACCATCCGCAGATTCCCGAACTCGGCCAGCGCGGGCTGGCGCGCGTGCAGGATTTCTTCGCCACGCTGGACGCCCATCTGGCCGGGCGCGACTTCATCGCCACGGAGCGCTTCAGCATCGCCGACATCACCGCTGTGGTGGCGGTGGACTTCGCCCGCGTGGTGAAGGTCAAGCCGAGCGAGCAGCATCCGCAGCTGCAGCGCTGGCGCGCGGCGATGGCGCTGCGGCCGTCCATGGCGCTGTGAAAGGACGGCGCCGGTGAACACGGTTCTTCTTCCCTGTGGCGAGCGCGTGCCGGCACTGGGACAGGGCACCTGGAACATGGGCGACGACCCGGCCCAACGCGCCGACGAGATCGCGACGCTGCGCGCCGGCATCGCGCTGGGCCTGACGCTGGTGGACACGGCCGAGATGTACGGCGACGGGCGCGCGGAGCAGCTGGTCGGCGAAGCCATCGCAGGCCGGCGCGATGCGGTATTCCTGGTCAGCAAGGTCTACCCGCACAACGCATCGCGCCGCGCCATGCCGAAGGCGTGCGAGGCCAGCCTGCGGCGGCTGGGCGTCGACACCATCGACCTGTACCTGCTCCACTGGCCGGGGCGCGGTGCCGCTGGACGAGACGGTAGAGGCGTTCGAGGCGCTGCGGCGCGCGGGCAAGATCCGGCACTGGGGCGTGAGCAACTTCGACACCCAGGCGATGCAGACGCTGTGGCGCACGCCGGGCGGCGAGGCGGCGCAGACCAACCAGGTGCTCTACAACATCGGCGAGCGCGGGATCGAATGGGATCTGCAGTCGTGGCTGCGCACGCGCGGCGTGCCGGTGATGGCGTACTCGCCGTTCGACCAGGGGCGGTTGCTGAAAAACGCGGCGCTGCAGGCGTTCGCCAGGGAGCGCGGCATGGCGCCGGCGCAGGTGGCAATTGGCTGGCTGCTGGCGCAGGAGGGCGTAATCGCGATCCCGAAGGCGGGGCATGCGGACCGGCTGCGGGAGCATGCGGGGGCGCTGGCGAAGCCGTTGTCGAAAGAGGAGTTGGATGCGCTCGATGGCATCTTCACGCCACCTGAAGGGGCGCGGCCGCTCGCGATGTTGTAAGTGCGAACGCCGCTCCCGAATCTCTTCTCAATGTGTGGACCTGTGCTGCGCGTGAGAACCCTTGGTGTCCACGCCTGTCACCCCTGTTTCCAGCCGGGCAGCCGGCTCGCCTGTGTCACCCATTCGGCGAACTGCGCCTCATCGAACGAATCATCTTCGTGAATGTCGAGGTACCGAACCTCCGCCTGCTTGGATTCCCCAGGAGGCGGAGGTTGAAGTGACGCACCGCGAAAGAAAGTAATTTTCACGTACCTAGTGAAGCAATGAAAGCTCAGGAACCAGCCCTGCTCCTCGAGGCCGTAGAAGGGGGAATTCCATTTGACTGCCTTGCGCACACCGGGCACGGTGCGGGCAACGAGTGCGTCAACGCGGCGCACGACGTCGCGCTTCCATCCTGGAACTGCCGCGATGTAAGCCTGTACCGGGCCATCCCCCTCGGCCTTCGCGATCTGGGGATTGCCGCCTGCGAGCAGGCGCGGCTGCGCGGCCTTCGCTGATGTCTTGTCATTCATGCGTTCACTCCGATTCAGCCGCCGCGAACACCCCTTCCACATACGGCGCGATGTTCGCCAGCATCCGCGCCACGTGCTCCTCCTTCTCCCCCACCGGCGCCACGTAGTGCATGGCATTCTCGGCCGCGCCGATGCCTTCCAGCCGCGCGATCATCCACGCGGCGAGGTATTGGGACGCGAGGCAGCCGCCCGCGGTCGCCACGTTGCCCCGCGCGAAGAACGGCTGGTTGAGGATGGCGATGCCAGCCTCCTCCACCCACGGCTTCGTCGTCAGGTCGGTGCAGGCCGGCACGTCCCGCAACAACCCCAGCTTGGCCAGCACCAGCGTGCCGGAACATTGCGCGCCCAGCAGCTGGCGCGCCGGGTCCAGCCGCAGCTGCGCCATCAGCGCGGGGTCGGCCACGACGTCGCGCGTGCGCATGCCGCTGCCCACGATCACCGCATCGGCGTCGCAGGCGTCCTGCAGCGAGGCCTGCGCCTCCAGCACCACGCCGTTCATCGAGCGGACTTTCGGCGTGGGGCTGGCGATGGAGACGCGCCAGCCCGGCTTTTGCACCCGGGTGAGGATGCCGAGCGCGATCAGCGAGTCGAGTTCGTTGAAGCCGTCGAAGGTGAGGATGGCGATGTGCATGCCGCCATGGTATGGGCATCACCCCAGACAATCAAAAAATTGTCATGGATACACTCGCGCATGGCCCTCGCCCGCTACAAGCACCTGGTCGACCGGCTCGCCGGCGACATCCGCGCCGGCCGCCTGCCGCCCGGCACGCGGCTGCCCACCCACCGGCAGCTGGCCGCGCGGGAAGGCCTAGCGCTCGCCACGGCCACGCGCGTCTATGCCGAACTGGACGCGATGGGGCTGGTCAGCGGAGAAACCGGCCGCGGCACCTTCGTCAAGGAGAGCGCCCTGCCGCCCGGCCACGGCGTCGACCAGCAAGCCGTGCCGGCGGACATGGTGGACCTGAGCTTCAACTACCCCAGCCTGCCCGGCCAGGCCGACATGCTGCGCGCCGGCCTGCGCCAGCTGGCCTCCACCGGCGACCTGGAAGCCCTGCTGCGCTACCAGCCGCATGGCGGCCGCCC
>NZ_JACCWG010000361.1 GCF_013697775.1 Ramlibacter sp. | reverse complement strand
CCCCAGCCGCTGAACACGGCATAGGCGGCCGCCAGCGCGATGCCGCCCGCGAGCGCCGCATGCTGCGCCGGCCAGGCCAGGCACAGCCGCGTGCTGCGCCGCCACAGCGCGCCGATCAGCGCCGCCGCGGCCCAGGCGAACATCGTCACGTGCAGGCCCGAAATGCTCATCAAATGCGCGACACCGGTGGCGCGGAAGATGTCCCAGTCGGCGCGCTCGATGGCCGCCTGGTCGCCCACGACCAGCGCCGCCAGCACGCCGGCCCAGCGCCGGTCGGCCACGCGCTGCAGGATGGCTTCGCGCACCGCGTGGCGCGCCTGCTCCACCGGGTGCTGCCAGGTGCGTGCCAGGCGCTGAGGCTGCGCGTCGCGCGGGCCGGCGCGCACGTAGCCGGTGGCCTGCAGGCCCTGCTCCCACAGCCAGAGCTCGTAATCGAAACCGTTCGGGTTGAGGTTGCCGTGCGGCGCCTTCAGGCGCACCGAGACCAGCCAGCGCTCGCCGGGGCGCAGGTCGGCGCTCTGGCGCTGGAGTTCCAGGCGGCCGTCGGCCGCGGGCGTTGGGTTGTTGTACCAGCCGAGCAGGAGCTGGGGCGGCAGGCGGACAGGCACCGCATCGGGGTCTTTCGCATCTTCCACCTCGAAGCGGAACCGCGTGCCACCATCGTCGCGCTGCGGCATGGCGGCGACCACGCCGGTGATGCGCAGGTCGCGGCCTTCGAGGGCGGGGTCTAGGGCGTTGACTGAATACGCTACCGAACGCAGACCGGTGGTGGCGAAGGTGATGGCCGTGGCAGCTAGAAGCCAGAGCGCCACGCGCCCGATCCGATGCAGCCGGTTGCGGGCCAGCGCCGCCGCGATGGGGAGCGCGCATCCGGCGGCAAGCAAGAGCAGATAGCGGCCACCGCCCCACAGCGCCGCCTGCTGCAATTGCGCAGCCGGCCCCAGCACCGCTCCCAGCAGCACCGGCGCCAGCCACGTTCCTCCCTGTCGGCTGTTCGTCCCCATGTGAAGCGCTCAACGCTGCTGTCCAACGCGCTGCCGACGCGTTGTGCATTCCTCACATCAATCGGCGTCCGGTTCCAGGTTGGCGCGGATGCGCGCCAGCATCTCCAGCAGTTGCTCGCACTCGCCCTGCGTCAATCCGGCCACCGCCGCCTTGGCCGTGCGCCCCGCCTGCGCCTTCATCGCGCGGTGCAGCCCCTGCGCTTCGGGCGTGAGCCGCAGCCGCACCGAGCGCCTGTCGGCTTCGTGCGGCTCCGCCTCAAGCAGGCCGCGCTCGCGCAGGCCGGCGATCAGCCGCGCCACCTGGCCCTTGTCGCGGCCGGAATGCGCGACCAGATCGCTCTGCGTCGCGCCGGGATGCCGCGCGAAAAAGCCCAGCGTCTTCTGCTCCATGCGCGGCAGCCCGCCCGCCCCGGCCGCGTCGCCGTGGTGGCGCGCGCGGTACAGGTGCATCAGCTCATGGATGGCGTCGAACACCTGGTCCGCGGTGCCACCCACTTGATTGACATGGTCATCTTGTCTGGGCATGATGGTGGACATTATCAACCAATCAGATTTCCATGGAAAACACCACCCTGCGCCGCGTCGAGCGCGTGCGCTACGAACTGCGCCGCCGCGAGGTGACCGTCGCGCGCACCGAGCATATCGGCGGCTTCGCGCGCATCGTCTTCACCGGCGAATCGCTGGCTGATTTCATCTCCGGCTCGTTTGACGACCACGTGAAATTCTTCTTCCAGCCCGCCGGCGCTACCGAACCCATCGGACGCGACTACACGCCCCGCGCCTTCGACCGCGAACGCCGCGAGCTGACCCTCGAATTCGCGCTGCACGGCGGCGGCCCCGCCTGCGAATGGGCGCGGCAGGCCCAGCCCGGCCAGCAGGCGACCATCGGCGGGCCGCGCGGCTCCTTCATCGTGCCGGCCGACTACGAATGGCACCTGCTCGCGGGCGACGCCTCTGCCCTGCCCGCCATCCACCGCCGGCTGGAGGAACTGCCGGCCGGCACCCGCGCCATCGTGCGCGTGCTGGTGCACGACGCGGCCGAGCAGCGCGACCTGCGCTCGGCCGCCGAGCTGGACCTGCAATGGGCGCGCACGCCGCAAGGGCTCATCCACGCCGTCGAGGCATTGGTGCTGCCCGCTGGCGAAGGCTTCGCCTGGTGCGCGGGCGAGGCCTCGGCCATGGCCCGGCTGCGCCAGGTGCTGCTGACGGAAAAGCAGCACCCGCGCGAGGCCGCGCGCATCGCCGCATACTGGAAACAAGGCGCCACCAGCCACCACGAAAACCTCACACCATGAGCAAACGCACCCTTCTGGCCGAAGACGGCCTGTACGACTACGTGCTGGCGCATTCGCTGCGCGAGCATCCCGAGCAGGCCGCGCTGCGCGAAGCCACTCGCAGCCATCCGCGCGCCGGCATGCAGATCGCACCCGAGCAGGGCCAGTTCATGGCCATGCTGGCCAGGCTGATGGGCGCGCGGCGCGCCATCGAGATCGGCGTGTTCACCGGCTACAGCGCGCTCAGCGTCGCGCTGGCCTTGCCGGAAGACGGCCGCCTGCTGGCCTGCGACATCAGCGACGAGTACACGCGCATCGGCATTCCCTTCTGGCAGCGCGCCGGCGTCGCGCACAAGATCGACCTGCGCCTCGCGCCAGCCGCGCAGACGCTGCGGGCCTGCCTGGACGCGGGCGAAGCCGGCCAGTACGACTTCGCCTTCATCGACGCCGACAAGACCGCCTACGACGGCTACTACGAACTGGTGTTGCAGCTGCTGCGCCCGGGCGGCCTGGTGGTGATCGACAACACGCTGTGGCACGGCGCCGTGGCCCACCCCGCCGACTCCGACGACACGCGCGCGCTGCAGGCGCTCAACGCCAAAGTGCATGCGGATGCGCGGGTCGACATGGTGCTGCTTCCGTTCAGCGACGGCGTGACGCTGGCGCGCAAGCGCTGAGGCGGCGGGCGGGGCCGGCGCCCCGCAATGGCTCGCCTCTTGCTAGGATGGGCCATATGTCGATTCATGCCGCCCTCAACCACGTCACCCACTACACCTACGACCGGCTGGTGAACCTCGGGCCGCAGGTGGTGCGGCTGCGCCCCGCGCCGCACAGCCGCAGCAAGATCCTGTCGTACTCGCTGCGGGTGGAGCCGGCCAGGCACTTCATCAACTGGCAGCAGGACCCGTTCGCCAACTACCAGGCGCGGCTTGTGTTCCCCGAGAAGACGCGCGAGTTCAAGGTCACGGTGGACCTGGTGGTCGAGATGGCGGTGTACAACCCGTTCGACTTCTTCCTGGAGCCGGTCGCCGAGACATTCCCCTTCGCCTACCCGGCGGAAACCGCGCAGGAGCTGGCCCCCTACATGGCCGTGGAGCCGCTCACGCCGCTGGTGAAGGCCTACCTGGAAAAGATCGACCGCACGCCGCGTGCCACCGTCGATTTCCTGGTCGGGCTGAACCAGCAGCTGCAGCACGACGTGAAGTACCTGATCCGCATGGAGCCCGGCGTGCAGACGCCCGAGGAAACGCTGCGCAACGCCAGCGGCTCCTGCCGCGACTCGGGCTGGCTGCTGGTGCAGCTGCTGCGCCGGCTCGGCCTGGCGGCGCGCTTCGTCTCGGGCTACCTGATCCAGCTGAAGTCCGACGTGAAGGCGCTGGACGGCCCGAGCGGCACCGAGGTGGATTTCACCGACCTGCACGCCTGGTGCGAGGTGTACCTGCCGGGCGCCGGCTGGGTCGGGCTGGACCCCACTTCGGGCCTGCTGGCCGGCGAAGGCCATATCCCGCTGGCCTGCACGCCGCAGCCCTCGGCGGCAGCGCCGGTGGAAGGCGTGGTCGACGAGTGCGAGGTGACCTTCAGCCACCACATGCAGGTCACGCGCATCCACGAATCGCCGCGCGTCACCAAGCCCTACACCGAAGAGCAGTGGCAGCAGGTGCTGACGCTGGGCGACGCGGTGGACCAGGCGCTGGTGGCCGGCGACGTGCGCCTCACCATGGGCGGCGAGCCGACCTTCGTGGCGGTGTCCGACCGCGACGCGGGCGAGTGGAACACCGACGCGCTCGGCCCCACCAAGCGCGGCTACGCCACCGAGCTGGTGCACAGGTTGCGCGCCGAATATGGCGAGGGCGGCTTCCTGCATTTCGGCCAGGGCAAGTGGTACCCCGGCGAGCAGCTGCCGCGCTGGGCGCTGTCGATCTGCTGGCGCGCCGACGGCCTGCCGTGCTGGAACGACCCCGCGCTGTTCGCCGATGAACGCCAGCACGTGCGCTACACGACGGAAGACGCGCGCCGCTTCATCCACCGCCTGGCCGCCAGGCTGGGCGTGACCGACCGCCACATGCAGCCGGGCCATGAAGACGTCTTCTACTACCTGTGGCGCGAGCGCACGTTGCCGGTCAACGTGGACCCGTTCGACACGCGGCTGGACGACGAGCTGGAACGCGCCCGCATGCGCCGCGTGTTCGAGCAGAAGCTGGATGCGGTGGTCGGCTACACCATCCCGCTGGGTGTGCTGGAAGACGACGCCGACGACGCCGACGACCGGCCGCCGCCGGCCGGCCCGCGCTGGCGCACGGGCCCCTGGTTCTTCCGCGGCGACCGCATGTACCTGCTGCCGGGCGACTCGCCCATGGGTTATCGCCTGCCGCTGGAGTCGTTGCCCTGGGTGCGCAAGGCCGACTACCCGTACCTGATCGAGAAGGATCCGACGACGCCGCGCCGGGCGCTGCCCAATACGGCGGCGCTGCGGGTGCAGGGGACGCCTGTTCGCTCCAGCGGGGACGACGCGCCACTCCCTCTGGCGCCTGCGGCAGAGGGCCGGGGTGAGGGCTCTCCTCCTCCCGCCAAATTCCAGTCCGCCGCCGACGTGATCCGCACCGCCCTGTGCGTGGAGGTGCGCGACCCGCAGCGCGCCAATGGTCCAAAAGCCGAGCGCGAACATGGCGGCAAGAGCGGCATGCTCTACGTCTTCATGCCGCCGCTGGCGCGGCTGGAGGACTACCTGGAGCTGGTGGCCGCGGTGGAAGCCACGGCGGCGGAGCTCGGCGTGAAGATCGTCATGGAAGGCTACCCGCCGCCGCGCGACCCGCGCCTGAAGGTGCTGCAGGTGACGCCCGACCCCGGCGTGATCGAGGTCAACATCCATCCCGCGCACAGCTGGCGCGAGATGGTGCAGCACACCGAATTCCTCTACCAGGCCGCCCACGAAACCCGGCTCTCTGCCGAGAAGTTCATGACCGACGGCCGCCACACCGGCACCGGCGGCGGCAACCACTTCGTGATGGGCGGCGCCACGCCGGCCGACTCGCCCTTCCTGCGCCGCCCCGAGCTGCTCACCAGCCTGCTGCTGTACTGGCACAACCACCCGAGCCTGAGCTTTTTGTTCAGCGGCCTGTTCATCGGGCCGACAAGCCAGTCGCCGCGCGTGGACGAAGCGCGCAACGACCAGCTGTACGAGCTGGAAATCGCGGTGCAGGAAATCGCGCGCGCCCGCGACATCCACGGCGAGGCCATGCCGGCCTGGCTGGTCGACCGCAGCCTGCGCAACATCCTGGTGGACGTCACCGGCAACACGCACCGCAGCGAGTTCAGCATCGACAAGATGTACTCGCCCGATTCGGCCACCGGGCGGCTCGGCTTGCTGGAGCTGCGCGGCTTCGAGATGCCGCCGCACGCGCGCATGAGCGTGGTGCAGCAGCTCCTGATCCGCGCCCTGGTCGCGCGTTTCTGGGACCGGCCGTACCGCGCGCCGGCGGCGCGCTGGGGCACGGAGCTGCACGACCGCTGGATGCTGCCGACGTTCCTGTGGATGGATTTCCAGGACGTGCTGGACGAGATGCGCGAGGCCGGTTGGGCCTTCGACAGCGCCTGGTTCGCGCCGCATTTCGAATTCCGCTTCCCGCGCGTGGGCGACGTGCAGGTGCGCGGCATCGGGCTGACGCTGCGCAACGCGCTGGAGCCCTGGCACGTGATGGGCGAGGAAGGCGCCACCGGCGGCACGGTGCGCTACGTCGATTCGTCGCTGGAGCGCATCGAGGTCAAGGTGGACGGCCTCAACGAGAGCCGCCACGTGGTCACGGTCAACGGCCGCGCCGTGCCGCTGCAGTCCACCGGCACGGCCGGCGAGTTCGTGGCCGGCGTGCGCTACCGCGCCTGGGCGCCGAACTCGGCGCTGCATCCCACCATCGGCGTGCACGCGCCCCTGACCTTCGACATCGTGGACACCTGGATGAACCGCTCGCTTGGCGGCTGCCAGTACCACGTGGCGCATCCGGGCGGGCGCAACTACAGCACCTTCCCGGTCAACGCGTACGAGGCCGAGAGCCGCCGCTTGGCGCGCTTCTTCCGCATCGGCCACACGCCGGGCCGGCTGGAGGTGCCGCCCGCCACCATCCACGTGCCGGGCAGCCGCGAGTTCCCGTTCACGCTGGACCTGCGCAAGCCGCCGGGCGGCTAAGCGGGCTGGCGCCGCGGCAGCCTGACGATGAATTCCGCGCCCTTGCCGCGGCCGGCGCTCAGCGCCTGTACCGTGCCGCCGTGCAGCTCCACGATCTGGCGCACCATGGACAGGCCGACGCCGAGTCCGCCGGGCACCAGTTTTTCGGCCTGCAGGTCCTGCGTGAACAGGTCGAAGATGCGCGGCAGCATCTCCGGCGCGATGCCGATGCCGGTGTCCTGCACGCGGAACATCAGGTGGCCGTCGTCCTGCGTCGCCGTCACCCAGATGGTGCCCCCCTCCAGCGTGTACTTGATGGCATTGCTCAGCAGGTTCAGCACCACCTGCTGCAGCCGGTCGGGATCGGCATCCACCATCAGCGGCGCATCGGGCAGTACCGCCTGCAGGCTCAGCTGCCCGGCCGCGGCCTGGCTCTGCAGGCTGGTTGCCGCTTCGCCCAACACCTGCCGCAGGTCCACATGGCGCTTGTGCAGCTCGAACTTGCCCAGCTCCAGCCGGGTGACGTCCATCAGGTCGTCGGCCAGGCGCCGCAGCACGCCCACCTGGCGATCGATCACCTGCAGCATCGTGCGCGAGCGCTCGTCGGTGCAAGAGCGCGACAGCACGTGCATGGCGTTGGCCAGCGGCGCCAGCGGATTGCGAAGCTCATGCCCCAGGGTGCGCAGGAACTGCCGCGTGCTGTCCTTGCCGGACTGCAGCGCCTGCACGTGGTTCTCGATGGTGTCGATGTGGCCGCGCACGTCGGTGCGGTCGCGCAGGATCTTGACGTAGCCGGTCGGCTCGCCGCCCGCGGGCCGCAGCGCGGTAACGGTGCCGCTGGCCCAGATGCGCGTGCCGTCCTTGCGCACGTGCCAGCGCTCGTCGGCCGCGCGGCCATTGGCCTGCGCCACCTCCAGTTCGTAGCGGTCCAGGCCACGCTGCCGGTCTTCGGGCGTGAAGATGCGCGTGAGCGTGGCGCCGAGCATCTCCGCGGCGCCGAAGCCCAGCACCTGCTCGGCCGCGCCCAGCCAGGCCACCACCCTGCCCTGCGGGTCGAGCAGGATGACCGCGTAGTCCCGGTTGGACCGCAGCCAGGCCGAAAGCAACTCGGCAATGTGGGTTTCGCCCAGCGCATCGGCCAAGTTGGGGGTGGCGGAAGAGTTCACCAGGAGAACTTTATGCAACCTCGGTCGCTGTTCGGCTTCCGCCGAATCCCATCCGCAAGTGGGACGACGCCGCGCCGCGGTGTGACAATACGGCCGAGTGGACCATCCCATCGACTCGCTGCCCGGCCCCGATGCCGGGGAAAGCCCCGCCACGCTGGCGGCGGCGCTCGCGCAGCCTGCCGCCCCGGGGCACTACGACGAACTGCGCGGCGCGGCCTCCCCCGCGGCGCCCGATGCCGGCACCGGCCGGCCGGTGCCGGGCGCGCCCGCCGAACACTGGGCACGTTTTTTCGGCCACCTGGGCCGCGACGGCCTGGACGACCTGAACCGCCGCACCGCCAACCTGCAGCGGCAGGTGCGCGACAACGGCATCACCTACAACGTGTATGCCGACGCCGGCGGGCCGCAGCGCCCCTGGTCGCTGGACCTGTTCCCGCTGATCGTGCCGGCGAGCGACTGGCAGCGCATCGAAGCCGGCGTGCTGCAGCGCGCCACCCTGCTCGAACACGTGCTGGCCGACGTCTACGGCCCGCAGCGCCTGCTGGCCGCCAACCTGCTGCCGCCGGCGCTGGTGCAGGGCCATCCCGGCTACCTGCGCGCCATGCACGGCGTGCAGCCGGCGGGCGGGCGCCGGCTGCAC
>NZ_JACCWG010000350.1 GCF_013697775.1 Ramlibacter sp. | reverse complement strand
GCGCAGCAGGGGCTCGCCCCTGCTGCGCGAAAGAAGCGCTGACAACCGAATCCATTGAAATCATTCCCCGCCTCCGACCGGCCAGGATTGTTGACGCCGAGCGGACAAGATAGTTGACGCCGGCCAGTGGCCGGGGCGGCCATCGGGACAGTGCGCGTGTAGCTCGCTTCGCTGTGCTTTTCCTTTTCGCCCAGCGTAGGCGTTGTGGCCAGCGTGCCACCCACGCCGGCCGGGCTGGCGGTGTCTGCCAGCGGCACCAATGCCTGGGTGCGGTGCTGCACGATCCGTTCGAGCTCCGCGGCCGCTGCGGGCAGCATGACCCGCCGCCCGGCGAATGCAGCCGCCAGCAATGTGGCACGGAATTCATCCAGCACCGTGGCACTGAAGTGGTGGGCAGGCAGCGCTTTCCAGGCAGTCTCGATCGCCGGCTTGAGTCCCAGCCAGACTTGTGCCTCCTGGGCCAGTTGGTCCGCACCTTCCACGAACTGGCCGGCATCGTTCGTCTTCTGGTCGCCAATGAGGAAATAGCCCTGCACCACGCCGTTCGCTGCGACAGGCGCTTCCTCCTCTCCCCTGGGGCCGAACAGCGACGCGATCTGCCGCCGCTGGGCCAGCATGCGGGGGCTGTCGTCGAGGGACGACGCCAGGCGCTGGAGCGTGGGTTCGGGCTGGGTGGCGGCCGGTTGCCGGGCCAGGGGCGCGGCAGCGGCCGGTGAGCGGGGCATGGCGAAGCTTTCCGGTAGGGCAATCGGGGTGGGCAACGATGTCACACGGCGCAAGCGCGGTCCATCGGCAACAGGCTGATTTCCAGATGTCAAAAACACCGAGGGATGGTGCTGCCGCGACCTCGTGGGCGCGGAGCGCCGAAAAAAAAATTTGCTGCACAACCCTGTGGACAGTTCCGGCACAACCCACCACTTGTCCACAGGGCCGGCCGCAAAGCCGGACTTGTTCATTTCCGCACGACAGTGCCAACGCAGGGCTGCGCACATGGGTCAACCACACGCAGGTGCCTGTCGCCGCACGGAAAAATGCCCTTGTCCACAGCGCAGGGCCTCCCTCTACTACCACTACTACTTTGAAATATTGAATTCAGTAAGAGAAGACAGGAACCCCTCCCCAACGCGCCGGGCTGCCCCTTTCCGTCCGCGGCCGGCTGGCGTACAGTCGCGCCCTTCGATCAACACGGACGGGGGGTTTCCATGCTGCTGCTCGTTCTGGGCCTGGTGCTGTTTCTCGGCGTGCACTCGGTGCGCGTCGTGGCGGATGGCTGGCGCACGGCCACCGTCGCGCGCATTGGTGCTCTGCCGTGGAAGGGCCTGTTTTCCGTGCTGTCGGTCGCCGGTTTCGTGCTGCTCGCGTGGGGCTACGGCCAGGCGCGGCAGCAGCCGGTGGTGCTGTGGAATCCACCGGCCGGCATGCGGCACGCCACGGCGCTGCTGATGCTGCCGGTGTTCGTGCTGTTCGTCGCGGCCTACGTGCCGCGCAACGGGATCAAGGCGCGGCTGCAGCACCCGCAGATCCTGTCGGTCAAGCTGTGGGCGCTTGCGCATCTGCTGTCGAACGGGACGCTGGCGGACGTGGTGCTGTTCGGGGCGTTTCTGGTGTGGGCTGTGGTGGATTTTCGGGCGGCACGCAGGCGGGGCGGCCCCTCACCCCAGCCCTCTCCCCAGGGGGGCGAGGGAGGAACAGCCACGGGGACCGTGATCTGTGTTGTCGCCGGGCTGGTGCTGTATGGGGTGTTCGCGTTCTGGCTGCACGGGCCGCTGATTGGTGTGCGGCCGTTCGGCTGATGGACGTATCGATGGACCGCCGGGAGCCTTATTGCCAGGCGTGGGCGATCTCGCGCGCCGCGGGAAACAGCGACGCCACCAGCAGCAGCGCCATGGCCACGTTGAACACCCGCAGCATCGCCGGGCGGTTCAGGAAGCGCTTGAGGAAGTGCCCGAACAGCACCCACACCAGCGAGCACGGCGTGCCGAACACGAAGAAGATCAGCGCGATCAGCAGCACCTGCGCCAGGTACGTGTCCGACGGTGTGGTGTAGGCCAGCACGGCGCCGATGCACATGATCCAGGACTTGGGGTTCACCAGCTGGAACATGGCCGCGTGCACCACGCCCAGCGGCGAGCCCGACTTGTCGTTCATGTTCACCGTGGGCGTGGTCGCGATGCGCCAGGCAAGGTACAGCATGTAGGCCACGCCGGCGATCTGCAGGCCGGTGTGCATCTGCGGATAGGCCCGGAACAGCGCGCCCGCGCCCATGCCGATGGCGATCAGCATCAGCGGGAATCCCACGTTGATGCCGACCACGTGGCGCATGGTGCGGTTGATGCCGAAGTTGACGCCCGAGGACATCAGCATCACGTTGTTGGGACCCGGCGTGACGCAGGTGGCGACGGCGAACAGGGCGATGGCGAGGTAATCCATCGTCGCGGTGGCTTCAGTTGTAGTCTTCCAGCATGCCCTTGCGGCGGATGTCCACCGAGACGCAATGGAAGCCGCCGCTCAGGCTGCGCGCGTGCCGCATCTGTAGCGGATTGACGTCCACGCCGCGTTTTTCCAGCTCGCGGATCAGGCCGACCTGCTTGTCGCCCACCACCGCCAGCGCCGGGTTGACCATGATGAAGTTCATGCCCTGCCAGATGGAGGCGCGCGGGTAGGACCAGCAGTAGCCGGTGTCCACCATTTCGGGGCACCAGATGATGTCCCACTTCTTGAACACCTCGGGCACCTGGTCGGGGCGCATGCGCTCGGGGCACAGCACCACCAGGCCGGGGCGCACCACGGTGACGGTGGTGTCGATGTGCGTGCCGTCGTACACGCCCGCCACCGGGTGCACGCGGTAGCCCGGGCCCAGGATGCGCTTGAGCCACAGGTAGCCCATCTGGTTGCCGCTGCGCGACACCAGGTAGAGGATGTCGCGGCCGATGCGCAGCACGTTGGCCGCGTCGAAGATCGGCTCCTCGTTGGACAGGATGGACGTGCCCTCGGGCGGCCGCACGCTGTAGGTGGAGTCGGGCAGGCGCGGCTTGGGCGCGGAGATCCAGTTGGCGCCGCTCTCGAAGTACTCCAGCAGGTGCTTGCGGTAGGCGAACGGCTCGAAGTAGCGGCTGCGCAGCGCCATCGGCGCCTCGATGATGGTTTCGCCGATGGGCAGCAGCACGTCGCGCGGGCAGTAGTTGTATTCGCCGTCGGTCTGCCATTGCGCCGTGCCAAAGGCGGCGGCATGGTCGGTGGCTTCCGGGCGGCGCACCGTCACGCCCTGGGAGCGCAGGAAGGCCGCGAAGGCGTCGAGGTCCTCGTTGGCCTCGCCGATGATCTGCTCGGGGTACGGGCCCGAGGGGATGTCCGCCGGCGTCTCCACGCTCTCGCAGTAATCCAGGGCGAACAGCCCCTTGTCGGCGCGGGGCACCCGCGCATTGGTGGCGATCCCGACGATCATTTCCTCGAGCGGGTCCCACTCGTTGTGGACGTGGACCAATGACATGCTTTATCTCCCTGTTTGCCGGATTTATAACAAGGCGCGGCGGCGCCTTGCCGGTGAAGTCTGCGGGTTGGATGCGGCAAAACTGCCTGTGGCGATGGCGGGCCGGAGCATGAGAATGGGCCGAGGAGGCCGACCATGTCCGCGGTGATCTACAAGAACCTGAACACGCCGCCGATCCTGGCCACCGGCGGCTCCGGTGTATGGATCGAGGCAGCGTCGGGCGCGCGCTACCTGGACACCTGCGGCGGCGTGGCGGTGTCCAGCCTGGGGCATGCGCATCCGCGCATCGGCGCGGCCATCGCGCGCGAAGCCGGAAAGCTGGCCTGGGCGCATGCCGGCAGCTTCACCACGCCGGCGGCCGAAGAGCTGGCCGAGCGGCTGGTGGCGGCCTCGGGCGGGCTGGCCAAGGCGCAGTTCCTGTCGGGCGGCTCCGAGATGATGGAGCTGGCGATGAAGATTGCCTACCAGTACCAGTGCGAGCGCGGCAAGCCGACCAAGTCGGTGTTCATCGCGCGCCGGCAGGGCTACCACGGCAGCACGCTGGGCACGCTGGCGATTTCCGGCAATCCGGCGAGGCGCTCGGGGTTCGAAGTGCTGCTGCCGCATGCAGCGTTCGTCTCGCCCTGCTATGCCTACCGCTACAAGCACGAGGGCGAAAGCGATGCGCTGTACGCGCAGCGGCTGGCGCTGGAGCTGGACGAGAAGATCGCCGCGCTGGGTGCCGACAAGGTCTGCGCCTTCATTGCCGAGACCGTGGTGGGCTCCACCAGCGGCGCGGTGCCGGCCGTGCCCGGATACCTGCGCGCCATCCGCGAGGTGTGCGACCGCCACGACGTGCTGCTGATCCTGGACGAGGTGATGGCCGGCATGGGCCGCACCGGCCGCATGTTCGCCTACCTGGAAGACGGCATCGTCCCCGACATGGTCGCCGTGGGCAAGGGCCTGGCCGCGGGCTACCAGCCGATCGCGGCGCTGCTGATTTCGGCGGGCATCCACGCGGCGATCGCGCGCGGCACCGGCGTGCTGGGCAACGGCCAGACGCACGTAAATCATCCGCTGGCCTGCGCGGTGGCGCTGGAGGTGCTGCGTGTGATCGAGGAAGACCGGCTGCTGGACGCCGTGCTCCAGCGCGGGCAGCAGCTGCGCGCGCAGCTGGCCGAGCGGCTGGCCGACGTGGAGATCGTCGGCGACGTGCGCGGCCGCGGCTTGTTCGTCGGCGTGGAATTCGTCGCCAACCGCGAAACCCGCGCGCCGCTGGCGCAGGGCGCCGCCTTCTCCGCCGAGCTCAAGCGCGAGGCGCTCAGGCGCGGCCTGCTGATCTATCCCGGCACCGGCACGGCCGACGGCGTCGCCGGCAACCACGTGCTGTTCGCGCCGGCCTTCATCGCCAGCCACGGCGAGATCGAGGAAATGGTCGAGCGTTTCGAGGCGGTGGTGCGCGCCTGCCTGCCCACCGCGCGGCTCCAAATGAATCCAAGCCACCCCGAGGAAGTTCCGATGTCGAATCCCGCACCCTTCACGGACAAGGTCCTGCTGTCGGTCTGCACCATGGACTGGTGCGACCTGGGCGTCGAGTTCACCAGGACCGTGATGCCGCACGTCGAGGTGTTCCGCTGGGACCCGGGCGACCCGTATCCGCAGCACCTGCACGGCTGGGAAGGCGACTGGATCATTTCCTACCGCGGCGACTTCATCTTTCCGCGCGAGATTTATTCCAAGGCGCGCAAGGGCGCCATCAACCTGCACCCGGCGCCGCCCAAATACCGCGGGCTGGGCAGCCAGTTCTACGCCATCTACTACGGCGACGAGACCTATGGCTCCACCTGCCACCACCTGGCGCCCTCGGTGGACAGCGGCGACATCATCAACGTGGCGCGCTTTCGCGTCGCGCCCAACGAAACCGCCTCGTCGCTGCGGCTGCACGTGGGCGCCTGGTGCCTGCAGCAATACATCGAGCTGCTGACCGAGTACATTCTTCCGGGCAAGCCCTTGCCGACATCGCCTGAACGCTGGGGCGAACGGCTCCACAAGACCAGCGAGCTGAAGGAATGGATGGCGAAGGTCCGGCGGGAAGAACCGGACCACCGCTGCTTCAAATGAGCAGATGGATGTTTCCTGGTTCCGCAATTTCGACATCGCCCTGATCGTCTACCTGGTCGGCACCGCCATGCCGGGGCCGGGGAACCTGTCCATCGCCAACGCCTCGCTCAACCACGGCCGCGCGCCCGGCGTGTCGATGGCGGCCGGGGTGATTTCGGGGTCGCTCTGCTGGGGCGCCATCGCCGCGGCCGGCGTGTCGGCCGTGCTGATGTCCAACGCGCAGCTCTTCATGTGGCTGAAGGTCCTGGGCGCTTGCTACCTGCTGTGGCTGGCCTACAAGGCCGTGATGTCGGCACGGTCCAGCGCGCCGCTGCAGGCGCGCACCACGGCCGCTGCCGGCAGCCTGCGCATGTTCTACCTGCAGGGCCTGGCCATCCACTTGACCAACCCGAAGGCCATTCTTACCTGGCTGACCGTGACCACGCTGGGCCTGAGCGCCAACGCGCCGGCCTGGGCCAGCATCGTGCTGGTGGCCGGCTGCGGGCTGCTGGGCATGTTCATCTTCATGGGCTACGCGTGGGCTTTTTCCTCGCGCGCGGCCGGCCCGTTCTTCACGCGCGCGCGCAAGCCCTTCGGCCTGCTGTGCGCGGCGTTCTACGCGTTCCTGGCGGTGGGTTTTCTCAGGTCCCTGAGCTGACCCCGCGGCCCGTTTTCCTCAGGCGGTGGAATCCTCCCCGCACCGGCGCGAAAGAACTTGTCCGACACAGGGCCCGCAGGGTGCCTCCGAGAATGGTCGCTTCGAGACAAGGAATGAACACATGACGCACCGCTACAAGAACAATCCGCAGGACCAGCAGACGCCGCATTCCGGCAAGGTCGAGAACGACACCAACAAGCAGGGCGAACAGGCGCCCACGCAGAAGAACGAGGGGCGGCGCACGCCCGAGAGCCGGCACGACCGCGAAGCCCAGGTCGGCGGCACCAACCAGCACAAGGCACGCGCCGGCTCGCCGCAAAGCGGCGGCAACACAGGCGCAGGCGCAATCAAGCGCTGATCCGGCGCCGGCTCGCGGTGCGCCTCAGGCCGCCGCGAGCAGCCCCAGCGCCGTGAGTTCGCGGCGCGTGCGCTGCAGCACGTCCTGCAGCGCCGGCACGCGCGGCGCACCGCTGTCGCCGCGGTCCACCGCGGCTTCGATGTCCTCGGCCGCGGAACACAGGGCGGCCAGGCCGAAGGTGCCGGCCGAGCCTTTCAGCTTGTGCGCGTCGCGGCCGATGCCGGATTCGCCATCGGCGCCTTCGCGCATGCTGTCGCAGTAGTCCTGGAACGCCACCATGCCGTCGCGCAGCAGTGCCTGCACCTGCGCGTCGCCGATGAAGCCGCGCAGCGTGCCAAGGGCCTTTTCGTCGACCAATGCTTTCTCTTCGGCCGGCGCGACAGCGTCGGGCGGGTCGATGCGCGCGCAGCGCGAAATCGCCGCGTTCAGCTGGTCCCAGTCGATCGGCTTCATCACGCAGTCGCTCATGCCGGCGTCGAGATAGCGCGCGCGTTCATGCGCCATCACATTGGCGGTGAGGCCGACGATGGGGATGTCGCGCAGCGGCCCGTCGAGTTTGCGGATGCGCCGCGTGGCCTCCACGCCGTCCATCACCGGCATCTGCACGTCCATCAGCACCAGGTCGAAGGGCTGCTGCTGCACCAGTGCCAATGCCTGTGCGCCGTCTTCCACCAGCACCAGCGTGTGGCCCTGCCGCGTGAGCGCCAGACGCAGGATGTCGCGGTTCACCGCCACGTCCTCGGCCACCAGGATGCGGCGCGGCTCCGGCGCCGGCGTGCCCGCGGTGCCGGGCTTGGCGATGGCGTTCGGGTCGCCGGGCTGCAGCGGGATTTCGAAGAAGAACACACTGCCGTGCCCGGGCTCGCTGGTGGCGCCGATACTGCCGCCCATGGCTTCCACCAGCCGCTTGCTGATCGCCAGGCCCAGGCCGCTGCCGCCGAAGCGGCGCACGGTCGAACTGTCGGCCTGCACGAACGGCGCGAACAGCTGCGCCAATGTCTGCGGCGCGATGCCCATGCCGGTGTCGCGCACCTCGAAGCGGAACCGTGCGGTGCCGTCGCCGGCCACGTGCTGCGAGGCATGCACCGTCACGCTGCCGCGCTCGGTGAACTTGATGGCGTTGCTGGCCAGGTTCAGCAGCACCTGGGTGAGCCGGGTCGGGTCGCCGCGCACCACCACCGGCGAATGCGGCGTGAGGTTCATGTGCAGCTGCAGCCCGCGGTCGGTGGCCAGCGGCTGGGCCAGCGAGCGCAGCCGCTCCAGCACCTGCGGCAGCGAGAAGTCGATGCACTCGAGTTCCAGCTTGCCGGTTTCGCTCCGGGAGAAGTCCAGGATGTCGTTGATGACGTTCAGCAGGTGCTTCCCCGACGAGCGCATGGTGCCCACGTAGCTTTGCTGCGCCGGCGTGAGCGTCTCCGCGGCGAGCAGGTCGGCCATGCCCAGCATGCCGGTGAGCGGCGTGCGGATTTCGTGGCTCATGTTGGCCAGGAACGCGGCCTTGGTGCGCGCGGCCTGCTCGGCCAGTTCGCGCGCGCGGACCATCTCGTCCTCTGCCTTCTTGCGCTCGGTGATGTCGCAGCCGATGACCACCAGCCCGATCGGCTCGCCCTCTTTCTTGCGCAGCGGCGTGCGCATCACCTCCATCAGCCGCTGCTTGCCGTCGGGGTAGTGCACCCAGTCTTCCACCACCGTGCGCTCCATGCGCGACAGCGCCTCGCGGTCGCGCGCCTGCGTAAGCCCGGCATAGGAGGCGGGGAACAGGTCGCCGGCACGGCATCCGGCCACCTGCTCGACGCTCTTGCCGATCATGGCGGCGAAGGCGCCGTTGCACCCCAGGTAGCCGCCGTCCTTGTCCTTGTAGGCGATCACGTGCGGCACCGAATCGACCACCGCGCGCAGCAGCGCCTTTTGCTGCTGCATCTCCTCGCGCAGCGTGCCGCTGGCACGCACGCCGCGCAGCATCGCGCGGATCAAGAGCGCGAAGATGCCGACCGCGGCCACCAGCGTGGCCAGCAGCGACACCAGCATCACGGTCTGGTCGTGCGACTGCCTGGCCTGGCGCGTGGCCAGCAGCCCGCGCTCGACTTGGTCCATCTCGGCGATGGCGCCCTCGATGCGCCGCATGAGCAGCGGACCCGCGCTGAAGGCCAGCGCCGCGCGCGCGGCGTCGAGCCCACGGCTCTGGAACACGGCGGTCATGCGGTGCAGTTCGTCCAGGCGCTGCGGCACCAGCGCGCGCAGGGCCTGCGCCCGCGCCACCTCGGCGGGATTGTCCGAGACCAGCGCGAGGATGTTCTGGGGCACCAGGCCGCAGCTTTGCGCCGTGCTGCGGAAGCTGCCGAGCGCCTCGGCATTGCTCATCAGCATGTAGAGCCGCTGCGCCGACTCCACGTGGTCCATGCAGCCGTCCAGGGCCGCCAGTTCCAGCCGAACCTGCTGCGTGTGCTCCACCATGCGCGCCGTGCTGGCGAACTGCATGTTGGAGCGGTAGGTGAAGCTGGCGGTGAGCACCAGCACCAGCACCATGCCCCAGAAAGCCAGCACCAGCCGCCGCTCGATCAGCACGAACGCGTCGTCCCGCCGTGCCGCGCGCACGATGCGGATGTGTTCGGCCACGATGCCGATGCCCAGCCCCAGCAGCGCCACCGCCGTGTTGAGGGCGACCGGCGGGGCCCAGGCGTCGGTGACGAGCTCGACCGCGTTCCAGAGGTAGCCCAGCAGCGCCAGGCCGCCGATCAGCGCGACCTGGACGCTGCATAGCACCACCAGGCGGCCGCGCCAGCCGCGCTGGCCCAGCAGCGCCAGGCAGATGCCCAGCATGACGAACGACCACGCGGTGAAAGGCGACATGCGCCCCGGCGCCGCGTTGAAGGCATGCGCGGTGTCGCGAAACAGCAGCTGGTCGATGCCCAGGTTCACGCCAGCCAGATACTGCGCCAGGGTCGCCACGCCGAGCAGGCCCAGCGCCACGCCGATGCAGGCGCGCAACAGGTCGGTGCGGGCGGTGCGGCGGCCCAGGGCCAGCCACAGCGCCGCGCCGGCGCCGAGCAGGCCGAGGGCGGTGTTGGGTTTCATGTGTACGGCGCCCGGCACCACGCTTTTGAGGAGGGCTTGGTCCAGGCACCAGCCCAGCAGCACTAGCACGCCGGCCACCATGGCGATCCATGCGCCGGTGCGGGTGAGCAGCGGCCGCCGGGCGATGGCCGGGCCGGACCCGGCGGGCCCCGAAGCGGTGGCGGTCATGTCAGGCGGCGGCCTGGAATTGCCACTTCAGCGACTTGGCGTCGCCGTTGGCCCAGGGATCGGCGCCCGGGCGGTTGTCCGGCAGGCCCAGGCAGGTGCGCGCCGCACGCACCAGCGACTCGGGCAGGAAGGGCTTGGTCACGTAGCCGTCGGCGCCGCCGGCAATGCCCTTGAGCACCGATTCGCGCGTGGCCTTGCCGGTCAGCATGATCACTGGCACGTCTTTCAGCAGGGCGTGCTGGCGCACCCGGCCCAGGATGTCGAAGCCGTCTGCATCGGGCAGCACCACGTCCAGCAGGATCAGGTCGGGCACCGGCCGCTTGCTGAGCTCGGCCGAGACCTCGGCGCGGTTGCCGGCCAGCCGCACCTGGGCGCCGTCGAGCGAGAGATAGGTCTTGATGAAGCGGGCAAGCACCGGCTCGTCTTCCACCACCACGATGTCCAGCGCGGCGGACTGCTTGGCGGGCCGGCCGGCGCGTTCGCGGGCAATCTCCACGTAGTAGCCCTCGCGCCGCAGCGACACCACGCTGGCGTCCACGTTGGCGTTGCCGCTGGCCATGCGCGAGTTCTGCAGCTGCGCGTCCAGCTGCATCTGGAACAGGTCCGTTTCCTGCAGCACCAGCAGCCCGGCGTCGCGCAGCGCCTGGAACAGGGACAGAAAGCTGTCCGGCGCCACCTGCGGCATGCCGGCGCCGATCTGCGCCAGCGAGAGCCGGCCGTCGAAGCGCACCAGCAGCGCGAGCTGGTCCATCGGCATGCGGGTGTTGCCGCCGCGCAGCGCTTCTTCGCCGCGGGCGCTGGGTGCATAGACTTCGTCCAGCATCGGCGCGGGAACGCGTGGCGGGCACATCGGGGTGGTGGCATTCATGGTCGGTTGCTCTCTGCGTGGCCGGAGCTTCCGGCCATGTGTCGAACTGTGACCGCCACCGCGGGGCGAGGCTTAAGGAAAAATCGCAGCTGCCCTAGGGAAGGGCCCTAGGGCAGCAGGCCGGCGCGTTGCGCGCCGGCGCGGATTCAGAGCTTGACGCCGATGCGCCGCGGGAACAGTTCGCGCTCCAGCGTCGCCAGCATGGTGTCCCAGCCCTTGCGGGTCTGGTCCTCGTAGGCGCGGGCCAGGTCGCTGTCGCCCAGCTCGTGCGTCAGCACCAGCTCGCAGGTCTGGGTGCTGAGCGGGCGGAAGTCCAGCGTGACGCGGGTGGGCCGGTCCACGTAGGGCGGCACGCTGAAGTCGAACGCCAGCAGGCGCGGGCGGTCGACCACCACGTAGCGGCCGCGGTGCTCGGCGTCGAATACGCTCTCGTCGCCGTCGGCATTGGGGCGGCGGTCGGTCACCGTGAATTCGCCGCCGGCCACCGGGTCGATGCTGCAATGCATGATGTTGCCGGTGCGCGTGGCGAAGAAGAAGCGCGAGGCCTGCGTGGGGTTGAGCCAGGCGTCGAAGACGCGCTCCGCCGGGGCGCAGTAGCGGTGCGAGGAGCGCACGATGACTGGAGAGCTCATGGACTGCTGTTATCTCCGGGCACTCGGCCCCTGTCAAGCCCAGGCGTTCAGCGCGCCGCCTCGGGCAACTCGATCTTGATGTCCAGCACTTCCAGGTTGTCCTGCTTTTCCAGGTGGACCTTGATGTCGTTCGGATCGATCTTGATGTACTTGCTGATGACGGCCACCAGGTCGCGCTGCAGCGCGGGCAGGTAGTCGGGCTGGCCGGGATTGCGGCCGCTGCGCTCGTGCGCCAGGATGATCTGCAGCCGCTCCTTGGCGACGCTGGCCGTGCGCTTCTTCTCGCCGAGCAGGAAAGAGAGCAGGGACATGGATCATTTCCCCCCGAACAGGCGCTTGAGGAAGCCGGCTTTCTGCGCATCGACGAACCGCATCGGCTTGTCCTCGCCCAGGAAGCGCGCCACCACGTCCTTGTAGGCCTCCGACACGTCCGCGCCCTTCATGTGGATGGCGGGCGTGCCCTGGTTGCTGGCCTGCAGCACGGATTCGCTTTCGGGAATCACGCCCAGCAACGGGATGCGCAGGATGTCCTGGATGTCGTCCAGCGACAGCATCTGGCCCTGGTCCACGCGGTTGGGGTTGTAGCGCGTGATGAGCAGGTGCTCCTTCACCGCTTCCTTGCCCTCGATGGCGCGCTTGGTCTTGGAGCCCAGCATGCCCAGGATGCGGTCGGAGTCGCGCACCGAGGAGACCTCTGGGTTGGTGACCACCAGGGCGTCGTCGGCGAAGTGCATGGCCATCAGCGCGCCGGTCTCGATGCCGGCGGGCGAGTCGCACACGATGAACTCGAAGCCCATGGCGCCGATGTCGTCCAGCACCTTCTCCACGCCGTCTTTCGTCAGCGCTTCCTTGTCGCGCGTCTGCGAGGCAGCCAGCACGAACAGGTTGTCGTTGTGCTTGTCCTTGATCAGCGCCTGGTTGAGCGTTGCTTCGCCGTGGATCACGTTGACGAAGTCGTACACCACGCGGCGCTCGCAGCCCATGATGAGGTCCAGGTTGCGCAGGCCCACGTCGAAGTCGATCACGGCGGTCTTGTGGCCGGCCAGGGCCAGCCCGCTGGCGAAGCTGGCGCTGGTGGTGGTCTTGCCGACCCCGCCCTTGCCGGATGTGACGACGATGATTCTTGCCATGGGATTCCTTTGGATTTAAGTCTTCAGCGCTTCCAGCAGCAGCTTGCCGTCGGCGTCGCCGCCGGCAAGCCGCACCTGGGCCGCCTTGCCGCGCAGGGCGTCGGGCCAGGGCGTTTCGCTGGTGCGGTAGACGCCGGCGATGGAGACCAGCTCGGGGTCCAGCGCCAGGGTGAAGATGCGGGCGTCGGCATTGCCGCGGGCGCCGGCCATGGCCTTGCCGCGCAGCGGCGCATAGACGTGGATGTTGCCGTCGGCGATGACTTCGGCGCCGGGGTTGACCATGGCCATCACCACCAGGTCGCGCCCGCGCGCATAGATCTGCTGGCCCGAGCGCAGCGGCTTGTCCAGCACCATGGCCGATTGCGGCGCCGCCACCGCTTGCGGGGCGGATTCGGCCGCCGGCGGCTGCGCGGTTTTCTTCTCGGCGCGGGCCGGGGTCGGCGCGGCCATCACCGTGTCGGGCGCGGCGGCCAGGCCGGCGGCGTTCGCCGCCTCCATCTGCGCCGTGCTGCCGCCCTTGGCGGCGATGGGCATCACGCGGTAGCGGCGCAGCAGCGCCAGCAGCGCGGGGAAATCGACGGGGGTGTCGCCTTGCGGCTGCAGCGGCGCCAGGTCGATGACCAGCGGATCCTGGTCGAAGAAGTCGGGCAGGTCGCCGAAGCGGGCGTGGAGCTCTTCCGCCAGGCGCTGCAGGTCGGCGGACTTCAGCAGCAGCGCCACCAGGGGCAGCTGCGCGCTCTTGATTTCGAATGTGGCAGGAGCGCGGCCTGCGAGGGCGACGGACATGGAGTGGGGTACTGCGAGGGCCGGAGCGCGGGCCGTTGAAAAAGGCCGGGGCATCTTAGCAGCGACGCGTAACAGCGTGGTTTCAGGTGCAACGCGGAGCGCGGCCATTGCGCAGCGTCCTACGCCTTGTAGGGAAGGCGCGCCGCTGCGGCCGCGGCGCCAGCGTTCCACACTGAAGCGATACCAAAGGAGTCCGCCATGATCAAGCATCGCCCGCACCACTGGATCGCCGTGGCCGTGGTGATCGTTCTGGCCCTGCTCATGCTGCGCGACGTGCACGGCCAGACCACCGGCAGCACCGGACGCGATGTGGTGCGCAAGGACCGCGACCGCGGGGTCGAGAACCGCGGCACCATGCGCAAGACGCAGCGCGCCATCAAGCGCAGCGTGCAGCGCCACGGCGTGTCGCCGGTCGACGCCGCGTTCTGAGCTACGCGCGGCAGGCCATGGTGGCCGCCTTGAGCACCTCCAGCGGCGCGATGCCCGGCGTCATTGCGCCGGTGAATGGTCGCAGGGGAAAACGCTGTGCCAGGCCGCTAGCCACGCCGCCTCGGGCGCCTCGGCGAGAGGCAGCGCGGCGCGCGGCGTGCCGTGGCAATAGCACAGCTGCTGTGCCTTCCATTCGGCGCTGCGTTCGGGCGTGAGGACCACCCAGTCGGCGTCGGGCGTGCGCTTGGCATACCAGGGCGCGACCGTCTCCACCACGTGGTGCGCCGGCTCGAACCAGGCCATTTGCCGCGGCCGTCCCGACGCATCGGGCGGCAGCGCGCGAAAGCGCAGGCCGGTCTTCATCTTGTAGATGTCGCGGCGCACCGCCTGCGCCATGTGCTGCGCCTGTACCAGGTCGTCGTCGACCGGGTCGCCGCGCAGGCCCGGCTCGTGCACCAGGCGCCACAGCAGGCGGTACAGCAGCGCGAAGCGCTCCGGGTCGCGGTGCAGCACCACCAGCTCGCACAGGCGCAGGAAGGACGGCGGCACGATGGCGGCGGCGGCGCGCACGGCGTTGCCGTGCGCCTGCGCGCCCAGCACCTCGGCCAGGCACGGGCCGTCCTCGCCGTGGTCGGCGTGCCAGTTCACCTGTTCGGGCGGCACCTGGCGGGTGAGGAGGTTGCGCGCCTCGGCGCGGAACCCGACGATGTCGATCTGGCTGGAAAGTCGTGCTTCCATGATGCTTGTCTCCTTAGCGCCGCGCGGAGCGTGCGCGGACCGTGGCGAGCCGCCGGGCATTGGCTGTGGCCGCCCGGTGCACCGGGTGCAGCGCAGCGTGGGCCAGCTGGGCCGCATGCGACTCCCAGCGCGGGGCCGTGGCCGCTTCGCCGCGCAGCCATTGCTCCCAGTTGCGTGCCCACACCTCCAGCCAGCTGGATTGCAGCTGCGAGGCCACGCCCCAGCCGGATTGGCCGGCGGCGGCCACCTTCTCGGTGACCATGCGCGTGAATTCCTTGCGGTCCTTCGCGTCGGGGCGCCCGCCGGCCGCGGCCATGCGGCCGACGCGCACGCCGATCACCTGGCCGGACGCCTGCAGCATTTCCCATGTCTTCATGCCAAGTTGCCACCACAGAACGAGTGGTTCGGCGGGGGACGGCGTCGTGGTTTTCGGCATGGTGCGTTGTTCTCGCGGGTTGCGGTTCAGGACGATTTGCCGCGCGCGGAAGCGCGCGGGCGAGAAGAAGCGGTGCGGCTCGCCGCTGCGGGCCCCTCCATCTGCGCCGCCGCGGCAGGAGCCGGCTGCGCGCCGCCGCCGAAGGTGCCGAGCAGGTCAAACCACTGCCGCCAGGCCTGGGCCATCGCCTGCGCACGCACGCCAGCGCCGCCGCGCGCCATGCGGTCGGCCTGGTCGCCCGCCCGCTGGCGGGAGGACACCATCCAGTCGAGCATGCGCAGGCTGAGGTCGGTCCAGTTCTGCAGCGGGTTGAGGGCGGGTGCGGGGCGTCGCGGTTCGTTGGCCATGGATGAAAAGCGGATGTCGGTGGTGGGCAGGCGCCGCTGCTAGGCGGCGCTGTTGCTGGGTTGCCTGGCACGCGCTTCCATGATCAGGTACATCACGGTCGCGACGCCCAGGGGGGCGACGTAGTAGATCGCGCGGTAGCCGAGCAGCGCGGCGATCAGATGGCCCTCGCCGATGCGGTGCGACAGCAGGGCGACGAACACGAACTCGAACACGCCCAGGCCGGCCGGCACGTGCGCCACCACGCCGGCGATGGCGCCGACCAGCAGCACCGTGAGCACGTCGGTGTAGGGCAGCTTGGCGCCCAGCAGCACGTGCACGATGCCGGCCATCAGCGCCCAGTTGGCGCAGGAGATGCCCATCTGCAGTACCGCCATGCGCCACGGCGGCAGGTACAGCTCGTGGCCGCGCACGGTCCAGGTGCGGTCGCCCATGCGCCAGCAGGCCACGATGTAGCTGGCCGAAGTGAAGATCAGCCCGGCCCCGATCCATTGCAGGCCATGGTTGCCCATGTGCCACGACGGCGGCAGCGGCAGCGGGTGCACCACGAACAGGATGCCGGCCAGCAGCTTGTAGCCCAGCCAATTGGTCAGCATGCTCATCGACACGATGCGTGTGATGACGCCGGTACTCAGGCCCAGGCGCGAATAGAGCCGAAAGCGGAAGCCGAGCGCGCCGATCACCGAGCCGATGCACAGGTTGAAGGCGTAGCTGACGAAGTTGACCGCCATCACCGTGCGGGTGGGCAGGTTGTGGCCGGTGTAGCGCCGCCCGATCAGGTCGAAGCAGCTGTACAGCAGGTGGCTGGTGGCGGCCAAGCCGATTGCGATGGCCAGGGCCGGCGCCGGGGTTTCGGTGAGCGAGTCCCACACCTCGTCCCAGTCCATGGTGCGCGCATAGCGCCACATCAGGGCCGCGACGGCCGCGAAGAAAAGCCAGGTGCCGACCGTGCGCACGACCGGCCACCAGTGCCGCTGCTCGGGCGCACCGGGTTGCGCGCCATCGCGCTCGCGCCCCTGCAGGGCGTTGCGCGGCAGGCTGCGCGTGTTCATCCGTGTTCCTTGCCGCCGGCCGCGAGGGCCTGTGCCAGCGCCTGCGGCACGAACAGCCGCGGCTCGTGGCGCGGCAGCGCCATGGCCCAGGCCGGGTAGTAGCGGGTGATGTGGTAGGCCAGGAAGCTGTGCAGCACGGCCCACGGTTTTCTCTCGCCCAGGTCGCTCACCGTGATCTGCTTGCAGGCATGCGCCATCAGGTGGTCGAGCTTCGCGCTGAGCTGGCGGTTGAAGTCGCGGTCGCGGATCACGACGTTGGCTTCCAGGTTGAGCGCCAGGCTGAGCGGGTCCAGGTTGCTGGAGCCCACGGTGGCCCATTCGTCGTCAGCCACGGCCACCTTGCCGTGCAGCGGCCGCTCGCAATATTCGAAGACGCGCACGCCCGCGCCCAGCAGGTTGCGGTACAGCAGGGTGGCGGCGGTTTTCACGAACTGCATGTCGGGCTGTCCCTGCAGGATCAGGCACACCTCGACGCCCCGCTTGGCGGCGCGCCGCAGCTCGCGGATGAAGCGGTAGCCGGGAAAGAAGTAGGCGTTGGCGATGACGATGCGCTTGCGTGCACCGCGCACCGCGATGCGGTAGTGCCGCTCGATGTCGTTCATGTGCCGGTTGTTGTCGCGCACCACGAACAGCGCGTCGGCGCCGCCGTGCCTGGGCAGCGCGGTAGGTTCGGCGCGCAGCTGCCTGCGCGTGCGCCACCACTGGCGGTGGCGCTGGCGCCGCTGGCCCTCGGCCAGCGCGCCATGGCAGAAGCGGTGGATGTCGGCCACCAGCGGGCCGTGGATTTCCACCGCGTAGTCCTGCTTGGCTTCGGGCCCGAAGTCGCCAAGATGGTCGGCCGAGTAGTTGATGCCGCCCACGAACGCCACCGCGCCGTCCACCACCACGATCTTGCGGTGCATGCGGCGCAGCAGCTTGGGCCGCCAGCCGAACGGCCGCGGTCCGGGGTCGAACACGTGCACTCGCACACCGGCTTCAGCCAGGCTGCCGAGAAAATCGTGCGACAGGTCGGGCGAGCCCCAGCCGTCGATGGTGACGTCGACCTGCGCGCCGCCCCGCGCCGCGGCGATCAGCGCCTGGTGCAGCTGCAGCCCGACCTTGTCTTCGAACAGGATGAAGGTTTCGAGCACGACCTCGCGCTTCGCGTTGGCGATGCAGGCGAACACGCGCGGATAGAACTCCTCGCCGTTTTCCAGCAGGCGGATGTCGTTGCCTTCAACCCAGCGGCTCATGACAGATCGTGCCTCGTCGCATCACAGATGGATCTCGGCCACGAGCGGCGCGTGGTCGGACAGGCGGGACCAGGGCTTGCGCGGCAGCACCACCGGCAGGTGCACCGAGCAGTTGCGCACGTAGATGCGGTCGAGCGAGAGCATCGGGAACGCCGCCGGGAAGGTCTTGGCGGATTCGCCGTAGGCAGTGACGAAGATTTCGCGCAGCCCGGCGTCGCGCCACAGCACATCGTGCGCGCGGCGGCGCCAGTCGTTGAAGTCGCCGGCCACGATGAGCGGCGCGTTCTCGGGCACTTCGCTGCGCACCATGACGCACAGCTGCTGCAGCTGGTGTTCGCGATGGCTTTCGGCCAGGCCCAGGTGCACGCAGATCACGTGCACGTCCATCGGATGGCCGGGCACGCGCAGCACGCAGTGCAGCAGGCCGCGCTTCTCGGGGCCGGCCAGCGACACGTCGTGGTTCTGGTAGTGCACGATGGGAAACTTGGACATCACGGCGTTGCCGTGGTGCCCCTTCGGATAGACCATGTTGCGGCCGTACGCGAACTGCGGCCAGATGTCGTGGGCCAGGAATTCATAGTGCGGAGCCTCGGGCCAACCGTCGAACTTCTTGCCGTGCTCCTCGTGCGTGCCCAGCACCTCCTGCAGGAACACCACGTCGGCGCCGACCTTGCGCACGGCATCCCGCAGTTCGGGCAGGATGAACTTGCGGTTGAAGGTGGTGAAGCCTTTGTGGATGTTCACCGTCATCACGGTCAACGGCGCGGGCGGGGCTGAGGTCACAGTCTCGCTCATAGGGGGCAGGAGGTCGTTGTTGGAAGAGGAAGCCAGTTGTACTGCCCAGGTGTGGACGGGGGTGTAGGACGGCAGGCTGAATCGGTGTCTGTACGCCAATGGCGACAGGCTGCGCGGCCTGCCGTTTTTCGGTCAAACTCCGCTGTCCTTGATTCGCAAAACCCAGCCTTCGCGCACACCAACGATGAACCCAAGAAACCTTCTTCTCGGACTCGCCGCAGCGGCGCTGTCCGCCGCCGCAGTCTTCCCCTGCGCCGCCGCCGATTTCCGGCCGGGCCAGTTCTTCGTGCAGGGCGGTGCGGGCGACAAGCACACCCAGAGCCTGACGGCGGGCGCGCGCTGGCCCTGGGCCTGGCGCAGCGAGCTGGCCGGCATGGAAGCGACGGCCGCGACCGAGGGCTTCATCAGCCTGTGGCGCGCGCCCGAGTACGGCGGCGGCCACCAGACCATCGCGCAGATCGGCCTGGTGCCGATGTTCCGGCTGCGCTTTGACCAGGGCCGCTCGCCCTGGTTCGCCGAAGGCGGCATCGGCCTCACGCTGACCGACCAGATCTACCGCACGCCGGAGCGCCAGTTCAGCACGGCCTTCAACTTCATCGACACGCTGGCGGTGGGCCGCAACTTCGGCGTCGACAACGCGCACGAGCTGAGCCTGCGCATCGCGCACTTCTCCAACGCCAGCATCAAGAAGCCCAACCCCGGCCTCAACTTCATCCAGCTGCGCTACGGCATGAAGTTCTGACGCGGGCGTGGCTTATCCGCGCTGGTGGTGGCCCATGCGGCCGCGATGGCCCATGTGGGCAGTTTCGGTGTCGAAGGTCTTCTTCTGCTCGGGCGTGAGCGCGGCATAGAAGGTCTTGGTGGCGTCGGCACGCCTGTCCATCTGGGCGGCGCGCTCGGTGCGCATGGCGCGCATGCGGTCGATGCGCTCGGGCGTGGTGAGCTTGGCGAGTTCGCCGCGCTCCGGGCGCTTCATGTTGCCCGGCTTCATGGCGCCGGTCCAGGCGGTCCAGGCGCCTTCCTGCGCGGCAGAGATGCCCAGCTTTTGCTTGAGGGCGGCCATGCGCTTGGCCATGCGTTCCTGCATGCGGGCAGGGTCGAAGCGGCCGTGGTGGCCTTCGCCATGCGCCGCCATGCCCGACGCTCCGGGGCCGACTTGCTGCGGGCCGGGCGGGGTTTGTGTCTGCGCGCCGGCGGCCAAGCCGAAACCGGCGATCAGGGCGGCAGCGGCGATGCGGTGTGCGTATGTCTTCATGGAGAGTTTCCTTTCTGGTGAACAGGGCCCACGGTTCAGCGCAGGCTGGCAGCCAGTCTGGCTCTGCGCTGTATCGCCCGCATGGCGCGGCTGTCACGCACTTGTAAAGCCGAGCCTGAGGCCGGTCGGCACGTTCCTACGGCAGCCGCCGGACCTGGCGCACAGCCGGTGCAACCGCGGCGGCCCAACATGGCTGCTGTTGTCCTGGGAGACCGACATGAAGGATCTGGCTCTTGTGCGCCAGCTAGCCCGCAGCACAGCAGCGCTCGGGCTGGCCACGATGTTCGGCGGTGCGGCGCTGGCGCAGACCTCGCCCGCCGTCCCCTCCCCGCCGGTGATGACCGACACTGCACCACTGCCGGCGCAGCACCGCGACAGCCTGGGTGCCATTGTCATGCCGCAGTCGCCGGTGCTGGCGCAGCGCGGGCAACTCGCGCCGTTGGCCGCGCCCGTGGACACGCGCTCGATGGGCGCCGGCCCGGCGCGCGTGCTGGAGGCTGACCGCGTGAAGGCGGCGGGCAAGGCCAAGCGCAGCAAGGCCAAGCGCAGCAAGGGCGCCGGCAGCCAGGACGCGCGGTAGCTTGGTGTGGCGATAGTGCGCTATTGCTTCTTCAGTGCCGCAGCGGCGGCGCGGCTTTCCCTGCCAGGTCATCGAGGATCGGGCAGTCGGGCCGCGCGTCCCCGGCGCAGCAGTGGATCAGGTGGCGCAGCGTGCGCTGCATGGCCTGCATCGCCTCGATGCGCTCGGCCAGTTCATGTTCGTGCTTTTCGGCGATGCGCCGCACGGTGGCGCTGGCACGCCGGCCGTTCTGCCACAGGCCCACCAGCTCCGCGATTTCGTGCATGGAGAAGCCGAGGTCCCGCGCCCGCTTGATGAAGCGAAGTGTGTGCACCTCGGCCTCGCTGTACTGGCGGTAGCCGCCGTCGGTGCGGCCCACGCGCGGCAAGAGGCCGAGCGATTCGTAGTGCCGCACCATCTTGGCCGACGCGCCCGACAGCTGCGCCGCCTCGCCGATCTGCACCGGCCAGGACGTCATTGCGGGGCCGCAACGCGGTAGCCTTCCTCCTCGATGGCGCGCGCCAGCGCCTCGCGCGGCTGCTGCGACTGCACCTCGACCTTGCCGCCGGCGAGGTCCACTTTCACCTCGGCGGCGGCGTCGAGCGTCTTGACTGCCTGGGTGACGGCCCGTGCGCAGTGGCCGCAGGTCATGCCCTGCACGTCGAATGTCTGGTTCATGGATGGCTCCTTGATGGATGGTGGATGCCGTGAGCATCGACCTTGCCACCATGGTAAGGTCAATCGCCGGCCTGCAAGTCCCCGCGCGCGCCGGGGTTGATTCAGCGCAAGGCTTGACCCTGCCATCGTGGCAAGGTCGATGCTGACCCCCATGAACACATCCACCGCAAACACCACACTCGACCTTGGCGTCGCCGGCATGACCTGCGCGTCCTGCGTGTCGCGCGTCGAGCGCGCGCTGAAGAAGGTGCCGGGCGTGCAGGACGCCACCGTGAACCTCGCCACCGAGTCGGCGCGCGTGGTGTTCACGCCCGTCCAGGCGAACGAGGCGCAGCTGCGCCGCGCGGTGCGCAGCGCCGGCTACGAGCCGCTGGTCGTGCAGGAGGGTGGGCCGCCAGAGGTTTCGCCCTGGGCCGGCGCCGCGCCGGTGGCGATCGGCATCGCGCTCTCCGCGCCGCTGGTGATCCCGATGCTCGGCGAGCTGCTGGGCTACCACTGGATGCTGCCCGCCTGGCTGCAGTTCCTGCTGGCCACGCCCGTGCAGTTCATCCTCGGCGCGCGCTTCTACAAGGCGGGCTGGCACGCACTGAAGGCCGGCACCGGCAACATGGACCTGCTGGTCGCCATTGGCACCAGCGCCGGCTGGGGCTTGTCGGTGTGGTTGTGGCTCACCGGCGGCGCGCAGCACCTGTATTTCGAGGCCTCGGCCGTGGTGGTGACGCTGGTGCTGCTGGGCAAATGGCTGGAGGCGCGCGCCAAGCACCAGACGGTGGCCGCCATCCGCGCATTGCGCGCGCTGCGGCCCGACACCGCGCACCTGCTGGGTGCAGAAGGCGAGGCCGACGTGCCGCTGGCCGAGGTGCTGGCAGGCGACCGGCTGGTGGTGCGCCCGGGCGAGCGCATCCCGGCGGACGGCCTGTTGGAGCACGGCGACACCCACGTCGACGAATCCATGCTGACGGGCGAGCCGCTGCCGGTGAGCAAGGGCGCCGGCGCCAAGCTCACCGCCGGCAGCATCAACGCCGAAGGCCGGCTGGTGATGCGCGCCACGGCCGTGGGCCAGGAAACCGTGCTGGCGCAGATCATCCGGCTGGTGGAGGACGCGCAGGCGGCCAAGGCGCCGATCCAGCGCCTGGTGGACAAGGTGGCGGCCGTGTTCGTGCCGGTGGTTCTGCTGGTCGCGCTCGCCACCCTGCTGGGCTGGCTGTGGACCGGCGCCAGCCTGGAGTTCGCGCTGATCCACGCGGTGGCCGTGCTGGTGATCGCCTGCCCCTGCGCGCTGGGCCTGGCGACGCCGGCGGCGGTGATGGCGGGCACCGGCGTGGCCGCCGGCCAGGGCATTCTGATCAAGGACGCGCAGGCGCTGGAGCTGGCCCACAAGGTGGACACGGTGGCTTTCGACAAGACCGGCACGCTGACCGTCGGCCAGCCGCGCCTGGTGGCCTTCGCCGTGCCGCCGGGCGTGGACGAGGCCGCGCAGCTTGCCGCCGCCGCCAGCCTGCAAAGCGGCAGCGAGCATCCGCTGGCGCGTGCGGTGGTGGCCGCGGCGCGCGGGCGCGGCATCGGGGTCACCGAACCCGGC
>NZ_JACCWG010000422.1 GCF_013697775.1 Ramlibacter sp. | reverse complement strand
GACTTCGCTGCGATGGCCGGTCCGCGGCCGGCACGGCGGAACTCGCTTTGCGCTTGCAAGCAAGCGCGCCGCTCAGACAGCCGCCGTGAGTCAGTTCACGAAGCGCGCCAAGGCGCGCCCGGCACCGCCTGCCGCGACAGCCAACAGCGTTGGTACGCGACCGTCGCGCGCCTCCATGTCACAGCAAAGCCGCACGCGGGCGGGCCGAGTCGCGCAGTTGGACAGGGCGCCTGAGGCGGTTGGGCGGACGGCAGGCGCGCCTTTGGCGCGCTTCGTGAACTGACTTCGCGGGGGCTGTCTGAACGGAGCGTTTGCTTGCAAACGCGCAGAGAGTTCCCCCGCGCTGCCGTCCGTCCAACCGTCTCAGGTCTGCCGGCGGCAAAGCCGCCGGTCGCCTTGTCCGCGCGACACGGCCCGCCCGCGTGCGGCTTTGCCGCGTGATCTTCGCCTGCCGATCAGCGCTTGCGACCGCCCAGCAACCCTCCCAGCACACCCCGCACGATCTCGCGGCCGACGGAACTCCCGATCGTCCGAACAGCCGAGCGGGCCATGCTTTCCACCAGTCCTTCGTGCTTGCCGCCGCGCGGCCCGGTGGAGCCGAACAGGATGCTGCCGATGCCACCGGCAATGCTGCCCGCGATGCCTCCTGCATCCGAAGTGGAGGAGGGTGTCGTGCCTGCAGCAGCCGGAGCACCACCGCCATCCGAGGGGCTGCCTTGCGCCGGAGCAGCCGACGCCTCGACCCGGCCCTTGAGCTTCTCGTACGCCGATTCCCGGTCCACCGCCTTCTCGTACACGCCGGCCACCAGCGAATCGGCCATCAGTGCCTTGCGCTGCTCGGGCGTGATCGGCCCCAGGCGGCTGCCGGGCGGCAGCACGTAGGCGCGCTCGGTCGGGGTGGGGCGGCCCTTCTCGTCCAGAAAACTGACCAGAGCCTCGCCCACGGCCAGCTCGGTGATGGCTGCCGCGATGTCCAGCCCGGCGTTGGGCCGCATGGTGTCGGCCGAGGCTTTCACCGCTTTCTGGTCGCGCGGGGTGAAGGCGCGCAGCGCGTGCTGCACCCGGTTGCCCAGCTGGCCCAGCACGCTGTCGGGGATGTCCAGCGGGTTTTGCGTCACGAAATACACGCCCACGCCCTTGGAGCGCACCAGCCGCACCACCAGCTCGATGCGCTCGACCAGCACCTTGGGCGCATCGTCGAACAGCAGGTGCGCCTCGTCGAAGAAGAACACCAGCTTGGGCTGCTCCAGGTCGCCGACCTCGGGCAATTGCTCGAACAGCTCGGACAGCAGCCACAGCAGGAAAGTGGCGTACAGGCGCGGTGCGTTCAGCAATTTGTCGGCCGCCAGGATGTTCACCACGCCGTGCCCGGCCGCATCGGTCTGCAGCAGGTCCTGGATGTTGAGCATGGGCTCGCCGAAGAAGCGGTCGCCGCCCTGCGACTCCACCTGCAGCAGGCCGCGCTGGATGGCGCCCACGCTGGCGGCGCTGACGTTGCCGTACTCGGTGGTGAACTGCCCGGCGTTCTCGCCCACGTGCTGCAGCATGGCGCGCAGGTCCTTCAGGTCGAGCAGCAGGAGGCCGTTGGCGTCCGCGACCTTGAACACGATCTGCAGCACGCCGGCTTGCGTCTCGTTGAGGTTGAGCATGCGCGCCAGCAGCAGCGGCCCCATGTCGGACACCGTGGCGCGCACCGGGTGGCCCTGCGCGCCGAACACGTCCCACAGCGTCACCGGGCAGGCGGCCGGCTCGGTGGCGGGCAGGCCGCGCTCCTTCAGAACGGCGGCCAGCTTGGGGTTGTCGCCGCCGGGCTGGCTGATGCCGGTGAGGTCGCCCTTCACGTCGGCCATGAAAACAGGCACGCCGATACGCGAAAAGTTCTCGGCCAGGGTCTGCAGGGTGACGGTCTTGCCGGTGCCGGTGGCGCCGGTCACCAGCCCGTGGCGGTTGGCCAGGGCGGGCAGCAGGCGGCACGCGGCCTTGGCGTTTTGCGCGACGAGAAAGGGTTGCACCATGGGGCGAAAAGTAGAATGGGGTTCGCGCGATAGTAGCAACGCGACACACAAAAAGGACATCGAACGTGGCCGGACACAGCAAATGGGCAAACATCCAGCACCGCAAGGGCCGCCAGGACGAAAAACGGGGCAAGGTCTGGACCCGCGTGATCCGCGAGATCATGGTGGCGGCGCGCCAGGGCGGCGGCGACCTCACGGCCAACCCGCGCCTGCGGCTGGCGGTGGACAAGGCCAAGGCGGCCAACATGCCGGCCGACACCATCAAGCGCAACATCGACAAGGCCACCGGCAACCTCGAGGGCGTGCACTACGAGGAAATCCGCTATGAGGGCTACGGCATCGGCGGCGCCGCAGTCATCGTGGACACCATGACCGACAACAAGGTGCGCACCGTGGCCGAGGTGCGCCACGCCTTCAGCAAGTACGGCGGCAACATGGGCACCGAAGGCTCGGTGGCGTTCCAGTTCAAGCACTGCGGCCAGCTGATCCTGGCGCCCGGCACCAGCGAGGACAAGGTGATGGAAGTGGCGCTGGAAGCCGGCGCCGAGGACGTCATCGCCGACGCCGACGGTGCCATCGAGGTGATCACCCCGCCGCAGGACTTCGAGACGGTGAAGAACGCGCTGGAGGCCGCCGGCCTGAAGCCGGAGATCGCCGAAGTGACCATGCGCGCGGAAAACCCCATCGAGATGGCCGGCGAGGACGCGGTGCGCATGCAAAAACTGCTGGACGCGCTGGAAGACCTGGACGACGTGCAGAACGTTTATCACAACGGCGCAATGGAGAGTTGATTTGAAGGTTCTCGTCATCGGCGGCGGCGGCCGTGAACATGCGCTGGCCTGGAAGCTGGCGCAGTCGGACAAGGTGCAGGCGGTCTACGTCGCGCCCGGCAACGGCGGCACCGCGCAGGATTCCCGGCTGGGAAACGTGCCGATCACCGACCTGGCCGCGCTGCGCGACTGGGCGATCAGGGAAAAGATCGCGCTGACCGTGGTCGGGCCCGAGGCGCCGCTGGCGGCCGGCGTGGTGGACGACTTCCGCGCCCATGGCCTGCGCATCTTCGGCCCCACGCAGGCGGCCGCGCAGCTGGAAAGCTCCAAGGCGTTTTCCAAGGACTTCATGAAGCGCCACGGCATTCCCACCCCCGAGGCCGAAACCTTCACCGATGCGGCGGCGGCGCATGCCTACGTGGACGCCAAGGGCGCGCCCATCGTCGTCAAGGCCGACGGCTTGGCGGCCGGCAAGGGCGTTGTGGTGGCGGCCACCGTGGCCGAGGCGCACGACGCCATCGACTTCATGCTGCTGGACGACACGCTGGGCATCTCGCACAACCAGGGGGGCGCCCGTGTGGTGATCGAGGAATTCCTGCATGGCGAGGAAGCCAGCTTCATCGTGCTGTGCGACGGCAAGAACGTCGTCGCGCTCGCGACCAGCCAGGACCACAAGCGCCTGCTGGACGGCGACGAAGGCCCGAACACCGGCGGCATGGGCGCGTATTCGCCCGCGCCGGTGGTCACGCCCGAGGTGCATGCGCGTGCCATGCGCGAGATCATCCTGCCCACCGTGCGCGGCATGGAGCAGGACGGCATTTCCTACACCGGCTTCCTCTACGCCGGGCTGATGATCGATGCGCAGGGCCGGCCCAAGACGCTGGAATTCAACTGCCGCATGGGCGACCCGGAAACCCAGCCGATCATGATGCGGCTGAAAAGCGATTTGTTCGACGTGATGGTGGCCGCCACGGCCGGCACGCTGGACCAGGTGGAGCTGCACTGGGACCGCCGCACCGCGCTGGGCGTGGTGATGGCCGCGCACGGCTATCCGGCGAGCCCGCGCAAGGGCGACGCGATTACCGGCGTGCCTAAGGAAAGCGACGACGCGATGGTGTTCCACGCCGGCACCGCGCGGCAGGACGACGGCACGACGGTCACGGCCGGCGGCCGCGTGCTGTGCGTCACCGCGCTGGCCGACACGGTGAAGGCGGCGCAGCACCGCGCCTACGACGTGCTCTCGGGCATCCGGTTCGACGGCGCGCAGTTCCGCCGCGACATCGGGCACCGCGCCATCCGGAGCTGAAGATGCCGCTGGACCACGCCGAACGCGTCGGACAGGTCCGCGCCTGGCTGCTGGATTTGCAGCAGCGCATCACCGCCGGTGCGTCCGCCGTCGATGGCCAGGCCTTCATCGCCGACCATTGGCGCAAAGAACCCGGTGAGTCGCTGCAGGGCAGCGGCATTTCCATGATCCTGGAAGGCGGCGCCGTGCTGGAGCGCGCCGGTTGCGGTTTTTCGCATGTGCAGGGCCCGCGCCTGCCGCCTTCGGCCACGCAGCACCGTCCCGAGTTGGTGGGCGCTGCGTTCGAGGCGCTGGGCGTGTCGCTGGTGTTCCACCCGCGCAACCCGTATGCGCCCACGGTGCACATGAACGTGCGCATGATCACCGCCACGCCCACCCAGGGCGAGCCGGCGTTCTGGTTCGGCGGCGGCATGGACCTGACGCCGTACTACGGCTTCGAGGACGATGCGGTGCATTTCCACCGCATCTGCCGCGGTGCGCTGGAGCCCTACGGTGCGGACAAGTACCCGCGCTTCAAGGCCTGGTGCGACGACTATTTCCACTTGAAGCACCGCAACGAGCAGCGCGGCATCGGCGGCATCTTCTACGACGACCTGTCCGAACTCGGCTTCGAGGGCGGCTTTGCGCTGATGCGCTCGGTGGGCGACGGCTTCCTGGATGCCTACCTGCCCATCCTGAAGCGCCGCAAGGACACGCCCTACGACGAACGCGAGCGGGAGTTCCAGCTCTACCGGCGCGGCCGCTATGTGGAATTCAACCTGGTGTGGGACCGCGGCACGCATTTCGGCCTGCAGTCGGGCGGCCGCACCGAGTCCATCCTGATGTCCATGCCGCCGCTGGCCAGCTGGTCCTATGCGCGCATACCCGAACCGGGCACGCCCGAGGCGGCGCTGGCCAGCGACTTCCTGGTGCCGAAGGACTGGCTTTGAACCAGCCCGTCCGGCGCCTGGGCATGTTCGGCGGCGCGTTCGATCCGCCGCACCGCGCCCACGTGGCGCTGGCGCAGGCCGCCGTCGGGCAGCTGCAGCTCGACCAGCTGCGCATCTTCCCCACCGGCAACGCCTGGCACAAGAGCAGGGCGCTGACGCCCGCCGAACACCGGCTCGCAATGGCGCGCCTGGCGTTCGCCGCGATTCCCGAAGCCGAGGTGGACGACCGCGAGATCCGCCGCACCGGGCCGACCTACACGCTGGAGACGTTGCGCGAACTGCACGCGGAGTTTCCCCAGGCCGAGCTGTTCCTGGTGATGGGCGCCGACCAGGCGCGTGCCTTCACCGGCTGGCGCGACTGGCAGGCCATTGCCCAGCTGGCGACGCTGGCGGTCGCCGGGCGGGACGGCCCGGCAGAGGGCGGCGGCCAGCACTTCGGACTGCCTTCCGAAGCACGCATCCAGCCGCTTCAATTGCCCCTCATGGACGACAGCGCGACCGGCATCCGGGTCCGGCTCGCGGCCGGCCAGGATGCAGGCGCGCCCCTGCCGGCCGGGGTTGCCGGTTATATTGCCGCACATTACCTTTACCTACCCACTTGATGAGCACAGAAGCCACCGCCAAAAAGGACACGCAAAAACTCCAACGCGCCATCGTCGATGGCCTGGAGGACGTCAAGGCGCAGGACATCCAGGTGTTCAACACCGAACACCTCTCGCCCCTGTTCGAGCGGGTCATCGTGGCGTCGGGCACCTCCAACCGCCAGACCAAGGCGCTGGCCTCCAGCGTGGTCGACGCGGTGCGCGAAGCGGGCTTTCCCAAGCCGCGCATCGAGGGCCAGGAAAACGGCGAATGGATCATCGTGGACTGCGGTGCGGCCGTGGCGCACATCATGCAGCCGGCCATCCGCCAGTACTACCACCTGGAAGAAATCTGGGGCGACAAGCCGGTGCGCCTGCGCCTGGGCGCGCCCCTGCCGGCCGCCGCGCCACCGAAGCCCGAGCCCGCCGCCAAAACTGCCAAGCCGAACCTGTCGCTGCGCCGCAGCAGCGCGGTGAAGACGGCGGCGCGCGACGCCAAGCGCGAGGCGGATGCCGCAAAGAAGCAGCCTCCGCGCAAGACCGGCGCGAAGTCCGCGGCCGTGAAGGCGGCCGGCGCCAGGCCGCCGGCGAAGAAGGCCGCCGCCAGGAGCCCCGCTCCTGCAGCGAAGAAAGCGGCGCCCGCCAAGAGGGTGCCCACCAAGACGGTGCCTGCCAAGAAGGCCCCCGCGAAGAAAGCCGCAGCCAAGAAGACCGCGCCCCGCGGGCGATGAAGCTGCGGGTGGTCGCGGTTGGCCTGCGGATGCCCGACTGGGCCGAGACCGCATGGAACGACTACGCCAAGCGCTTTCCGCCCGAAGCGAAGCTGGAACTCAAGGCCGTGAAGACCGAGCCGCGCGGATCGAAAGCAGTGCCCACGCTGCTGGCCGCCGAGCGCGAACGCATCGAAGCGGCAATCCCCAAGGGCGCGCGCGTCGTGGCGCTGGATGAGCGCGGCACGGCGCTCACCACCGTGGCGCTGGCGGCCAAGCTCAAGGCCTGGCAGCTGGAAGCGGACACGGTGGCCATCGTCATCGGCGGGCCGGACGGGCTGGATGCGGAGTTCAAGGCCGCCGCGCACGAGCGCATTCGCCTGTCGGACCTGACCCTGCCGCACGCCATGGTGCGCGTGCTGCTGGCCGAACAGCTGTACCGCGCCTGGTCGATCAACGCCGGCCATCCCTACCACCGCGAATGACAACGCGAAGCACACCGTGAGCGGCTTCATCTACCTGGCCTCGCAGAGCCCGCGCCGCCGCCAGCTGCTGGAGCAGCTGGGCGTGCGCCATGAATTGCTGCTGCCCGATGCCGACGAAAACGCCGAGGCGCTGGAAGAGGTTCTTCTCGGCGAAGCACCTGCCGCCTACGTGCGGCGCGTCACCGGCCTGAAGCTCGATGCGGCGCTCGCGCGCATGAAGCGCCGCGGCCTGCCCAACGCACCGGTGCTGTGCTCCGACACCACGGTGGCCCTGGGCCGCGCCATTTACGGCAAGCCGGCCGATGCGAAGGACGCGGCGCGCATGCTGCGCGAACTGTCCGGCGCCACGCATCGCGTGCTGACGGCGGTGGCCGTGCAAAGTGGCCGCAAGCGCAGCGAAGCGCTGAGCGACTCCCGGGTGACGTTTGCCGCGCTCACGCCCGCGCGCATCCGCGCCTACGTGGCCAGCGGCGAGCCCATGGGCAAGGCCGGCGCGTACGCGATCCAGGGCCAGGCCGGCGCGTTCATCTCGCGCATCGCGGGCTCGTACACCGGCATCATGGGCCTGCCGCTGTACGAGACGGCCTGTTTGCTCGGAGTGCGCTGAAAAAGCACGCTGCTGATCAGCGATAGGCACGCGCGCGCAAGGGCCGGCGTCCACCTGCCTGGGGTATTCTCCAGAGCAACAGGGGACCGAACGCATGCAACAGGACATCCTGATCAACTGGTCGCCGCAGGAAACGCGCGTCGCCATCGTCGAGAGCGGATCGGTGCAGGAGCTGCACGTGGAGCGCACGCTCGAACGCGGCTTGGTCGGCAACGTGTACCTTGGCAAGGTGGCGCGGGTGCTGCCGGGCATGCAGTCGGCCTTCATCGACATCGGCCTGGAGCGCGCCGCCTTCCTGCACGTGGCCGACCTGCACACCAATGGCCCGCATGTGCCATCGCGCGACACCGACGGGCGCAACGGCCAGCCGCAGGTGCCGATCGAAAAGCAGGTGTTCGAGGGCCAGGCGCTGATGGTGCAGGTCATCAAGGACCCCATCGGCACCAAGGGCGCGCGGCTGTCCTCGCAGATCAGCATCGCAGGCCGGCTGCTGGTGTTCCTGCCGCAGGACGACCACGTCGGCGTTTCGCAAAAAATCCCATCGGACCAGCGCGAGGCATTGCGCCGCCGCCTCACCGCGCTGGCCGGCGAGGCCGGCGGCGGCTTCATCCTGCGCACCAACGGCGAGGACGCGAGCGACGCCGAGCTGGGCGAGGACATCAGCTACCTGCGCAAGACCTGGACGCGCATCAAGGACGGCGCGCAGCGCCTGCCGCCGCCCGCGCTGTTGCACCAGGACCTGAACCTGCTGCAGCGCGTGCTGCGCGACCTGGTGACCGAGGAGACGCAGACCATCCGCATCGATTCGCGCGAGCAGCATGGCCTGCTGCTGGCCTTCGGCCAGGAGTTCATGCCCGCGGCGGCGGGGCGGCTGCAGCTGTACAAGGGCGAGCGGCCGATCTTCGACCTGTATTCGGTGGACGAGGAGATCGCCCGCGCGCTGGGCCGCCGCGTGGACCTGAAGTCCGGCGGCTATCTGATCGTCGACCAGACCGAGGCGCTGACCACGGTGGACGTGAACACCGGCGGCTATGTGGGCGCGCGCAATTTCGACGACACGATCTTCAAGACCAACCTGGAAGCCGCACACGCCATCGCGCGGCAGCTGCGCCTGCGCAACCTGGGCGGCATCATCATCGTGGACTTCATCGACATGCAGCGTGAAGACCACCGCGATGCGGTGCTGTCGGAGTTCCGCAAACAACTGGCGCGCGACCGGGTGAAGACGATGTCGGGCGGCTTCTCGCAGCTGGGGCTGGTGGAGATGACGCGCAAGCGGACACGTGAATCTCTTGCCCACCTGCTGTGCCAGCCCTGCGATGCGTGCCAGGGGAAGGGCGCGGTTCGCACGGCGCGGACTGTGGCTTACGACATCCTGCGGGAGATTCTTCGCGAGGCACGGCAGTTCAATCCTCGGGAATACCGGGTGGTTGCGGCGCCGCAGGTTGTGGAGCTGTTTCTCGATGAGGAGAGCCAGCATCTTGCCGGCCTTTCCGACTTTATTGGGAAGCCGATTTCCTTGCAGTCCGAGAGTGCGATGGGGCAGGAGCAGTACGACATTGTTCTGCTGTGAATTCATTGCGTTTGTGAGGCTACGCTGCAAAGCCGCACGCGGGCGGGCCGTGTCGCGCGGACAGGGCGTCCGGCGGCTTTGCCGCCGGCAGACCTGAGACGGTTGGACGGACGGCAGCGCGGGGGAACTCTCTGCATAAAAATTGGGGTCAGATTCCAGTTTCGCGGGCCTGTTCTACAGGCCGCAGATGCGTCGCTATGCGACGCAGCGAAATTGGACTCTGACCCCAATTTTTATTCCCGGCGGAACTCACTTCGCGTTTGCAAAGCAAACGCTGCGTTCAGACAGCCGCCGTGAG
>NZ_JACCWG010000319.1 GCF_013697775.1 Ramlibacter sp. | reverse complement strand
GCTCGGGCGCGGGATAGACCAGCACCTGCGCAGCCGGCCGCCACACCGTCCAGACGCGGAAGGTGCCGAGCGGAAAGCGCGTTTCCGCGGTGAGTGGCGGCACGGAGTGCAGGCCGCGCCGCTCGGGCTTGAAGGCCACCTGCACGATAGTGGTGCCCTGCGCCGGCACGTCGGTCCAGCTCCAGCGGTCGGCATGCGTGGCGTCCAGCACCGCCAGGCCGATGCCGTGGCGCACCGACGCGCGCGCGTTGTCCAGCGTGACCGACAAGGCGGCGGCGGTGCCGGCAAAGCGCGGCTCCGGCGGCGCCAGGTGCATGGTGAGGCCGCGCAATGTGCCATGGCACACGTGCATGCCGGCAGCGGCGCTGCCGGCCAGCAGGAAGGTCAGCAGGTAGCCGAGATTGAGCTGGTAGTTGATGGAGCCCACCAGCAGCACCAGCAGGGTCGTGCCCAGCATGAAGCCGGGCCGGGTGGGCAGGATGTAGACGTTGTGCTGGCCGAGCGCCATGGTGTCGGACAGCGGCAGGCGCGCCTGCCACCACTGGCGAAAGCGCTTGCGGATGTGGGCGAGCGGGTTCAGGCCCGTTCGGGCGGGTGCGGGAACATCCGTTCGGGCTGAGCTTGTCGAAGCCCTGGCGTGCCCATGCCCTTCGACAGGCTCAGGGCGAACGGTGGTGCTCACGGCAGCGCCACCGCCTCCACCATCGCGCGCACCTGCTCGATGGGTCCGCGGCCGGCGTCGCCGACCGGCACCAGGCGGTGCGCCACGGTCTGCGGAAAGATCGCCTGCACGTCGTCGGGCGCCACGTAGGCGCGGCCGGACAGCAGGGCCTGCGCCTTGGCCGCGCGGATCACGGCGATGCCCGCGCGCGGGCTCAGGCCCTGCAGGAACCAGCGGCCCGAACGCGTGGCGGCGACCAGGTCCTGCACGTAGTCCAGCAGCGGATCGGCCGCGTGCACCGCCAGCACTTCCCGCTGCAGCGCCTGCAGCTCGATCGGCGCCAGCGCGTTGCCCAGCCCGTCGATCATCTCGCGCCGGTCGCCCCCGTTGAACAGCGCGCGTTCGGCGGCGCGGTCGGGGTAGCCCAGCGAGATGCGCATCAGGAAGCGGTCCAGCTGCGACTCGGGCAGGGCGAAGGTGCCCAGCTGGTCGTGCGGGTTCTGCGTGGCGATGACGAAGAACGGATCGGGCAGGGCGCGCGTTTCGCCTTCCACCGTGACCTGCTTTTCCTCCATGGCTTCCAGCAGCGCGCTCTGCGTTTTGGGGCTGGCGCGGTTGATCTCGTCGGCCAGCAGCACCTGCGCGAAAATCGGGCCGGGGTGGAACACGAAGGTCTCCTTGCCGCGGTCGTAGATGGACACACCCGACAGGTCGCTGGGCATCAGGTCGGCGGTGAATTGCACGCGCGAGAACTGCAGGCCGAAGGCGCGCGCCAGCGCGTGCGCCAGGGTGGTCTTGCCGACCCCCGGAACGTCTTCGATCAGCAGGTGTCCCCCAGCCAACAGGCAGGCCACGCAGTCGCGTACCTGGGCGGGTTTTCCGACGATCACCGTGTTAAGCTGACCAAGGAGCGTTTTGAGTTTTTGTTGTGCATCCATGGCACGACGTTATCGCAAAAAACCACGTGGGCTGAGCGCAGGGTGAGCAAAACCGGGTATTTCACGCATCCCCATTGCCGCAAGCACGACATGGGGCCGGGCCATCCCGAATGCCCCGAGCGGCTGGACGCGATCGAGGACCGCCTGCTCATGTCAGGCGTTGGCGACGCGCTCGAGCGGCGCGAGGCGCCCGAGGCGGCGCCAGCGCAGATCGACCGCGCCCACACCACCGAACACCGCGAATGGCTGCTTGCGAAACAGCAGTCCCTGTCAGAGCAGCAGCGCGCCGGCGGCCCCGGCCACGTGCAGGTCGACCCCGACACTTCCATGAATGCCCATACCTGGGAAGCCGCCATGCGCGCCGCCGGCGCCGCAGTGGCGGCCACCGACGCGGTGATGGCCGGCGAGCTGGAGAACGCCTTCTGCGCAGTGCGCCCGCCCGGCCACCACGCCTGCCGCGACCACGCCATGGGCTTTTGCTTCTTCAACAACGTGGCCGTTGCCGCGCGCCACGCGCTGGAGCACCACGGCCTGCAGCGGGTGGCGGTCATCGACTTCGACGTGCACCACGGCAACGGCACCGAGGACATCCTGTCGGGCGACGAACGCGTGCTGATGGTGAGCTTCTTCCAGCACCCGTTCTATCCGTTTTCCGGCGACAGGCCGCACGCGGACAACATGGTCAACCTGCCGGTGCCGGCGTACACGCGCGGCATGGAGGTGCGCGAGCTGATCGAGCACGCCTGGATTCCGCGGCTGGAGGCCTTCAAGCCGCAGATGGTGTTCATCAGCGCCGGCTTCGACGCGCACCGCGAGGACGACCTGGGCCAGATGGGCCTGGTGGAAGCCGACTACACCTGGATCACCGGCCGCATCAAGGACATCGCCAGCAAGCATGCGCAGGGCCGCATCGTGTCCTGCCTGGAAGGCGGCTACAACCTCAGCGCGCTCGGACGCAGCGTCGAGGCCCATCTTCGCGTCCTGGCGGACATCTGACCATGGACTCCAACCCAGCTCCCCTCACCGAATCGCGCGACGCCCGCGGCGCCGTCACCCTCACGCTGAACCGGCCGGCCAGCTTCAACGCGCTCAGCGAAGAGATGCTCGCCGCGCTGCAATCCGCGCTGGACCGCCTCGCCGGCGACGCGTCGGTGCGCGTGGTGGTGCTCGCCGCGGCAGGCAAGGCTTTCTGCGCCGGCCACAACTTGAAGGAAATGATCGCGCGGCCTTCGCCGGACTACTACCGCAAGCTGTTCGCGCAGTGCAGCCGCATGATGCTGGCCATCCAGAAGCTGCCGGTGCCGGTGATCGCGCGGGTGCAGGGCATCGCCACCGCGGCGGGCTGCCAGCTGGTGGCGCAGTGCGACCTGGCGGTGGCGTCCACCGACGCGTCGTTCGCCGTCAGCGGCGTCAACTACGGCCTGTTCTGCTCCACGCCCAGCGTGGCGCTGCTGCGCAACGTGCCGGCCAAGCAGGCCATGGAGATGCTGGTCACCGGCGACTTCATCGACGCGCGGCAGGCAGCCGAGCGCGGCCTCGTCAACCATGCCGTCGCGCCGGACCGGCTTGACGCGGAAGTCGAGCGGCTGGTCGCCAGCATCGTCGCCAAGCCGCGCATCGCCATCGCCATGGGCAAGGAACTGTTCTACCAGCAGCGCGAGATGGGCACGGCCGCCGCCTACCAGCTGGCCGGCGAAACCATGGCCGTGAACATGATGGACGGCTGCGCGCTGGAAGGCGTGACCGCTTTCACCGAGAAGCGCCAACCCAAATGGACTTGATGCCGTTCGGGCCTGGCGCGATCCCGTTCGGGCTGAGCCCGTCGAAGCCCTTCGACAGGCTCAGGGCGAACGGTCGTGGAAACACAGGGCGAACGGCCGTGAAAGCATATGACGGAACTCGACAAGCTGGCCCGTGACCTGGGCCACCCGGGCATGCCCTGGGAAATCGGCGTTTTGCTGGGCTGCCTGGTGGCGGCCTGGGGCATCGCCTGGCTGATCGGCCGGCGCCGCTCAAGCGAATCGGTGTGGTTCGGCCGCGCCGTGGTCGACGGCCTGCTGTTTCCGCTGCTGGCACTGGTGCTGGTGTATGGCGCGTCGCTGGTGCTGGCGCACTCGCAGCGGCTGGTGCTGCTGCGCATCGCCATTCCGGTGCTGGTGTCGCTGGCCGGCATCCGCTTTTTGGCGCGCGTGTTCACCGTGGTGTTCCCGAACTCCTCGCTCGCGCGGCTGGTGGAGCGCCTGTTCTCCTGGCTGGCCTGGCTGGCGGCGGTGCTGTGGATCGTCGGCCTGCTGCAGCCGCTGATGGCGGAGCTCGACGCCATCTACTTCGCCTTCGGCAAGGCCAAGGTCAGCCTGCTGGCGATGATCCAGGGCGTGCTGTCGTCGGGCCTGGTGCTGGTGATCGCGCTGTGGATCTCGGCCGTGCTGGAGCGCAAGGTGCTGCGCGATGCGGTGCACGACCTGTCGCTGCGCAAGGTGGCGGGCAACGCCATCCGCGCCGTGCTGCTGCTGGTGGGCCTGCTGTTCGCGCTGTCGGCGGTGGGCGTGGACCTCACCGCGCTGTCGGTGCTGGGCGGCGCGCTGGGCGTCGGCCTGGGCTTCGGCCTGCAGAAGCTGGCGGCCAACTACGTGAGCGGCTTCGTGATCCTGTTCGAACGCAGCTTGCGCATCGGCGACACGGTGCGGGTGGACAACTTCGAGGGCGTGGTCGCGGACATCAAGACGCGCTACACGCTGATCCGCTCGCTGGCCGGGCGCGAGTCCATCGTGCCCAACGAAAAGCTGATCACCGAGCGCATCGAGAACCTGTCGCTGGCCGACCCGCGCATCCTGCTGACCACCGAGGTGACGGTGGGCTACGACAGCGACGTCGATCGCGTGCAGGAGATTCTGTTGGGCGCCGCGGCGGGGGCGCAACGCGTGATTCCCGATCCGGAGCCGGCTGCGCGGCTGGTGCGCTTCGGGCCGGACGGGCTGGAGTTCTCGCTGCTGTTCTGGATCCAGGACCCGATCAACGGGCAGTCGAACGTGAAGTCCGACATCAACCTGGCGATCCTCAAAGGGTTCCGCGATGCGGGCATCGAGATTCCCTATCCGCAGCGCGTGATGCACGTGCAGCCCGCGCCTGAACCGGCACTGACCAAGCCACTCTGAAATCGCGCAGCGATTTCAGAGTGAACGCTACTTCATCAACGAAGGCAGCCACAAACTCAACTGCGGAAACGCGACCAGCAGTCCCAGCACGATGATCATCACCAGCACGAACGGCCAGCAGCCGCGGAAGATCTTGCCCAGGCCGACGCCAGGGAGCAGGGCGTTGATGACGAACAGGTTCATGCCCACGGGCGGGGAGATCAGGCCGATCTGCACGATCATCACGATCAGCACGCCGAACCACACCGGGTCGAACCCCAGGGCAGTGACGATGGGGAAGAACAGCGGAATGGTCAGCAACACCATCGTCAGCTCCTCCATCACCGTGCCCAGCACCACGTAGATGGCCATCATCGCCACGATCACCATCACCGGCGACAGGCCCAGGTGGGTGATCCACTCCTTCAAATCGCCGGGCATGCTCGTGAAGTTCACGAAGTTGGCGAAGATGGTGGCGGCGATCAGCAGTGTAAACAGCATGGCCGTGGTGCGCGCAGATTCCACCAGCACCTCGTACAGGCTGCGCCAGGTGAGGCGCCGGCGCGCCAGCGCGAACAGGAAGGCGCCCGCGGCGCCGAAGCCCGCGCCCTCGGTGGCGGTGAAGAAGCCGCCATAAATGCCGCCCAGCACCACCAGCACCAGCACCGCCACGCCCCAGATGCCGCGCAGCGCACGCCAGCGCTCGGGCCAAGTGTGGCGCTTGCCGGGCGGCGCGTGTTCGGCATCGCGCAAGGTCATGAGCACCACGCTTCCCATCAACAAAATGGCCGTCAGCAGCCCGGGGATGACGCCGGCGGCGAACAGCTTGCCGATGCTGGTCTCGGTGATGATCCCGTAGATCACCATGATGGTGGACGGCGGGATCATGATGCCCAGCGTGCCGCCCGCGGCCATGACGCCGGTGGACAGCGAGTCGCTGTAGCCCAGCTTTTTCATCGACGGGTAGGCCACCTTGCTCATGGTGGCGGCGGTGGCGATGGAGGAGCCGCAGATCGCGCCGAAGCCGGCGCACGCGGCGATGGTGGCGTGCGCCAGGCCGCCGCGCAGGTGGCCGATGAACGCATAGGCCGCCTGGAACAGCTCGTGCGCCAGGCCCGCGCGCGCCACGAAGTTGCCCATCAAAATGAACAAAGGGATCACCGACAGCGTGTAGGCGAATCCGGTTTCGTAGACCACCTGAGCGGTGCTGGCCAGCGCCGGGTCCCAGCCGCGGATCAGGCCGATGCCGGCGAAGCCGACCAGGCCCATGGAGAAGGCCAGCGGCACGCGCATGAGCGCCAGCACGAAGATGAAGGCGAAGCCGATGAGTGCCGCGGTCACAGTGCCACTCCTTCGCCTTCGGCGCGTTGGGCCGGCGGATGCGCGATCAGCGTCAGGTGCACCAGCCCGGTCAGCGCGCACAGCACGCTCATGCCGTAGAGGAACGGCGCCTTCAGGATCTTCAGCTGCGCGGTGGTTTCACCGGACTCCAGGAACTGGCCGCCGGTGCGCCACATCAGATAACCGAGCAGCAGCAGCACCGCGGCGCACAGCAGGTGCACCAGCACGCCCTGGGCGCGGCGCAGCCAGGCCGGCATGAACGGGTCGAGCGAGTCGAACTCCACGTGCTCGCCGCGCTGCGACACCAGCGGCAGCGCGCCGAAGATCACCACCACCATCAGCAGCTCGGTCATCTCCAGGGAGCCCGGGATGGAGTTGTCGGCGAACTTGCGCCCCAGCACGTCGAAAAAAGTCAGCGCCATGATCGCGAACAGCGCGACCCCGGACAGCAGGCCGCACAGCAGCTCCAGCAGTTTTTTCATTCTCCGTCTTCCGTCAACCGGGTCCGCGCAAAAGAAAGCGGCACCCAAAGCTCCCCTGGGTGCCGCGTTTGTACCAGAGGCGGCACGTGGCCGCGTCCGCATTCCTGCTTACTTCGACGCCTTGGCGATCTCGGCGCGGAAGTCGGCCAGCACCTTGTCGGCGTTCTTCAGGCCCTTGCCTTCGGCGTCCTTGGCCCACTTCTGTTCCAGCGGCGCGGTCTTGGCCTTGACGTCGGCCACGAACCTGGCGTCGGCCTTGACCATCTGCACGTTGTTGGCCTGCATCAACGCGTGGGCGCGGCGGTCCACCTTGTCCCAGTTGCGCCCGAAGATGCGCGCGGCGACTTCGCCCGACGCGGCATCGACCGCCTTCTTCTCGTCGGGGGCCAGCTTGTCGTACTTGCCCTGGTTCATCATGAAGACGAAGCTGGTGTTGTACAGGCCGCCCGGAAAGGTGGTGGCGTGCTTGATCAGCTTGTCGATCTTGAACGACTCGCTGGATTCGGCCGGCAGCAGCGTGCCGTCCATCACGCCGGAGGACAGCAGCTCGTAGTTGTCGGTGGCCGGCTTGAGCGTCACGTTCATGCCCAGCGCCTTGGTCATGTCGTTGACCATGCCGCCGCCCACGCGCCACTTCAGGCCCTGCAGGTCCTCCACCTTGGCCACCGGCTTCTTGGTGTTGAAGACGATGCCGGGGCCGTGGGTGAACAGGGTCAGCACGTGCACGCCCTGGTGTTCCTGCAGGAATTCGGGATGCTTCATCGCCACGCGCTGGAAGGCCACGCAGATCGGCTCGGCTGAGTCGCCCAGGAAGGGCAGCTCCGCCATCTGCGGCAGCACGAAGCGCCCGGGCGTGTAGCCGTGCACGGTGAACGACACGTCGGCCAGGCCGTTCTTCACTGCATCGTAGGTGCCGGGCGGATTGGCCACCGCGCGCGGCAGGATGTTGCACTTGACCTTGCCGCCGGAATTCTTCTCCACCAGGTCGCACCACTCCTTCTGGGCGATGCTGAGCGAGTGGGTGGGCGGCACCCAGCTGGAAGCGGTGAGCACGGTCTGCGCCGAGGCGGAGCCGCCGAACAGGGCTGCCGCGGCCAGCGCGGCGAGCGAGAAGAGAGGGCGTTTCACTGGGGAGAGCTCCTTGTTGCTATGCACAAGACTGTAAGGCCGCGCTGGAAGCCGCCCGGTCCAGACTTTCCCGGACAACCGGGCCAGCCCGGCAGTGGGCGCACGCGTATACTTTGAAAAAGAACGGTCGTTCTTTTTTGAGGCCAAGTGGCGGCCGAATAGAATCCAGTTGACGTAAACGTCAATTCGGCGTCCGGTCCGGTTTTCCCCAAATCCATAACTCCAGGAGCTCCCCAGCATGAAGGTCCTCGTCCCTGTCAAGCGGGTGGTGGACTACAACGTGAAGGTCCGCGTGAAGTCGGACAACACGGGTGTGGACATCGCCAACGTGAAGATGAGCATGAACCCCTTCGACGAGATCGCCGTCGAAGAGGCCGTGCGGCTGAAGGAAAAGGGCGTGGCCACCGAGGTGATCGCCATCTCCTGCGGCGTCGCGCAGTGCCAGGAGACCCTGCGCACGGCCATGGCCATCGGCGCCGACCGCGCCATCCTGATCGAGACCACCGAGGAGCTCCAGCCGCTGGCCGTGGCCAAGCTGCTGAAGGCGCTGGTGGACAAGGAGCAGCCGGGCCTGGTGATCCTGGGCAAGCAGGCGATCGACGACGACGCCAACCAGACCGGCCAGATGCTGGCCGCGCTGGCCGACCTGCCGCAGGCCACCTTCGCCAGCAAGGTGGAAGTGGCCGACGGCAAGGCCACGGTCACGCGCGAGGTCGACGGCGGCTTCGAGACGCTGTCGGTCACGCTGCCGGCGGTGATCACCACCGACCTGCGCCTGAACGAGCCGCGCTACGTCACGCTGCCCAACATCATGAAGGCCAAGAAAAAGCCGCTGGAAGTCCTCAAGCCCGAGGACCTGGGCGTGGACGTGAAGCCGCGGCTGAAGACGCTGAAGGTGGTCGAGCCCGCCAAGCGCAGTGCCGGCGTGAAGGTGCCCGACGTGGCGACCCTGGTGGCGAAACTCAAGAACGAAGCGAAGGTGATCTGACATGGCAGCCCTGGTCATTGCCGAACACGACAACGCGTCCATCCGTGGCGCGACCCTCAACACCGTCACCGCGGCAATCGCCTGCGGCGGCGACGTGCACGTGCTGGTGGCCGGCGAGAACGCCGGTGAAGCCGCCAAGGCGGCCGCGCAGATCGCCGGCGTTTCCAAGGTGATCCACGCCGACGGCGCGCACTTCGCGCACGGCCTGGCCGAGAACGTCGCGGCCCAGGTGCTGGCGATCGCCAAGGACTACAGCCACATCCTGTTCCCGGCCACCGCCGGCGGCAAGAACGTGGCGCCGCGCGTCGCGGCCAAGCTGGACGTGGCGCAGGTCAGCGACATCACCAAGGTGGACAGCCCCGACACCTTCGAGCGCCCGATCTACGCCGGCAACGCCATCGCCACGGTGCAAAGCGCCGACGCCATCAAGGTGCTCACCGTGCGCACCACCGCGTTCGACCCGGCCGCCACCAGCGGCGGCAGCGCCGCAGTGGAAACCGCCGCCAGCGTGGCCGACAGCGGCAAGAGCAGCTTTGTCGGCCAGGAAATCGCCAAGAGCGACCGCCCCGAGCTGACCGCGGCCAAGATCATCGTCTCGGGCGGCCGGGCGATGGGCAGCAGCGAGAAGTTCAACGACGTGCTGACGCCGCTGGCCGACAAGCTGGGCGCCGCGCTGGGCGCCAGCCGCGCCGCGGTCGACGCGGGCTACGCGCCCAACGACTGGCAGGTCGGCCAGACCGGCAAGATCGTCGCGCCGCAGCTGTACATCGCCGCGGGCATTTCCGGCGCCATCCAGCACCTGGCCGGCATGAAGGATTCCAAGGTGATCGTCGCGATCAACAAGGACCCCGAAGCGCCGATCTTCAGCGTGGCCGACTACGGCCTGGAAGCCGACCTGTTCCAGGCGGTGCCGGAGCTGGTCAAGGAGCTGTGAGATGAGCTACATCGCCCCCGTCAAGGACATGCTCTTCGACATCCGGCACCTGGCCGGCCTGGAGGAGATCGCGCGCATGCCGGGCTTCGAGGACGCCGGCCTGGACACAGCGCAGGCCGTGCTCGAGGAGTGCGCCCGCTTCAACCAGGAAGTGGTGGCGCCGCTCAATGTCGAGGGCGATCGCAATCCCTCGGCGTGGAAGGACGGCAACGTCGCCACCACGCCGGGATTTCGCCAGGCCTACCGCCAGTTCGTCGAGGGCGGCTGGCAGAGCATCCAGCATCCCACCGGCTTCGGCGGCCAGGGCCTGCCGAAAACCATCGGCGCGGCCTGCAACGAGATGCTCAACAGCGCCAACCTCAGCTTCGCGCTGTGCCCGCTGCTGACCGACGGCGCCATCGAGGCGCTGCTGACGGCCGGCTCGGATGAATTGAAGGCGGTGTTCCTGGAAAAGCTGGTGAGCGGCGAGTGGACCGGTACCATGAACCTGACCGAGCCGCAGGCCGGCAGCGATTTGTCGCTGGTGCGCACCCGCGCCGAGCCGCAGCCCGACGGCACCTACAAGATCTTCGGCACCAAGATCTTCATCACCTTCGGCGAGCACGACATGGCCGAGAACATCGTCCATCTGGTGCTGGCCAAGATCCCCGGCTCGCCCGAAGGCGTGAAGGGCATCAGCCTGTTCGTGGTGCCGAAATTCATGGTGGATGCCGGCGGCGCCATCGGTGCGCGCAACGACGTGCACTGCGTGAGCATCGAGCACAAGCTGGGCATCAAGGCTTCGCCCACCGCGGTGCTGCAGTACGGCGACAACGGTGGCGCCGTCGGCTACATCGTCGGCCAGGAGAACCGCGGCCTGGAGTACATGTTCATCATGATGAACGCGGCGCGCTACGCCGTGGGCATGCAGGGCGTGGCGATCGCCGAGCGCGCCTATCAAAAGGCCGTGGCCTATGCGCGCGACCGCGTGCAGTCGCGCCCGGTGGACGGCTCGCTGCCCGGCGCCGCGCCCATCATCCACCACCCCGACGTGCGCCGCATGCTGCTGACCATGCGCGCCTACACCGAAGGCTGCCGCGCGATGGCCAGCGTGGCGGCTGCGGGGTACGACGCCGCGCACCACCACACGGACGCCGACGCGCGCAAGCAGAACCAGGCGTTTTACGAATTCCTGGTGCCGCTGGTCAAGGGCTACAGCACCGAGATGAGCCTGGACGTCACCTCGCTGGGCGTGCAGGTGCACGGCGGCATGGGCTTCATCGAGGAAACCGGCGCCGCGCAGTACTACCGCGACGCCCAGATCCTGACCATCTACGAAGGCACGACCGCGATTCAGGCCAACGACCTGGTGGGCCGCAAGACCGCGCGCGACGGTGGCCAGACCGCGCGCGCCATCGCCGGGCAGATCGAGAAGACCGAGGCCGCGCTCGGCAAGAGCGGCAGCCCCGCCGCGCTGGCGATGCAAAAGCGCCTGGCCGCGGCGCGCAAGGCTTTCCTGGACGTGGTGGACTTCGTGGTGCAGCAGGGCCGGAGTTCGCCCAACGCCGTGTTCGCCGGCTCGGTGCCGTATCTGATGCTCGCCGGCAACCTGGTGGCGGGCTGGCAGCTCGGTCGCTCGCTGCTGGTGGCCGAGGAACTGGCCGCGGCGGGCGAGGACGTGCAATTCATGCACGCCAAGATCGCCACCGCGCACTTCTACGCCGACCACATCCTGGCCAAGGCGCCCGGCATGCGCGACAGCATCGTCGAGGGCGCCGACAGCGTCACCGGCATGGCGCTGGAAGCCTTCTAGAAACAAAGCCCGCTCGGGCTGAAGAAAGCGCCCGTTCGGGCTGAGCCTGTCGAAGCCGCACCACGCCGTTCACCCTTCGACAAGCTCAGGACGAACGGCTTTCAATGACGGAGAACCCATGTCCAAGCTGCCCCAGGCCCTGCAACATCTCGCGCTGCCCGTGATCGGCTCGCCGCTGTTCATCATCAGCAACCCCAAGCTGGTGATCGCGCAGTGCAAGGCCGGCATCGTGGGCTCCATGCCCGCGCTGAACGCGCGCCCGGCGGCGCAGCTGGACGAGTGGCTGCACGAGATCACCGAGACGCTGGCCGCCCACAATCGCAACAGCCCGGACCGCCCGGCCGCGCCGTTCGCCGTGAACCAGATCGTGCACAAGAGCAACGACCGGCTCGACTACGACATGGAAATGGCGGTGAAGTACAAGGTGCCGATCGTCATCACCTCGCTGGGCGCGCGCCCCGAGGTGAACCAGGCGATCCACAGCTACGGCGGCATCGTGCTGCACGACATCATCAACAACATGTTCGCGCACAAGGCCATCGAGAAGGGCGCCGACGGCCTGATCGCGGTGGCCGCGGGCGCGGGCGGCCACGCGGGCGTGAAGAGCCCGTTCGCGCTGGTCCAGGAAATCCGCCAGTGGTTCGACGGCCCGATCGCGCTGTCGGGTGCCATCGCCACCGGCGGCGCGGTGCTGGCGGCGCAGGCCATGGGCGCCGACTTCGCCTACATCGGCTCGGCCTTCATCGCCACCGAGGAGGCGCGCGCCAGCGACGCCTACAAGCAGGCCATCGTCGACGGCAATTCCGACGACATCGTCTACAGCAACCTGTTCACCGGCGTGCACGGCAACTACCTGAAGCCCAGCATCCGCGCGGCCGGCATGGACCCGGACAACCTGCCCGAGAGCGATCCCAGCAAGATGAACTTCGGCGGCGGCGACAGCGCCAAGAGCAAGGCCTGGAAGGACATCTGGGGCTGCGGCCAGGGCATCGGCGCGGTGACCGAGGTGATGTCCGCGGCCGGCTACATCGCGAAGCTCCAGCGCGAATACGATGAAGCCAAGGCGCGCCTGCTCGGCGCGCCGCAAACAGCCTGATCCTCAGCTGCCGGGGCCGTACGTCAACTCCGTGGCCTTGCCCCAGAACACGCGGTACATGAACACCGTGTAGACGACGATCGCGGGCAGGGTGATCGCCACGCCCACCAGGATGAACAGCAGCGCGCTGGTGTCGCTGGCGGCCTGCCACACCGTGAGCTTGTCCACCACGATGTACGGGTACAGGCTGTAGGCCAGCCCGAAGAAGGCCAGCACGAAGATCAGCACGGTGGAGGCGAACACCACCCAGCCGTAGCCCGCGGCCAGCACGCGCGGGCGCGACAGCACGTGCCACGCCGCGAAGAACGCGGCGGCGCAGGCCAGAGGAATCGGCAGCAGCGCGAACAGCTGCGGCAGCGCGAACCACTTGGCGAACACCGTGGGGCTGACCAGCGGCGAAGCCAGCGAGATGCCCGCCAGCGCGCCGCCCATCGGCAGCAGCAGCTTGCGCGCCCAGCCCACGGCCTTGGCCTGCAGCGGGCCATCGGTCTTCATCATCAGCCAGCCCGCGCCCAGCACGGCGTACGCGGTCGGCAAGGTGAGCGCGATGAAGGCCGAGAACAGCGTGGGCCACAGGCCGTGGTCGAAGCCGGTGAGGTAGCTGCCCAGCATCCAGCCCTGCGCCGTGGCGGCCAGCAGCGAGCCGGCGGAGAACAGCCGGTTCCACATCTGCTTGCGCGCCGCGCGCGCCTTCACGCGGAAATCGAACGACACGCCGCGCAGCACGATGCCGATCAGCATCACCGCCACCGGCAGGTACAGCGCGCTGAGCACGATGCCGTGCGCCAGGGGAAAGGCGATCAGCAGGATGCCGATGCCCAGCACCATCCAGGTTTCGTTGGCGTCCCAGAACGGCCCGATGCTGGACACCATCACGTCCTTCTCGGCGTCGTCGGCCAGCGGCAGCAGCAGGCCCACGCCCAGGTCGTAGCCGTCGAGCACCACATAGGCCAGCAGGGCCAGGCCCATCACGGCCATGAACAGCAGCGGCAGGAAGGTGGCGAGGTCCATGTCAGCCTCCGCCGAGCCGCCTCAAGGAGGCTGAAGCCCCCTCGGGGGGCAGCGCAGTACACGAAGTGACAAGCGTGGGGGTCATCATTTCTAGGCTCCTTGCGGTGCGGTGGGGGGCACGGTGGTGGAGACCGGCAGCAGTCCTGGGCCGGCCGGCTTGGCCGGATGCTCCGCCATGTACTTCAGCACGCCGACGTAGGCGAGCAGCAGCGACGCGTACAGGATCAGGTAGGCCGCGAGCGTGGAGGCCACCATGCCGGGCGCATGCTGCGCCACCACGTCGGCGGTGCGCACCAGGCCGTAAATGATGAAGGGCTGCCGGCCGATCTCGGTGACGTACCAGCCGGCCAAGGTGGCGATCCAGCCGGAGAAGGTCATGGCCGAAAGCATCCAGAGAAGGCGGCGCGGAGGCGGGGCTTCGACAGGCTCAGCCCGAACGGAGGTATCCGTTCGCCCTGAGCTTGTCGAAGGGCGCGCGCGCCACAGGCGCCACGCAGCCCACCACGACACGGCCAGCATCAGCATCCCCATGCCCACCATCACGCGGAACGCGATGAACAGGGGCAGCACCGGCGGATGCGCATCCTTGAACTGGTCCAGGCCCTTGAGTTCGGCGTTGGCGTCGTGCGCCAGGATCAGGCTGGCGCCGCGCGGCAGCCGCAGCGCGTAGTGCGTGACGCCGTTTTTCTCGTCGGGCCAGCCGATCAGCGTGAGGCCCGCGCCTTTCTCGGTGTGCCACAGCGCCTCCAGCGCGGCGATCTTGGCCGGCTGGTGGTCCAGCGTGTTCAGGCCATGCTGGTCGCCCACGAAGATCTGGATGGGAATGGCGATCGCCGCGGCCGTCACCGCCACCCGCAGCGCCTTGCGCGTGCCGCCGTTGGCCGTGTCCTTGAGCAGCTGCCACGCGCTCAGGCCGGCGACGAGGAACGACGCGGTGAGCGTGGACGCCAGCAGCTTGTGCGCGAGCCGGTAGGGGAACGAGGGATTGAAGATCACCGCCAGCCAGCTGGTCGCATGGAAGCGGCCGTTGACGATCTCGTAGCCTGCGGGCGTCTGCATCCACGAGTTGAGCGCCAGGATCCAGAACGCCGACAGCGTGGTGCCGAAGGCCACCAGCACGGTGGCGATGAGGTGCGTGCGCTCGGACACGCGCTCGCGGCCGAACAGCATGATGCCCAGGAAGGTGGCTTCCAGGAAGAACGCCGTCAGCACCTCGTAGCCGAGCAGCGGACCCGCGATGTTGCCGGCCTTTTCCATGAAGCCGGGCCAGTTGGTGCCGAACTGGAAGCTCATGGTGATGCCCGACACCACGCCCAGCGCGAAGGTCAGCGCGAACACCTTGGTCCAGAAGTAATAGGCCTCTTCCCAATGGCCGGCCTCGGGCGTGCCACGGGTGGCGGCATTGCGCACCCGGAAGAACACCAGCAGCCAGCCGAGCGCGATGGTGATGGTCGGAAAGAGAATATGGAAGCTGATGTTGGCCGCGAACTGCAGCCGCGACAGAAGCAGGGTGTCCATCATCCGTTCTCCTTGTTGGCCTTCGGCGAGCGGCCGGTCACGCGGTCCTTCAGTTCCAGCACCCGGGTCACGGTGGAGCCCAGGCCCATCAGCCGCATGGCGGTTTCGGGGGCCAGCTTCTGCACGTCGTCGAACCAGGTCATGAGGCGGTCGATCAGGTCGTGCATCTGGCGCATGCGCTCCTGCGCGTGCACGTCGGCCGGGTCGGTGGGCTGCTCCAGCAGCGCCATGCGCAGCATCGACAGCGTGGGCTCGATCTCGCGGCGGCGCCGCTCCTCGGCCAGCACGCGGAAGATCTCCCAGATGTCCGCGGGCGCCTCGAAATACTCGCGGCGGTCGCCGGGCAGGTGGCGCAGCCGCACCAGCCGCCAGGCCTGCAGTTCCTTCAGGCCCATGCTCACATTGGAGCGGGAGAACTCCAGCGCCTCGGCGATCTCGTCGGCGTTGAGGCCGCGCTGCGCGATGAAGAGCAGGGCATAGATCTGCCCCACGGTGCGGTTGATGCCCCAGCGGCTGCCCATCTCGCCGAAGTGCGAGACGAACTGGCGGCTGAGCGGCGGCAGGTGGTCTTGGAGCGGCATGCCACGATTGTGGCAGCCTTGTTTTGAATTTTCAGTAAGTTCTGAAAAGTCAACAAGACGCGGGGGTCATCTCCGAGGCCGCTGCCGCCAAGCCGTCGATCAGCGCCTGCAGGCTGCGGCCGAACACCTCCAGGTGGCGGTCGATCTCGGGGGCCGCATGCTGCTCGCGCAGGGCATGCTCCAGGGCTGCGGCATCGACGGCCAGTGGCTCGGCGCCGATGTTGCCGGCCAGGCCCTTGGCGGTGTGCGCCAGGCGCTCCGCCGTGGCCATGTCGCCGGCATCCAGCGCGGCGCGCACCTGCCCAGCGCAGTCGCGCTGGCTTTGCGCATAGCGCTGCAGCAGCGTGAGGTAGAGCTTCTTCTTGCCCATCACGCGGCGCAGTCCGAGCGTCGTGTCGAGGCCGGGGACGTGCGGCAGGCCGTTGGCGGGCGGGGCGGGCCCTTCGACAGGCTCAGGGCGCACGGCGGTTTGTGACCCATCGTCCGTTCGCCCTGAGCCTGTCGAAGGGTTTTGTTCCCGCGGCTTCAGCCAGCGCAGCAGCGTGCGCGCCAGTTCGTCCGGGTCGATCGGCTTGGCGATGAAGTCGTTCATGCCGGCGGCCAGGCAGCGGTCGCGGTCGCGCTGCATGGCGTTGGCGGTGGTCGCCACGATGGGCAGATGCGCCAGCCCCGGCAGCTTGCGGATTTCCTGCGTGGCGGTGAGGCCGTCCATTACCGGCATCTGCATGTCCATCAGCACCAGGTCGTAGCCGCCGCCGCGCGCCATCGCCAGGCCCTCCTGGCCGTTCTCGGCGATGTCCACCACGAAGCCCGCGTCCTGCAGGATTTCCTCGGCCACGCGCTGGTTGATGTCGTTGTCCTCCACCACCAGGATGCGCGCGCCGCGCACGGCCTCGCCCTGGCGCGCGGCTTCGGCGCGCGCGGTCTCATGGGCCTGCGCCGCCGCGCGGCCGTGCCGCAGGTCGGGCGAGGACAGCAGCGCGTGGTCCTGCCCGTGCACGGCATCCACCCGCACGGTGAACCAGAAGGTGCTGCCCTGGCCGAAGCGGCTGCACACGCCGACATCGCCGCCCATCAGCTGGGCCAGCTTGCGGGAGATGGCCAGCCCCAGGCCGGTGCCGCCGTACTTGCGCGTGGTGGAGGAGTCGGCCTGCGAAAAACTCTGGAACAGGCGGGCCTGCTGCTCCTCGGTCAGGCCGATGCCGGTGTCGGTCACCTCGCAGTGCAGCAGCAGGTTGTCGTCCTGCCGCTCGGCCACCCGCATGGACACGTTCACGCGTCCATGCTGCGTGTACTTGACGGCGTTGTTGACGTAGTTGATGAGGATCTGGCCGATGCGCAGCGAGTCGCCCAGCAGCAGCCGCGGCACGCCGGGCGCGGCGTCGAACACCAGCGCCAGGCCCTTGGCGCTGGCCTTGTCGGCCACCAGGTTGTTCACGTGCTCCAGCACGCTTTTCAGGTCGAACTGCTCGCGCTCGATGTCCAGCTTGCCGGCCTCGACCTTGGAGAAGTCCAGGATGTCGTTGATGATGCCCAGCAGGTGCTGGCCCGAGGCCTGCACCTTTTGCACGTAGTCGCGCTGGCGCTCGGTCAGCGTGGTCTTCAGTGTCAGGTGCGACAGGCCGATGATGGCGTTCATCGGCGTGCGAATCTCATGGCTCATGTTGGCCAGGAACTGCGACTTCGACAGCGTTGCCGCCTCGGCGAGATCGCGGGCCTGCTTGATCTCTTCCTCGTACTTTTTTCTCTCGGTGATGTTGCGCGAGATTCCAAGCAGGCCTTGCAGCTGCCCGTTCTCGTCCCACAGCGGCGCCGTCAGCGTTTCATAGTGCACTTGCTCGCCGCTGCGCAGGGTGAGCATCTCTTCCGTTGTCCTGCTTTCAAGCGAGAGCAGGGTGGCCTGGTCGCGGGCGCGGACTTCTGCGACCCGTTCGGGGGAAAAGAACTCATCGCAGGTTTTGCCCTTGATC
>NZ_JACCWG010000306.1 GCF_013697775.1 Ramlibacter sp. | reverse complement strand
CCGCAGCGCTCGCCGCTGCGCGGCCCGCGAGCGCAGCGGGCGTGGCCCATCCCGATCTACTCGGCAGGACCGAAGAGCTGCTCCGACAGGTGCTCGCAAAGACGGCGTCCATGGAGCTGGACCGCATCGAGGCCGAGGCCTCGTTCGACAACTACGGCATCGACTCCATCCTGATCATGGACATGACCGAGATGCTGGAGAAAAGCATCGGACCGCTGTCGAAGACGCTGTTCTTTGAGTACCCCAGCATCGCCAAGCTGGCGCGCCAGCTGGTCGAGTCGCATGGTCCGCGGTTGGCTAAAACCTTCGGGCTGGACCAGCCATCGGCGGCGCCTGCGCCCGTTGCCGCACCGGCGACCGCATCCAGCGCGGCACCGGCGCCGCAACCCGTGCCCGCGCTTTCCGCGCCTGCTGCGCCGGCGCAGCAGGCGGGGCCGCTGGCCATCGCCGTGATCGGCATGGCCGGGCGCTATCCGGGCGCGGCCGACCTCGCGCAGTTCTGGGACAACCTGCGGGCCGGCCGCGACAGCGTCACCGAGATCCCGCCTTCGCGCTGGGACAACAGCCTGTACTTCGACGCCGAGCGCGGCACGCCCGGTACCACCTACGGCAAGTGGGGCGGCTTCATCGACGACGTGGACTGCTTCGATCCGCAGTTTTTCAACATCGCCCCGCGCGAAGCCGAGATCATGGACCCGCAGGAGCGGCTGTTCCTGCAGTGCACGTATGCGTCGCTGGAGGACGCCGGCTACACCCGCGACATGCTGGGCGACCGCGCGGACCCCGCGCGGGCACGGCGCGTGGGCGTGTTCGTCGGCGTGATGTCCACCGAGTTCCAGCTGTTCGGCGCGCAGGAGCAGGTGCGTGGCAACAACGTGGCGCTGACCGGCAGCGCGGCGTCCATCGCCAACCGGGTGTCGTATTTCCTGGACGTCAGCGGGCCCAGCATGGCGGTGGACACGATGTGTTCGTCGTCATTGACCGCCATCGAGCTGGCCTGCCAGAGCATCCGCTTCGGGCGCTGCCGCATGGCGATCGCCGGCGGCGTGAATCTCACGCTGCATCCCAACAAGTACCTCATGCTGGCGCAGGGCCGCTTCGTCTCCAGCACCGGCCAGTGCGCGAGCTTCGGCGAAGGCGGCGACGGCTACGTGCCCGGCGAGGGCGTCGGCGCGCTGGTGCTCAAGCCGCTGGAAGCGGCGGTGGCCGACGGCGACCAGATCTACGGCGTGATCCGCGCCACCGCCACCAACCACGGCGGCAAGGCCAACGGCTACACGGTGCCCAACCCGAACGCGCAGGCCGCGGCGATCGCCGACTGCCTGGAGGCGGGCGGCGTGGATGCGCGCGACATCAGCTACCTGGAAGCGCACGGCACCGGCACCACGCTGGGCGACCCGATCGAGATCGCCGGCCTGGCGCGGGCGTTTTCGGCGTTCACCGAAGAGCGGCAGTTCTGCGCCCTCGGTTCGGTGAAGTCGAACATCGGCCATTGCGAGGGCGCGGCGGGCGTGGCCGGCGTGACCAAGGTGCTGCTGCAGCTGCGCCACGGCATGCTGGCGCCGTCGCTGCACGCGGCCACCCTCAACCCCAACATCGACTTCGCGCAGACGCCGTTCGCGGTGCAGCGCGCGCTCGCACCCTGGCGGGTGCAGGGGCGCGCGGGTGCGGAGCAGCCGCCGCGCATGGCGGGCGTCTCGTCGTTCGGCGCGGGCGGCTCCAATGCGCACGTGATCCTGCAGGAGTACGTTGGTGCCGAAGAGCAGGAGGGTACGGGCGGCGGCGGGCCGTGCGTGATCGTCCTGTCGGCCCGCGACCGCGAACGGCTGGACCGGCGCTGCAGCGACCTGCTGGCATGGCTGGAATCGCCGTCGGCGGCGGCACTGCCGCTCACCGCCGTGGCGTACACGCTGCAGACCGGGCGCGAGCACATGCCGTCGCGCCTGGCCTTCGTCTCGGCCACGGTGGACGAGGCGCGTGCCCGGCTCGCCGAGGCCATTCACGGAGGCGATGGTTCGGGGCTGGAGCGCGGCGAGCTGCGCGGCGCTGGCCGCAAGGACCCGCTGCTGCAGGGCGACGACTTCGCCGCACTGGTGCAGGCCTGGGTGGAGAAGCGGCAGCACGACAAGCTGGCCGCCGCCTGGGCGCGCGGCCATGCCGTGTCCTGGCGCGCGCTGTACGGCGCCCGGGCGCCGCGCCGCGTGAGCCTGCCGACCTATCCGTTCGCCAGGATCGTGCATGCCATTCCGTACGCCGGTTCGAAGGCGGCGAGGGCATCCGCGGGGCTTGCACCGGCACTTTCCGCGGCGCATGCCGC
>NZ_JACCWG010000300.1 GCF_013697775.1 Ramlibacter sp. | reverse complement strand
GCCGGCGCCGGTGCAAACCCCGTTGGCTGCCAGCGCGCCGCACCCCGCGCCGGTCGCTGCGGCAGCGCGCCCTGAAGGCATTGCCTTGCAAGGTGTGCTGGCGCGTCCCGAGTCCGGCCGCTCCGAGGCATTGCTGAGCACCCAGGGCGCCGCGCCGCAGCTCTACCGCACCGGCGACGCCGTCGCCGGTGGCTGGATGCTGCGCCGCGTGGCGCCCGACCATGTGGTGCTCGCCAAGGACGGTGCCGAAGCGCGGCTCGACCTCGAGGCCGCGCGCCCCGCGATGCAGGCGGCAGCGCCCGCAGTGAAGAGCCTCGGTGCCGATGCGCCGCCGGGCCTTACGCCCGGGCTGTCGCCGCCGCGCACCGTCGAAGGCAGGCCGGAGAGCAACCGGCGCTTCCTGCAGGACCGCCGCGAGCGCGCTAAGCAAATTCCCTAAGTCCGCCGCGGCGCCGCTGCGCAAAAGTGCTTAAGCGCCGGTAGGCAACTGTCTTATCGCGCAAAAAGGCGATTCCCGGAAGAATCTCTCCCATCGGTGCAACAACTGCACCCGGACAAACAGGAGAAGAGATCATGGAAAGAACGCACCGCATCATCGTGTCCCGCCTGCTGATCGCCGCCACCGTCGTGCTGACCGCCGTCAGCTGCTGGACCGTGACGGACCGGATGAGCCAGGCCGCCGGCGGCGACCTGGTCATCAAGTCGGAAAGCAGCAAGGCCTAAAGGCCGCGCGCCCCGGTGGCGGGTCAGTAGCCGTACACGCCGCGGCCGCTCTTGCGGCCCAGGCGCCCGGCAGCCACCATTTCCTTCAAGAGCGGGCAGGGCCGGTACTTGGAGTCGCCGTACTCCCGCAGGTAGACCTCCATCACCGCCAGGCACACGTCCAGGCCGATCATGTCGGCCAGTGCCAGCGGGCCGAGCGGGTGGTTGCAGCCGAGCTTCATGCCGGCGTCGATGTCCTCGGGCGTCGCGATGCCCTCGGCCAGCACGAAGAATGCCTCGTTGATCATCGGCACCAGGATGCGGTTGACCACGAAGCCCGGCGCGTTCTTCACCGTGATGGGCGACTTGCCCAGCCGCTCGGCCAGTGCCTTCACCGCATCGTGCGTCGCGTCGCTGGTCTGCAGCCCGCGGATGATTTCCACCAGCGCCATCATCGGCACCGGGTTGAAGAAGTGCATGCCGATGAAGCGGTCCGCGCGCGAAGTGGCCGCGGCCAGCTTGGTGATGGAGATCGACGAGGTGTTCGACGCGATGACCACCTCCGGCGCCACCAATCCGTCCACCTGCTTCAAGATGCGCAGCTTCAGCTCTTCGTTCTCGGTGGCCGCCTCGATCACCAGCTGCGCCGCCTTCAGGTCCTCGGAGTTCGTCGAACCCTTGATGCGCGCCAGCGCCGCGTCCCTGTCGGCGGCGGTGAGCTTGTCCTTCTTCACCAGCCGCTCCAGGCTGCCGGCCACGGTGGCCAGGCCCTTGCTGACGGCGGTGTCCGAAACGTCCACCATGACCGCGTCCACGCCCGCCACGGCGCATGCCTGCGCGATGCCGTTGCCCATGGTGCCGGCGCCGATAATGCCCACCGTCCGAATGCTGCTCATGCTCTGCTCCACGAATAGAAAAACGATGGCGGGAATGGTACAGGGCGCAGCAGCGCGCAGCGGGCTGCTACCGCTGAAGGAAATGCAGCTGGCTGAGCGCCCAGGCGCCGCAGGCGATAAGCGCGAGCGCGCCGGCGCGGCGCAGCAGCACCTGGGCGCGGCCGTTGCGGGCGCCTGAGCGGTTCAGCCGGCCCACCAGGTAAACGAGCGCCGTGAAGTACACGAGGTTCAGCATCTCGAACAGCAGGCCCAGCAGCGCGAAGCCCTCCAGCCAGCGCTGCGCGCGTGGGTTGATGAACAGCGGGAAGAACGCGCCGAAGAACAGGATCGGCTTGGGATTGGTGAGCGTAAGCAGCAGGCCGCGCGCGGCGGCGTGCCGGCCGGATGGCTGGCGCCGCTGCGC
>NZ_JACCWG010000288.1 GCF_013697775.1 Ramlibacter sp. | reverse complement strand
CCCCAGGCCACGGCCAGGTCGCGCGGCTCTTCCTGGATGGCGGCGGCGATCTCGCCCAGCAGCTGGCGCTTGAGGCCGCCTTCGGGCAGCGCGCTCCACAGCGGCTTGGCATTGGCCGCCATGCGCGCGCGGCCTTCGGCCGTGGACAGGTCGCAGCCTTCGCGCGCGATCTCCAGCACGAAGCGCGACAGCGGCAGCGCCTCGGCCACGCAGCGGGCGAACGCGTCCTCGCCGAAGGCGCGGACGTAGCTGTCGGGGTCGTGCTCGGGCGGCAGGAACAGGAACTTCACCGTGCGCACGTCGGTGGCATAGGGCAGGGCGCCATCCAGCGCCTTGCGCGCCGCGCGCCGGCCGGCGGCGTCGCCGTCGAAGCTGAACACCACGCTGTCGGTGAAGCGGAACAGCTTTTGCACGTGCTCGGTGGTGCAGGCCGTCCCCAGCGTGGCCACCGCGTTGGGAAAGCCCAGCTGCGCCAGCGCCACCACGTCCATGTAGCCTTCGGTCACCAGGGCATAGCCGCGCTCGCGCAGCGCGTTGCGCGCCTCGTACAGGCCGTACAGCTCGCGGCCCTTGCTGAACACCGGCGTCTCGGGAGAGTTCAAGTACTTCGGTTTTTCATCGCCCAGTACGCGCCCCCCGAAGCCGATGCATTCGCCCTTGACGTTGCGGATCGGAAACATCACGCGGTCGCGAAAGCGGTCGTAGCGCTTAGCCTGTCCTGAGCCTGTCGAAGGGTCCTCCTCGTTGACGATCACCAGGCCGCTTTCGGCCAGCAGCGGGTCGTCGTATTCGGGGAACACGCTGGCCAGGCTGCGCCAGCCTTCGGGCGCATAGCCCAGGCCGAACTGTTTGGCGATCTCGCCGGACAGGCCGCGGCCTTTCAGGTAATCGATGGCGCGGGGCGAGACGCGCAGCTGCTTGCGGTACGCGGCGCCGGCTTTCTCCAGCACGTCGCCCAGCGTGGCCTGCTTTTCGCGCTGCTCGATGGCACGGGCGCGCTCGGCCGGCGAGAGGTTCTCTTCGGGCACCTGCATGCCGTACTGGCCGGCCAGGTCCTTGACCGCTTCCACGAAGTTCATGCCCGCGTAATCCATGAGAAAACCGAGCGCATTGCCGTTCTTGCCGCAGCCGAAGCAGTGGTAGAACTGCTTGCTCGGGCTGACGGTGAACGAGGGCGATTTCTCTCCATGGAAGGGGCATAGGCCCAGGAAATTGGCGCCGCCTTTTTTCAGCTGCACGTGGCGGCCGACGATCTCGACGACGTCGGCGCGCGCAAGCAGTTCCTGGATGAAAGACTGGGGGATGGCCATGGGGATCGCGATATTCTCCCCCAGCGGCAGCCCGCACCCTCATGACATAGCCAGACAACGGAGACCCGCATGCCCGCGCTGTTCGACCAGGACCTTCCCCGCAACCCCGCCAATTTCGCGGCGCTGTCGCCGCTGTCCTTCCTGGAACGCGCTGCCGACGTGTACCCGCACCGCGTGGCCATCGTCCACGGCGCGCTGCGCCAGACCTGGGCCGAAACCTACGCGCGCTGCCGGCGGCTGGCCAGCGCGCTGCGCCGCGGCGGCGTCGGCCAGGGCGAGGTGGTGGCCGTGATGCTGCCCAACACGCCTCCCATGGTCGAGGCGCATTTCGGCGTTCCGATGGCCGGCGCGGTGCTCAACGCGCTGAACACGCGGCTGGACCCCGAAGCCATCGCCTTCATGCTGGACCACGGCGAGGCCAGCGCGGTGATCGTCGACGTGGAATTCGCGCCGGTGATGCGCAAAGCCATCGCGCAGCGCAAGGAACAGCGCCCGCTGCTGGTGATCGATGCCGAGGACGCGCTCTTCACCGGGCCCGCGCAGCGCATCGGCAGCGCCACCTACGAGGAATTCCTCGCGCAGGGCGACGCGGAGTTCGCCTGGGAACTGCCCGCCGACGAATGGGACGCCATCGCGCTGAGCTACACCAGCGGCACCACCGGCAGCCCGAAGGGCGTGGTCACCCACCACCGCGGCGCGGCGCTCAACGCCATCTCCAACGTCCTGGAATGGGACATGCCCAAGCACGCGGCCTACCTGTGGACGCTGCCGATGTTCCACTGCAACGGCTGGTGCTTCCCGTGGACGCTGGCCGCGCGCGCCGGCATCAACGTCTGCCTGCGGCGCGTCGAGGCGCCGGCCATCATCGATGCGATCAAGACGCACGGCGTCACCCACTACTGCGGCGCGCCCATCGTGCACAGCCTGCTGGTGAACGCGCCCGGCGAACTGAAGCAGGGTCTGCCGGTGGGCGTGAAGGCCATGGTGGCGGGCATGGCGCCGCCGGCCTCGCTGATCGAGGGCATGGAAGCGCTGGGGTTCGAGCTGACGCACGTCTACGGCCTGACCGAGGTGTACGGCCCGGCGACGGTCTGCGCCAAGCACGACGAGTGGGACGCTCTGGACGTCGGCGAGCGCGCCCGGCTGAACGCGCGCCAGGGCGTGCGCTACCACCTGCAGGGCGCGGCGCGCGTGCTCGATGCGCAGACCCTGCAGCCGGTGCCGATGGACGACGAGACCATGGGCGAGATCATGATCCGCGGCAACATCACCATGAAGGGCTACCTGAAGAACCCGCAGGCCACGGCCGATGCGTTCGCCGGCGGCTGGTACCACACGGGCGACCTGGCGGTGCAGTATCCGGACGGCTACATCAAGATCAAGGACCGCAGCAAGGACATCATCATCTCGGGCGGCGAGAACATCTCGTCCATCGAGGTCGAGGACGTGCTGTACCGGCACCCGGACGTGCTGGCTGCCGCCGTGGTGGCCAAGCCCGATGCCAGGTGGGGCGAAACGCCCTGCGCCTTCGTCGAGCTCAAGCCGGGCTCCGCGCTCACGGCCGAGGAGCTCGTCGCGCATTGCAGGAAGCACTTGGCGGGCTTCAAGGTGCCGCGCGCCGTGGTGTTCGGCGAGCTGCCCCAGACCTCCACCGGCAAGATCCAGAAGTTCGAGCTGAGGAAGCGCGCCGGCTCGGCCAGCGCCATCGACCTCTGACAGGGCTTCGACAGGCTCAGCCCGAACGGAGGTGGCCTCAGCCTGAACGGGAGACTCCGTTCACCCTGAGCCTGTCGAAGGGCGCCATACTTCCCGCATGCGCGTCCTGAGCCCTGCTGCTATCCACGTCCTTGCCCATCCGGCCCGCTTCCTGCTGCAGGTCCTGAAGGGCTTCCAGGCCAACCAGGGCCTGCTGCTGGCCGGCGCGGTCGCGTACTACGCGCTGCTGTCGGTGGTACCGCTGCTGATCCTGGTGGTGATCGCGCTGTCGAACTGGGTCGACCAGCGCGAGCTGCTGAGCACGCTGGGCCGCTACCTGGAATGGCTGGTGCCCGGGCAGTCGCGCGCCATCATCGGCGAGCTGGACCATTTCGTGGAGCACCGCGACGTGATCGGCTGGTTCCTGCTGGTCACCATGCTGTTCTTCAGCTCGCTGGCCTTCACCGTGCTGGAGAAGGCCATGACGGTGATCTTCCTGCACCGGCTGAAGGTGCGCCGGCGGCGCTACATCGTCTCGGCGCTGCTGCCCTACGCCTACATCCTGTCGCTGGGCATGGGATTGCTGATCATCACGCTGGTGGCCGGCAGCTTCCAGGCCATCGGCAAGGAAAGCGTGGAGCTGTTCGGCCGCGACTGGTCGCTGCAGGGGTTCTCCGGGGTGCTGCTCTACCTGCTGGGGCTGGGCGGCGAGATCTTCGTGCTGACATCGGTGTACATCGTCATGCCGGTCGGGCGGCTGTCGTGGCGGCACGCGCTGATCGGCGGCGTGACGGCGGCGCTGCTGTGGGAAATCACCCGCCACCTGCTGGTCTGGTACTTCAGCACGCTGTCGCAGGTGAGCGTGGTCTACGGGTCGCTGACGACCGCGATCGTGGTGCTGTTCAGCCTGGAGATCGCCGCCACCCTGCTGCTGCTGGGGGCCCAGGTGATCTCGGAGTACGAGCGCATCGAACGGGCGCAGGCGTCAACTGGCGACCAGGTTACTTCGGCGCCAGCCGGATCGCCCCGTCCAGGCGGATGACTTCGCCGTTGAGCATGTCGTTCTCGAAGATGTGGCGCGCCAGCCGCGCGTAGTCTTCCGGGGTGCCCAGGCGCGAAGGGAAGGGCACGCTGGCGGCCAGCGCGTCCTGCACTTCCTTGGGCATGCCGAACAGCATGGGCGTGCCGAAGATGCCGGGGGCGATGGTCATGTTGCGGATGCCGTTGCGCGCCAGGTCGCGGGCGATGGGCAGCGTCATGCCGACCACGCCGCCCTTGGACGCGCTGTAGGCGGCCTGGCCGATCTGGCCGTCGTAGGCCGCGACCGAGGCGGTGGAGATCATGCAGCCGCGCTCGCCGGTGGATTCGGGCTCGTTCTTGCACATGGCTTCGGCGGCCAGCCGGATCATGTTGAAGCTGCCGACCAGGTTGACCATGACGGTCTTGCTGAACACGCCCAGGTTATGCGCGCCGTTCTTGCCGACCGTTTTCTCGGCCGGCGCGATGCCGGCGCAGTTGACCAGGCCCATCAGCTTGCCCCTGGACACGGCCTTGGCCACCACGGCCTGGCCGTCGGCTTCCTGGCTCACGTCGCACTTGACGAAGGCGCCGCCCAGATCCTTGGCCACCGCCTCGCCCTTGTCCACCTGCATGTCGGCAATGACGACGCTGCCGCCGTTGGCCACCAGCATGCGCGCGGTGCCTTCGCCCAGGCCCGACGCGCCGCCGGTCACGATGAACACCTTGCCTTTGATCTCCATGGACTCGCTCCTGATTGACGTTGACGTAAACGTCAATTATGGCAGGGTGCTTACTTGAAGCCGACCCGGTCCAGCATCTGCTGCACCTTGACCTGGTTGCCGGCCACCGCCGACAGCGGGATGGTCTCGGCCTTGAAGTCGCCGTTGCTCATGGCCTTCAGCGCGGGGTTGGAGACCGTGACACCCTTGGCGGTGGGCCATTCGTTGTTGCCGTTGGCGAAGTAATTCTGCGCGGGCGGGCTGGCCAGGTACTCCAGGAATTTCACGGCGGCCTCGGGGTGCTTGCTGTTCTTGGCGACGGCGCCGCCGGCGATGTTCACGTGCGTGCCCCAGGACGACTGGTTGGGGAAGACGATGCCCACGCGTTCCATCAGCGCCCTGTCCTCGGGGTTGGTGGAGCGGATCAGGCGGGCGATGTAGTAGGTGTTGCTCACCGCGATCTGGCATTCGCCGGAACCGACGGCCTTGATCTGGTCGGTGTCGCCGCCCTTGGGGTCGCGCGCCAGGTTGCCGGCGACGCCCTTGAGCCAGGCCTCGGCCTTCTGCTCGCCCAGGTGCTCGGTCACGGCGCCGAACAGCGACAGGTTGTACGGGTGCGAGCCGGAACGGATGCAGATCTTGCCCTTGTTGCCCGGGTCGGCCAGCTTCTCGTAGCTGTCCACGTCGGCGCGCTTCACCCGCACCTTGTCGTAGACGATCACGCGCGCGCGGGTGGAAAAGCCGAACCAGGAGGTGCCCTCGGCCGTGGCCTTGGAGCGCAACGTCTCGGGAATGGCGTCGTCCAGCATCTTGGACTTGATGGGCTTGAACAGGCCCTCGGCCTCGCCCTTGTAAAGCCGCGCTGCGTCGACCAGCAGAATCACGTCGGCCGGAGAGGCGGTGCCCTCGGCCTTCAGGCGGGCCAGAATACCGGCATCGTCCGCGTCCACGCGGTTGATCTTGATGCCGGTGGCCTTGGTGAAGTCGTTGTAGAGCGCCTCGTCGGTCGAGTAATGGCGCGCGGAATACAGGTTGAGCACCTGCTCCTGGGCGAACGCGGGCGCCGCGAAGGCAAGGGCGGCGGCTGCGGTGGCGAAAGCCTGGGCGATCATGGGTGTCCTCGAAAATTCAGTGCCGACGTCGGGCACGGCAGCATGCATGATAACGCGAATCATTCTCAACAAAATTGATCCCCGGCAAGGCCGGATGGGCTTGGCGTGGCTCTGGGCGGTGCTGTTTGCGGCACTGTTGGCCGGCTGCGCCAGCACGCCGGCACCCGCGCCCGTGGTGGCGCCGCCCACACCGGCGCCCCGGCAGCCGCCGCGCATCGGCCTGGCGCTGGGTGGCGGTGCGGCGCGCGGCTTCGCCCACGTCGGGGTGATCCAGGTGCTGGAAGAAGCCGGCATCAAGCCTGCGCTGGTGACCGGCACCTCGGCCGGCAGCCTGGTGGCCGCGCTGTACGCGAGCGGGCGCAACGGCAGGCAGCTGCAGCAGACGGCCATCGAGATGGACGAGGCCGCCTTCACCGACTGGACGCTGCCGCTGTTCAACCGCGGCGTGCTGCGCGGCGAGGCGCTGGCGCGCTACGTCAACGCGCAGGTGGGCAGCAAGCCGATCGAGGGCATGGCGCTGCCGCTGGGCATCGCCGCCACCGACCTGAACAGCGGGCAGGGGGTGCTGTTCCAGCGGGGTGACACCGGCACGGCGGTGCGCGCGTCGAGCGCCGTGCCGGCGGTGTTCCTGCCGGTGAAGATCGGCACGCACGAGTACGTGGACGGCGGCCTGGTGTCGCCGGTGCCGGTGCGCTATGCCAGGCAGATGGGCGCCGAGCTGGTGATCGCGGTGGACATCTCCAGCGCGCCGGAAGGCAACCCGTCGGGCGATCCGCTGCAGATCCTGCTGCAGACCTTCGCCATCATGGGCAAGAGCATCAACAGCTTCGAGCTGCGCGATGCGGACGTCGTGGTGCGCCCCTTACTGGCGGGCGTGGGCAGCGCCGACTTCGCCGCCAAGCGCCGCGCCATCGAGGCCGGACGCGCGGCCATGCAGGCGCTGCTGCCGCAGCTCAGGGCCGCGATCGAGGCGAAAACGAAATAGTGCTCAGCGCGCGCGGCCGTCGAAAGGAATGCGCTTGAGCGTGGTGAGCTCCACGCCTTCCAGGCAGCGCACGTTGACCGCCGCCGTCTTGTTGCCTTTGTGATCGACGCCGTAGCCGAAGGGAGCGCAGCCGCAGGTGGGGCAGAACTGGTGGTCGATCACGTGCTTGTTGAAGTGGTAGGTCGACATCGTGTCCTCGCCGCTGGTCACCTGGACCTTGTCGCGCGGCACGAACCACAGCAGGTAGCCCTTCCTGCTGCAATGCGAGCAATTGCATTCGATGACCTGCTCGAACGTTCCTTCGACTTCGAACTTGACCGCTCCGCAGTGGCAGCTTCCCTGGTGCATGGCAACTCCTTGAGTGAATGGCGGCAATGGTAGGCGAGCGGGCACAAAAAAGCCCCGGTCTTGCAACCGGGGCTGAAGGATCCCTGAACCTGCGAAGGTGTCGAAAGGACCCGAGGAGACAACCTGAAAAACCCCCGCTCGATCACGAGAGCACGGGGTAGAGATGCTCCCGGCGGCGGAGTTCCTTGCGTTTTTGCAGAACTCCGCGCGGCCGTTCGTTCTTAGGCGGCAGTGCCGCGCTTGGCGCGGGCCGACGTACCGGTCTTGCCGGCGGTGGAGGCCACCGCGTTGAAGTTGGCTTCGGCCACTTCGGAGGCTTGCTTCACGGCCTTTTGCACCGATTCCAAGGCGTTATTGCCGGCGGCCACGGCGCTCTTGAACACGGCCACGGCGGTTTCGGAGCCGGCGGGAGCGTTCTTGGAAGCGCTGTCGACGACCGACAGGAACTTCTGCTGGCTTTCGGCCATCTGGGCTTCGACGTTACGGCCGAACTCGGCACCGGCGGACGACGCGATGTCGTACAGGTGACGGCTGTAGGCGGCGGTCTTCTCGGCCAGCGGCTGGAACATGCCGGCTTGCAGGGCCAGGAATTCTTGCGCGTCCTTGACGCTCAGCGCGGACTGGGCCGTCTCGGCGGCTTCGGTCAGGGCGGCGCGGGTGGCGGTCACGTTCAGTTCGACCAGCTTCTCGACGCCTTCGAAAGCCTTGGACGTCAGGCCGAACAGGGTTTCGAGGTTGGCTTTTTGGGCGGCCAGCATTTGCTCAGCAGTTAGCATGTAAATTCTCCAGTAGGTAGATTTGGGGAGTTGCAGCTGCATGTTGCAGTGCAGCATGGTTCAAGTATATGGACGTGCAAAGCGATTGCAAGCCTTTTTTGTTGCACCGCAGCATATTACGTGGAAATACGGTAGCGCTGCTCGACAGTGGCCCGCCGACACAATGCGGCCATGCAGGTTTTCTACGCGGACCAGTTCGTGCTGCCCCTGCCGCCGGGCCATCGCTTCCCCATGGGCAAGTACAGCCTGCTGCGCGACCGCATCGCCGCCGACCTGCCCGATCTGCGGCTGGCGCCGGCCCCGGCCGCGACCGACGGCGAGCTGGCGCTGGTGCACACCCCCGGCTACATCGCCGCCATTTCCGACGGCTCCATCGACGCCGGCGCCATGCGCGAGATCGGCTTTCCGTGGAGCCTGGCCATGGCCGAGCGGGCCCGCCGCTCGGTCGGCGCCACCATCTCGGCCTGCCGCGCGGCTTTCGCGGAGGGCATCGCGGCCAACATCGCCGGCGGCACCCACCATGCCTATGCCGAAAAGGGGGGCGGATTCTGCGTTTTCAACGACGCCGCGGTGGCGTCGCGCCTGATGCAGGCCGAGCGGGCGCGGGCCAGCCGCGACGTGTTGCGGGTCGCCATCATCGACCTCGACGTGCACCAGGGCAACGGCAGCGCCCGCATCTTCCAGGGTGACGACAGCGTGTTCACCCTGTCGCTGCACGCGCAGAAGAATTTTCCATTCCGCAAGGAAGCAAGCGACCTCGACGTCGGCCTGCCCGACGGCTGCCGCGACGACGAATATCTGCAAGCGCTGGACGGCGCGCTGGCCGAACTGGAGCGGCGCTTCGACCCCGGCCTGCTGATCTACCTGGCCGGGGCCGATCCGCACGAAGGCGACCGGCTCGGCCGCCTCAAGCTCACCTGGGAGGGGCTTCAACAACGCGACCAGCGCGTGTTCGACTGGGCGCGGCAGCGGCGGTTGCCACTCGCGATGGCCATGGCGGGCGGCTACGGCCATCGCGTGGAGGACACAGTGCAGGTGCAGGTCAATACCTTCCGGCTGGCGGCGGCCCATGCGCGGCGCTGGCAGAATCTGGCGCGATGAGCGAGCCCACCCCGGCCTCCACCGCGGCCAAACCCCAGCCCGAACCGCGCAGCGCCTACAAGGCGTTCCGCACCATCGGCACCCGCTGGATGGACAACGACGCGTATGGCCACGTCAACAACGTCGTCTACTACAGCTGGTTCGACACGGCGGTGAACGCGCACCTGATCGAGCAGGGCGCGCTGGACATCGACACCAGCCCGGTGATTGGCCTGGTGGTGGAGACGCAGTGCAACTACTTCTCGCCGGTGGCCTTTCCGCAGATGGTGGAAGCCGGCCTGCGGGTGGCGCGCATGGGCCAGTCCAGCGTGCGCTACGAAGTGGGGCTGTTCGTCCAGGGCAAAGCGCTCACGGCCGCCAAGGGCCACTTCATCCACGTCTACGTCGACCGTGCGAGCCGCCGCCCGGCGGTCTTGCCCGCCCAACTCAAATCCGTCCTGGAGGCCCTGCAGTGACCCAAGCGCAAGTCAGCACCGTGGTGAACGATCCCGCGAGCGTGGATGCGGCGATTGAAAGCCGCTTTTCCTGCCGCGCCTTCCTGCGCGACAAGCCGGTGCCGCGCGCGCTGATCGAGGACATCCTGCGCCTGGCCGCGCGGGCGCCCTCGGGCACCAACTGCCAGCCTTGGAAGACCTACGTGCTGCAAGGCGCGGCGCGCGACAGCCTGGTGGACAAAGTGTGCGCGGCGCACGACGCCATCTACGCCGACCCGGCGCTGGCCGCCGAGTACGTGGAGGAGTACGACTACTACCCGCAGAAGTGGACCTCGCCGTACATCGAGCGCCGGCGCGAGAACGGCTGGGGCCTGTACGGACTGCTGGGGATCGCCAAGGGCGAGAAGGACAAGATGCATGCGCAGCACCAGCGCAATTTCCGCTTCTTCGATGCGCCGGTCGGCCTGATGTTCACCATCGACCGCATCATGGGCCGCGGTTCGCTGATGGACTACGGCATGTTCCTCGAGAACATCATGGTGGCGGCGCGTGCGCGCGGCCTGCACACCTGCTCGCAGGCGGCGTGGAACAGCTACGGGAAAATCATCCTGCCGCACGTGGGCGCGGGTGACAGCGAGATGCTGGTGTGCGGCATGTCGCTCGGGTACGCTGACATGGACGCACCCGTGAACGCCTTCCACACGCCGCGCGAGGCGGTGGAAGGGTTCACACGCTGGATGGAGTAAGCCTTGGCGGCGCTGGCGCCGCCAAGTTCTCTTACTGCTTGAACTTCTTCTTAGCGCTGGCCACGCAGGTGTCCTTGGCCTGGCCGGACATGGTGTCGCAGCGCTCCTTGGCGGCGGCGTACTGCGCGTCGGCCTTGTCGTCCTTCGCGTCCTTGCGCTCTTCCGTCGCCTTGCCGGAGTTGGCGCCCTTGGTGTTCGCGGCCTTGTCGACCTTGGCGTTGCCCAGCGCGGTCACGTGCGCGGCCTTCGCATCCTTCTTGCACACGTCCTTCGGGTTGCCCTTCTGGTCTTCGCACTTTTCCTTGGCCACGTCGTAGTCGGCGTCGGCCTTGGCCTTCATCACCTTGGCGTCATTCGCCGGGCTCGGCTTGTAGGAGGCTTCGAGTTCGGCCTTGGCGACCTTCTCCTTGCCCTTGGCCTCTGCCTTGCAGATGTCCTTGGCGTTGTCTTTCAGGCCGTCGCACTGCTTTTTGTCGGCCTTGTACGCGGTCTCGATCTTGTCTTTCTGCGCCTTGTGGTCATCCTTGCTGATGGCGGCGCCCGCGGTGCCGGCGATGCAGAAGCAGGCCATGACGGCGAGCGAGACGATGTTGTGTTTCATGATTGTTTTCTTTCGTTGGTTGTTCACGGCGATTTGCTGAGCCGCTGTTCCGGGCGCCGGACCTCCCAGTCCCGCACCTCGCGTTCGGCTTCGTCCCTGGCCAGCCCATGGCGCTGTTGAATGCGCCCGGGCAGCTCGTGACGGATGGCCGGCGCACAACGCCGTGGAGCCACTCTAGGCAGCAGCGGAAACCGTCGCGGTAGGACATGCGGGAGCACTGTCGTAGGCAGGTACCGACAGCTGAGTCACGGGCTCTCAGGCGTGCGACCGGGCTGCACGGATAATCCGGGCACCGACAAGAAACAAAGGCATGCAGACATGAAGCAGTTGTGGCGCGTAGCGCTCGTCCTGGCCTTGTTCGTGCCGCAACTCGCCGCCGCGGCCGAGTTCGACGGACGGCAGCTCGGCGTGGCCTGGGGCATTCCGTTCGCCGGCGTCCTGCTGTCCATCGCGCTGATTCCGCTGTTCGCGCCGCGCTTTTGGCACCACCATTTCGGCAAGGTGGCCGCCGGCTGGTCGCTGGCCTTCCTGCTGCCGTTCGCGGTGCTGTTCGGCCCAGGGCCCGCGGCTGTGAGCTTCGCGCATGCGGCGCTGGCCGAGTACCTGCCGTTCGTGATCCTGCTGACCGCGCTGTTCGTGGTCGCGGGCGGCATCCACATCCGCGGCAACCTGCGCGGCAGTCCCGGCCTCAACACCGCGCTGCTGGCCATCGGCGCGGTGCTGGCCAGCTTCATGGGAACCACGGGCGCGTCCATGCTGCTGATCCGACCGCTGATCCGCGCCAACGACAACCGGCGCCATCGCGCGCACGTGGTCGTGTTCTTCATCTTCATTGTCTCCAACGCGGGCGGCTCGCTCACGCCGCTGGGCGATCCGCCGCTGTTCCTCGGGTTCCTCAAGGGCGTGGACTTTTTCTGGACGGTGGGCCAGATCCTGCCCGAGACGCTGTTCCTGGTCGGCTGCCTGCTCGCGCTGTTCTACGCGGTGGATTGGTGGTATTACCATCGCCGCGAGGAAATCCAGCCGGCCGACCCCACGCCCGACACGCCGGCGGTCGGCTTCGACGGCGCGCGCAATTTCTGGCTGCTGGCCTGCATCGTCGGACTGGTGCTGCTGAGCGGCGTGTGGAAGCCGGGCGTCGTGTTCCATGTGCTGGGCACCGACGTGGGCCTGCCCGGGCTGGTGCGCGACGTCGGCCTCGTCGTGGTTGCGCTGGTGTCGCTGCGCATCACGCCCGCTTCGGTGCACGCGGCCAACCAGTTCTCCTGGGGGCCGATGCAGGAGGTCGCCAAGCTGTTCGCCGGCATCTTCCTCACCATCATTCCGGTCATCGCCATGCTGCGCGCGGGCGTGGACGGCCCGTTCGGCGCGATCGTGGCAGCGGTGACCCGGCCGGACGGCTCGCCCGATCCGGCAGCGTATTTCTGGGCCTCGGGCCTGCTCAGCTCGTTTCTGGACAACGCGCCGACCTATCTCGTGTTTTTCAACACGGCCGGCGGCGACGCGCAGGTGCTGATGACCACGATGGCAACGACACTGGCGGCCATTTCCGCCGGCTCCGTTTTCATGGGCGCCAACACCTACATCGGCAATGCGCCCAATATGATGGTCAAGGCCATCGCCGAAGACCGCGGCATCGCCATGCCCAGCTTCTTCGGCTACATGGCGTGGTCGTTCGGCATCCTGGTGCCGCTGTTCATCATCATGACTTTCATCTGGTTCCGCTGACCTCCATGACCAAGCCCAGCATTCTCGTCACCCGTGCCACTTTCCCCGAAGTCCTGGACAAGCTCGCGCAGCACTTCGAGGTCGAGGACAACCAGCCCGACACCGCCTGGAGCAAGCAGGACCTGATCGCGCGCCTGAAGGGCAAGACCGGCGTGTTCACCACCAGCGGCGAAGCCATCGACGCCGACGTGCTGGCCGCCTGCCCCGAGCTGCGCATCTGCGCCAACACGGCGGTGGGCTTCAACAACTTCGACCTGAAGGCCATGACGGCGCGCGGCGTGCTGGGCACCAACACGCCCGACGTGCTGACCGATAGCACGGCGGATTTCGGTTTCGCGCTGCTGATGGCCACGGCGCGCCGCGTGGCCGAGAGCGAGCATTACCTGCGCGCCGGCAAGTGGGACCGCTGGCGCTACGACCTGTTCGCCGGCACCGAGGTGAACGGCAGCACGCTGGGCATCCTGGGCATGGGTCGCATCGGGCAGGGCATCGCCAGGCGCGGCGCGCACGGCTTCGGCATGCAGGTGATCTACCACAACCGTTCGCGCCTGCCCGCCGAGCAGGAAGCGGCGTGCAAGGCGCGCTACGTGAGCAAGGAAGAATTGCTGCGCGAAGCCGACCACCTGGTGCTGGTGCTGCCGTACTCGCCCGAGGCGCACCACGCCATCGGCGCGGCCGAACTCGCGCAGATGAAGCCCACCGCCAACCTGATCAACATCGCGCGCGGCGGCATCGTCGACGACGCGGCGCTGGCCGCCGCCCTGCGCGACAAGCGCATCGCTGGCGCCGGCCTGGACGTGTACGAGGGCGAGCCCAAGGTTCACCCCGGCCTGCTGGCAGTGCCCAACGTGGTGCTCACGCCGCACATTGCCAGCGCCACCATGCCCACGCGCCTGGCCATGGGCATGCTGGCCGCGGACAACCTGATCGGCTACCTGGTGCACGGCAAGCCGCTGACGCCGCTGAACCCCGAGGTGCTGGAGCGCAAATAGGGTGGATGTCTCTCTCGTTGCCGGGCTGGGCACCGCGCTCGGCCTGGCCAACCTGGTGCTGCTGGTCGTCCTGCTGATGCGCAGGGCGCCCGCGCAGGACGCGGGGCGCGCGGAACTGCTGGCCGCCAGCGAGCGGTTGGAACGCGAGCTGCGCCGCGAGATCAGCGAATCCTCGCGCGGCGCGCGCACAGAGCTCACGCACACCCTGGGCAAGTTCCAGGACACCATGGTGCTGCAGCTGCAGTCGCTGAGCGAAGCGAACGCGCGCCGCATGGGCGAGGTGCGCCAGACGCTGGAGGCGCAGCTCAACGCCCTGCAGCAGACCAACGCCGCCAAGCTCGACGAGATGCGGCACACGGTGGACGAGAAGCTGCAGACCACGCTGGAGGCGCGGCTGGGCGAGAGCTTCCGCCAGGTGGCCGAGCGGCTGGAGCAGGTACACCAGGGCCTGGGCCACATGAAGACCTTGGCGCAGGGCGTGGGCGACCTGCAGCGCGTGCTGACCAACGTGAAGAGCCGCGGCGTGTTCGGCGAGGTGCAGCTGGAAGCGCTGCTCGAGCAGGTGCTGACGGTGGAACAGTTCGGCAAGCAGGTGGAGACCAAGCCGCGCAGCGGCCAGAAGGTGGACTTCGCGGTGCGCTTTCCCGGCCGTGTGGCCGACGGCCCGCCGGTGTGGCTGCCGATCGACGCCAAGTTTCCGCGCGAGGACTACGAGCGCCTGCAGGAAGCGCACGACCGCGCCGACGCCGCCGGCGTGGACAGCGCGTCGCGCGCGCTGGAGGTGCGGCTGCGCCAGGAGGCCAAGTCGATCTGCGAGTTCTACCTGAGCCCGCCGCACACCACCGATTTCGCCATCCTGTTCCTGCCGGTGGAAAGCCTGTACGCCGAGGCGCTGCGCCGCCCGGGGCTGATCGACACGCTGCAGCGCGACTACCGCGTCACCATCGCCGGCCCGACGACCCTGCTGGCCATGCTCAACAGCCTGCAGATGGGCTTTCGCACGCTGGCGCTGGAGCAGCAGGCCTCCGAGGTGTGGAAGGTGCTGGGCGCGGTGAAGACCGAGTTCGAGCGCTATGGCGAATGGGTGGCACGCATCAAGGAGCAGGTGCAAAAGGCCTCGGACACGCTCGACAAGGCCGACACGCGGACCAAGCAGATGCGCCGCGCCCTGAAGGTGGTGGAAGCGCTGCCGCAGGCGCAGGCGCAGGAGCTGCTGCCCCTGAGCGGCGACACGGGAGACGACGGCGAGACCTGACCTGCTGCAGTGCCGCGCGGCCCGCCGGAGCGCCGCGCCATGAACCGCGAACTGGCGCGCCTGATCACGGCCCAGGTCTTCCTGCATGCCTGCATGGCCGGCACGCGCATGGCGGCGCCACTGCTGGCGCTGCGCAACGGCCACAGCGAGGCGGCGGTCGGCGTGCTGATCGCGCTGTTCGCGCTCACGCAGGTGTTCCTGGCGCTGCCCGCGGGCCGCTATGCCGACAAGCATGGCCTGCGGCGGCCGGTCGGCTTCAGCGTGATCGCGGCGGCCCTGGGCGGCGCGCTGGCTGCCGCCTGGCCGGTGTTTCCTGTGCTGTGCGTGGCCGCGCTGCTGACCGGCGGCGCCACCGGCGCGGCGTCGATCGCGCTGCAGCGGCACGTCGGGCGCCTGGCCGACACGCCCACGCAGTTGAAGCAGGTGTTCTCCTGGCTGGCCATCGGCCCGGCGTTCTCCAACTTCCTGGGCCCGTTCGCTGCCGGCGTGGTGATCGACCTGGCCGGCTTCCGCGCGGCTTTCGCGCTGCTGGCGGCGCTGCCGCTCGTGTCCTGGTACTGGGCGCGCAGCGCGCCGGAAATGCCCGCCGTCGCGCACCCGGAGCACAAGGGCAGGCAGCGCGCCTGGGACCTGTGGCGAGATCCGCTGTTTCGCCGGCTGCTGCTGGTGAACTGGTTCCTGTCGGCCAGCTGGGACGTGCACACCTTCGTGGTGCCGGTGCTCGGCCACGAGCGCGGGCTGTCGGCCTCGGTCATCGGCACGCTGCTGGGGTCCTTCGCGGTGGCTGCCGCCCTCATCCGCGTGCTGCTGCCTTCAGTGGCGGCGCGGGTGCAGGAATGGCAGCTGATCGCCGGCGCCATGATCGCCACCGCGCTGCTGTTCGCCGTCTACCCGCTGATGCAGGCGCCGCTGGCCATGGGCGCGTGCTCGGTGTTGCTGGGAGTGGTGCTGGGCACGGTGCAGCCGATGATCATGAGCATGCTGCACCAGATCACGCCCGGCCACCGGCATGGAGAAGCCGTGGCGATGCGCATCATGGTGATCAACGCCTCCAGCGTGGCCATGCCCATGCTGTTCGGCGCGGCCGGCGCCGCGGTGGGCGTGGCCGGCGTGTTCTGGGCAATGGGCCTGATGGTGGCGGCCGGCATCAAGCCGGCCTTCGGCCTCAGAGCTGGTAGAACGAGCGAATGATGTCCCAGGCCCGCTCGGGCTCGTCGGCGAACTGGAACATGTCCAGGTCGGCCGGGGAGATGACGCCTTCCTCCACCAGGAACTCGAAGTTGATCAGCCGCTTCCAGTAGTCGGCGCCGAACAGCACGATGGGCACCTGGCGCGCCTTGCGTGTCTGCACCAGCGTGATCACCTCGAACAGCTCGTCCAGCGTGCCGAAGCCGCCGGGGAACGCCACCAGCGCCTTGGCGCGCATCATGAAATGCATCTTGCGCAGGGCGAAGTAGTGGAACTTGAACGACAGCGCCGGCGTGACGTAGGGATTGGGCTCCTCTTCCATCGGCAGCGCGATCGACAGGCCCACGCTGATGCCGTCGGCCTCGTGCGCGCCGCGGTTGGCCGCCTCCATGATGCCGGGGCCGCCGCCGGTGGCGACGAACAGCTTGTCCTGCTGCGGCTTGCCTTCGCTGTGGCGCGCCACCAGCGAGCCGAAAGCGCGCGCCTTCTCGTAGTAGTGGGCGTTGCGCGCCAGCGCCCGGGCGCGGCGCAGCACCGCCTCGTCGCCCGCGGCCTCGGCTTTCGCCACCAGCGCGGCGGCCTGTTCGTCGCTGCGGAAACGGGCGCTGCCGAACACCACGATGGTGTTCTCGATGCCGTGGGCCTGCTGCTCCAGGTCGGGTTTGAGCAGCTCCAGCTGGATGCGGATGCCGCGCGTTTCGCGGCGCAGCAAGAATTCGGGGTCGGCGAACGCCAGCCGGCCCGCGTCGGGGTCCAGCGGCAGGCCGGTGTCCGAATGGGCCTTCAGGGTAGCCCAGGCGTCGGCCAGGCGCGGGTCGTGGATGTTGCGTGTGGATGCCATGCGTCATTGTGGGCCAAGCAAGTCGCACCTTGGGGCGCACCCGCATGGCGCAGGGGCCGCGAACTCCGCTATCCTTGAGCTCAACAATGAGGGGACGCCGTTGGAAGCGCCGCTTTACCACGTCTTGCTCGAGGGGCAGCGGGTGGGTCCGTACGACCGCCGCACCATCGTCGGCATGCGCATCAAGAACACGCTGACCAGCGGCCACGTGCTGGTGGCCGGCGACGGCAGCCGCAGCACCGTGGCCGACTTGGTCAAGTTGCGCCCGCGCGACAACACGTTCCAGCCCAACCGCAGCGGCAGCTATTCGGTGGTGCAGGCCACCTATTCGGCCAGCGTTGTCGAGGTGGCTGGCCGCGGCCCGGCGCTGCCGCCCTTCAAGGGCGAGGTGGAAACGCGCGTGCAGAACGAGGTGCTGCGCATCGCCGGCCGGCTGCGGCACGGCCTCGGCTGGAAGGACGGCCGCGTCAAGCTGCCGCTGAACGACATCCTGCACGCGCGCCTGCGCGGCACGCTGGTCGACCTCGGTTTGCGCATTGCGGGGGACAGCGGACTCCAGCGCCTGACGTTGGAGCTCTTCACCTCCCAGGCCGCGAAGGAATTCGTGCAGTGGCTGCCCGCGGCCAAGCCCTGGCCGGATGCGGAGGCCGCAGCGCCGCCCACGCCACGCAGCCATCTCCTGGGCTGGGCCACCGTGATCGGTACGGCAGTCGCCATTGGCCTGGTGATGGTGGTGGTGCTGACGCGGCACTGAGCGCCGCGCGCGTATCCGTCGGAGCTCCTCAGCGGATCCCGAGCGCCAGGCCGACCGGCACGAACAGCACGGCCAGCGCGTTGCCCAGCAGGATCATCGCGGCCACGCGCTCGGGCTCCTGCTGGTAGCGCTCGGCCAGCAGGAACTGCATGGCCGCCGGCGGCAGCGCGCCGAACAGCAACAGCTGCGCGCGTGCCGTGCCCTCCAGCCCCAGCAGCGCGGCGATCGCCAGCGCCACGCTCAGGCCGATCAGCGGCCGCGCGAACGCGCCCAGCAGGCCGCGCGGCACGTCGGCGCGCTTGAGCACCGTGAGGCGCACGCCGAGCGAGAACAGCATCAGCGGCAGCATGGCTTCGCCCAGCATCTTCATGCCGGTGAACAGCATGTCGGGCGGCCGCACGCCGCTGGCCGCGCTGGCGAATCCCAGCGCGCTCGCGAGCATCAAGGGGCTGAGCAGCAGGTCGCGCGTGCGCGCATGGGCGCTGGTGATGCGCGCGCCCAGCGAGAAGTGCAGCAGGTTGCTGATGGAGAACAGCGCCACCGCCGCGCCGAAGCCCTGCTGCCCGAAGGCCAGCAGGGCCAGCGGCAGGCCCATATTGCCGCAGTTGGTGAACATCACCACCGGCACCAGCGTGCGCGGCTGCGTGTGCGCGCCGCGAGCCACCGCCCAGGCAATGGCGCCGCTGCCGAGGATCAGCAAGGCACCGCCCAGCAGCAGCGGGCCGTAGTCGCCCAGGTGGAAATCCTTGCCGGCGAGCGCCGTGTACACCAGCAGCGGCGACAGCACGTCCAGCACGATGCGGTTGAAGGCGCCGAGGTCGGGCCGCGCCCTGCGGCCGTACAGGAAGCCCAGCGCCACGATGAGGAACACCGGCACGATGACCTGCGCGATGCGCGCGAGCAGCTCCATCAGTTCGCCTCCCGTGCCAGCCAGCGCAGCAGGGGCGCGCGCGCATCGGCCAGGCCCTTGTAGGCCAGCACGGCGGGCGACATGGATGCAATCGCGTCGTGCAGGCGCTGCGCCTTGGCGGCACTGTCGACTGCCTCGGCCAGTGGCTGCAGCATCACGCGGATGGTGAATACGGCTTGGCGCGTGCCCTGGCCGACAGGAAAGAAGGTCTGGCGTTCGGCCCGCAGGAAGCACCGGCGCGCGAACGCGGCGTCGTCGTCGGCATCGGGCCAAGGCGTTCTTGCATGCCGGCGCGGATGCTGGTCGTGGCGCCCGGAGGGCGAAACCGTCCACACGAAGCGCTCCCAGGCGTCGCCGCCGGTGGCCAGCTGCACCAGATGTTGCGAGGCCGCGAGCAGGGTGGCGCTGTCCGCCACCGGCGCATGCACGGCGGCGAGCGGCAGTCCCAGCTTCTCCTCGGGTGCCCAATGCGAGGGCACGCAGATGCACAGCCAGGGCAGGGTCGCGTCGGCGCCGTCGAGCACCGCGAGGTCCTCCTCGAATGCCAGCTCCAGCGGCGTGCCGCCGGGCAGGAACGTATCCGTATCTGTTGCGGCCTGCGCCGCGATGGCGCGCAATGCCGGCGCGGCATCGAAGCCGGGCACGGCGTGGCGCGATTGCCCGGCGTCGAGCACCAGCTTCTTGTCGCGCCACAGGGCGCTGCCTTGCGCCAGCGGCGTGAGGTGCCGCGTTCCGGGGGCCGGGCGCCGCAGGCCGGGCTGCATGCGGAACGGCGCGGCGATCAGGTCGAAATCGAAGTCCATGGGTGGAACCCGATTGTCGCCGGTGGCTTCAGGGGCGCTGCACGCCGTCGTCGAAATCGAACACGAACAGGCCGCTGCGTTTGCCGGCCGCGTCGCGCGCCAGCAGCGGCTCGGCCACGCGCGCCACGGCCTCGTGGTCCGGGTCCATCGCCGGGCGGTACGGCTGGCCGACGAAGTAGTCCCGATCGGCCGTGTCGCGGAAGGTGACGACGAACACTTCCTCGAAGCCCTGGTCCATGCCTTCGCGGCTGATGGCCTTGCCGGTCTTGATGTCGACGATGTAGGCGCGGCCGTCGCGCCGGGCCACGTTCTTCAGGGCCACGAAGCGCCGGGCGATGTCGGCCCGCGTGTCGGCCGTGACGCCGGCCTGGTAGCGGAACGCGACGATGTGCTGGACGTCGGCCTGCGCGCAGGCGGCGCCGGCGAGCGCGGCCAGCGCGAACGCGGCCTTGGCAATGAAGGACAACTGCATGGGACTTCCTGGAGTGGCGAAAGACCGCATCGTCCGGTGCATGCCGCACCGCGTCCATCGCCGCCCTGCCGCGGTTGTGTGCCGTTCGTCCAGCGCCTGCCGCGGCTCAGCGCCCGATGCCGGCGCGCGGCGGCCGTACCGCGCCGGGCGTGCGGCCCAGGTGGCGCTTGAAGGCGCGGTTGAAAGCCGATTCCGACTGGTAGCCGACGCGCTCGGCCAGCTCCCCGACGTCGGCGCGGCCCTGCTGCAGCGAGGCCAGCGCCAAGTGCATGCGCCACGATGCCAGGTAGCGCATCACCGGCTGGCCCACCAGCGCCTTGAAGCGTTCGGCCAGCGCCGAGCGCGACAGCGCCGCTTCCCCGGCCAGCGAGGCCAGCGTCCACGGATGTTCGGGCCGCCTGTGGATCAGCGCGATCACGCGGCCGACCTGCGGGTCGCGCAGCGCACCCAGCCAGCCGAACTGCGCCTCGCCCGCGTTGGCCAGCCACCAGCGCATGGCCTGCACCACCAGGATGTCGGCCAGCCGCGTGAGCACCGCCTCGCCGCCGGCGCGCGGATGGCGCGCCTCGTCGGCCAGCATGCGCACCACCTGCTCCATGGCGCGGCCTTCCTGCGTGTCGGCGCGCACGTGGATCAGCGCCGGCAGCAGCGCCAGCAGGCGCATGGAGGCCGCGTCGTCGAAACGCACCGAGACGCAGACCAGCCGCGTGCCCGGTCCCTCGCCATGGCGGAACTGCGCATAGCGCTGCGAGAGCAGCTGCGGAACGATGTCCAGGTAGGGCAGCAGGGGACTGCCGACGCGGTCGGCCACGTTGTGCGCCACGCCGCGCGGCAGCAGCACGAAGTCGCCCGGGCCGAGTTCCACGCTGCCCACGTGCGGGCCGTACACCACGGCGCGGCCTTCGGTCACCAGGTGCAGCCGGCCTTCGCCGCGCAGCTCGGGCAGCGCCACGCCCCAGGGGCTGGCGTAGTGCGCGGCGCAGTAGAAAGTGCCCGACATGCGCAGGTGGTGCAGTACCCGGTCGAGCGGATCGAGGCTGGGGGCGGGCACGGGCATTGGCGGATTATGGCAAGCGCAATGCCATTGGCCGGCATGCGGGCTCCGGCGCGCAAGCGCCTCAGCGGTTCGGCAGGAAGGCGTCGGCGAAGAACGATGTCGGCGGCAGCCCGGCGTGATTGCACAGCGCCTGCGCAGCCGCCTCGACCATCGCGGGGTTGCCGCAGGCATAGACCTGCGCGCCGCGCAGGTCGGGATGGTCCTGCAGCACCGCCTGCTGAACGAAGCCGCTTCGCGTGCCCGGGCGTTCTTCCGCGGCCAGGACGGGGACGAAGCGCCCGCCGATGTCGCGCAGCAGCGCCGCCGCTTCCTCGGCCGCATACAGGTCCCGCAGGCGCTGGCCGCCCCAGTAGAACGTGGTGCGCGGTGCGCTGCCCTGGCGGCGCAGCGCCAGCAGCATGGCGTGCACAGGCGCGTAGCCGGTGCCGGTGGCAAGGAACACGCGCGGCACGCCGCTGCTGTTATTGCCCTCGCTGCGCAGCGTGAAGCCACCCAGCGGTCCCTGCAGCCGGATCTTCATGCCGGGACGGATGCGTGCCTCGCCGAAGAAGCGCGACGAGCAGGCGCCCTGCGGCACGTGGCGGATGTGCAGCGCGATGGTGTCCGGCGCATCTTCCGCCGAGGCGATGGAGTAGTTGCGCGCCGTGCCGTCCTTCAGGCACAGGCGCACGAACTGGCCGGCGCAAAACACGAGCGGCGCGCCGAGCATGCGCAGGCGCAGCACAGCCACGTCGTCCGACGGATAGGCGATGTCCTCGACCAGCGCCGCATGCAGCGGCTGCGGCGCGTTCTCCAGCAGCCGCAGGCGCAGGTCCCCGCGGGCGAAGGTGCGGCACAGCAGCACCTGTCCGGCGTCGCGCTCGGCCTGCGCCAATGCCGGCGTGTCGCCCAGCGTGTAGTCGCCCGCCAGCACCTGCGCGCGGCAGCTGCCGCAGCCGCCCGCCAGGCAGCCGCTGGGC
>NZ_JACCWG010000256.1 GCF_013697775.1 Ramlibacter sp. | reverse complement strand
GTGCCGGCCTGCTCGGCCTGCACGCGCACCACGTCCAGTTCGGCGATGTCGCCGGCGGCGAAGCGGCGCTGCGTGAGCCGCACCGTGCCGTCGTACGCGGCCACCGTCTCGCGCACCAGCGCGTGCTCGGCGTCGATGGCGCGCAGCGAAAGATAGGTCTGCGCCGTCTCGGCCTGCACCGCCAGCCGCGTGCTTTGCAGCAGCGCCTCGCGGCTTTGCGCGTCCAGCGACGCGGCGTCGCGCGTACGGGACAGCCGGCCGAACAGGTCCGGCTCCCACGACGCGCCGACACCGGCCTGCACCAGCGTGGCGGGCGCCGTGCCCTGCGCCGTGTTGGCGCCGGCCTGCCGGTTCGCGCCTGCCGAGAGCCCCAGCTGTGGCAGCCGGTCGGCCTGCGCCTGGCGCACCAGGGCGCGCGCCTGCGCCAGGCGTGCGGCCGCCTGCGCGATGTCGGTGTTGTTGGCGCCAGCGCGCAGCACCAGCCGTTCCAGCACCGGGTCGTTGAAGGCCTGCCACCAGGCACCGCGGTCGCGTGCCTCGGCGGGCTGGACAGTGGTCCAACGTGCGCCGTCGGCTTCCTTGAACTGCGCCGGCGTGTCCAGCGGCGCAGGCAGCGGCGGCAGGGTGGTGGCACAGCCGGCGGCGAACAGCGCGGCGGCCAGCACGGAGAGGGAAAGAATCTTCATCGGGCGTCCTTCGTTCGTGTCGCGCTTCATTCGTGTTCGTGGCGCGCGGCCGGCACGGGGCGGGCCACCGCACCGGAGCCGGACGGCGGCGTCTCGATGTGCACGGCGCGGCCGTGGTGCCGCAGCGGCCGGTTGCCGGCCATGGCGCGCAGGCCGACATAGAACACCGGCGTGAGGAACAGGCCGAAGGCCGTGACGCCGATCATCCCGGCGAACACCGCCACGCCCATGGCCTGGCGCATCTCCGAGCCCGCACCGCTGCTCAGCACCAGCGGCAGCACGCCCATCACGAACGCCAGCGATGTCATGAGAATCGGGCGCAGCCGCAGCCGGCTCGCTTCCATGGCCGCGTCCATCGGCGTGCGGCCGGCGAATTCCAGCTCGCGCGCGAACTCCACGATCAGGATCGCGTTCTTGGCCGAGAGCCCCACCAGCACCATTAGCCCGATCTGCGTGAACACGTTGCTGTCCCCGCCCGAAAGCCACACGCCGGTCATCGCGGCCAAGAGGCCCATCGGCACGATCAGGATGATCGACAGCGGCAGGGTCAGGCTCTCGTACTGCGCGGCCAGCACCAGGAACACCAGCAGGATCGCCAGCGGGAACACCCACACGGCGGAGTTGCCGGCCAGGATTTCCTGGTAGGTGAGGTCGGTCCACTCGAAGGCGATGCCGGGCGGCAGCGTCTCGGCGGCGATGCGTTCGATGGCCGCCTGCGCCTGGCCCGACGAAAAGCCCGGCGCGGCGCCGCCGTTGATGTCGGCGGCGAGGTAGCCGTTGTAGCGCATGGCGCGCTCCGGGCCGTGGCTGTCCTTGACCTTCATCAGCGCCGACAGCGGCACCATCTCGCCTGTGGCCGCGCGCACCTTCAGCTGGCCGATGTCCTCGGCGCGGGCGCGGTAGGGCGCGTCGGCCTGGGCACGGACGGAGTAGGTGCGGCCGAACTTGTTGAAGTCGTTGATGTAGAGGCTGCCCAGGTAGATCTGCAGCGTGTCGAAGATGTCGGTCACCGGCACGCCCAGCTGCCGCGCCTTGGTGCGGTCGATGTCGGCCCACAGCTGCGGCACGTTGACCTGCCAGCTGGTGAACAGGCCCGCCAGCTCCGGCGCCTGCCCGGCTTTCGCCATGAAGGCCTTCACCGCCGCGTCCATGGCTTCGTAGCCGAGCGAGCCGCGGTCTTCCAGCTCCAGCTTGAAGCCGCCGGTGGTGCCGATGCCGGCCACCGGCGGCGGCGGGAACATGACGATGAACGCATCCTGGATGCCCGAGAACGCCTGGTTCAGCTGGCCGGCGACGGCGCCGCCGCTCTGGTTGGCATGAGTGCGTTGCTCGAACGGCTTGAGCATGGCGAACACGATCCCCGAGTTCGAGCTGTTGGTGAAGCCGTTGATCGACAGGCCGGGGAACGCCAGCGTGCCTTCCACGTTGGGGTTCTTCTGCGCGATCTCGCCCATGCGGCGGATCACCGCCTCGGTGCGGTCCAGGGTGGCGCCGTCGGGCAGCTGCGCGAAGCCGATCAGGTACTGCTTGTCCTGCGCCGGCACGAACCCCGAGGGCACGGCCTTGAACAGGCCCAGCGTGGCCACCGCCAGCGCCAGGTACACGCCCAGCATCACGGCCTTGCGGCCCAGCACCTTGCGCACGCCGCCGCTGTAGGCCTCGGCGCCGCGGCCGAACAGCTTGTTGAAGCCGCGGAACAGCCAGCCGAAGGCGCGGTCCATGAAGCGGGTGAGCGCGTCTTTCGGCGCGTCGTGGCCGCGCAGCAGCAGCGCGGCAAGCGCCGGCGACAAGGTCAGCGAATTGATTGCGGAAATCACCGTGGAGATGGCGATCGTCACCGCGAACTGCCGGTAGAACTGCCCCGTCAAGCCGCTGATGAAGGCCAGCGGCAGGAACACCGCCACCAGCACCAGCGCGATGGCGACGATTGGTCCCGATACCTCGCGCATGGCCTGGTACGTCGCCTGCAGCGGGTTCAACCCGGCCTCGATGTTGCGCTCGACGTTCTCCACCACCACGATGGCGTCGTCCACCACGATGCCGATGGCCAGCACCAGCCCGAACAGGCTGAGCGCGTTGATCGAAAAGCCCAGCAGGTGCAGCACCGCGAAGGTGCCGATCACCGACACCGGCACCGCCAGCAGCGGGATGATGGAGGCGCGCCAGGTCTGCAGGAACAGGATCACCACCAGCACCACCAGGGCGATGGCTTCCAGCAGCGTGTGCACCACGGACTTGATGGAGGCGCGCACGAACTGCGTGGGGTCGTAGGCGATGCGGTATTCCACGCCCTCGGGCATGCTCTTGGCCAGCTCCTGCATGGTGGCGCGCACCTGCGCGGAGATCTCCAGCGCGTTGGAGCCGGGCGACTGGAACACGCCGATGCCGACGGCCGGGCTGTTGTTCAGGAGCGAGCGCAGCGAATAGTCGGCCGCGCCGAGTTCCAGCCGCGCCACGTCGCGCAGCCGCGTGATGGCGCCTTCGTCGGCCGCCTTGACGATGATGTCGCCGAACTCGGCCTCGTTCGTCAACCGGCCCTGCGCGTTGATCGACATCTGCGTGCCCACGCCGGGCAGGCCGGGCGACGCGCCCACCACGCCGGCGGCGGCCTGCACGTTCTCGCCGCGCACGGCGCGCACCACGTCGCCGGCCGACAGCCCGCGCTGCGCCACCTTCTGCGGGTCCAGCCAGATGCGCATGGCGTATTCGCCGCCGCCCCAGATGGCGACCTGGCCCGCGCCCTGGATGCGCGCGAGGCGGTCCTTGACGTTCAGCACCGCGTAGTTGCGCAGGTAGTCCATGCCGTAGCGGCCGTTGGGCGACACCAGGTGCACCACCATCGTGAGGTCGGGCGAGCTCTTCACGGTGGACAGGCCCAGGCGCCGCACTTCCTCCGGCAGGCGCGGCTCGGCCTGCGCCACGCGGTTTTGCACCAGCTGCTGCGCCTTGTCCACGTCGGTGCCCAGCTTGAAGGTGACGTTCAGCGTGAGCAGGCCGTCGGTGGTGGCCTGGCTGCTCATGTAGAGCATGCCTTCCACACCGTTGATGGCTTCCTCCAGCGGCGTGGCCACGGTCTCGGCGATCACCTTGGGGTTGGCGCCGGGGTAGTTGGCCCGCACCACCACGGTGGGCGGAACGACGTCCGGGTATTCCGAAATCGGCAGGCCGCGCAGCGCGAGCAGCCCCGCCAGGAAGATCAGCAGCGAGAGGACGCCGGCGAAGATCGGCCGGTCGATGAAGAATTTGGAGAAATTCACATCAGGCTCCGGTCACCGCCTGGGGCTGCAGCAATGCGCCGGGGCGCACGCGCTGCAGGCCGTTGACAACCACCCGCTCACCCGGCTTCAGGCCGCTGCGCACGACGCGCTGGCCGTCCACCGCCGCGCCCAGCGTCACCTCGCGGTACTCCGCCTTGTTGCCGGCGCCCACCACCAGCACGTACTTCTTGTCCTGGTCGGTGCCGATAGCACGCTCGCTCACCAGCAGCACGCGGCCGGCCTGCGGCTGGCCCATGCGGATGCGGGCGAACTGGCCGGGAATCAGCACGCCGTCCTTGTTGTCGAAGGCGGCACGCACGCGCACGGTGCCGCTCTTGGCGTCGACCTGGTGTCGATCAGCTGCAGCCGGCCGGTATGGCCCGCGTCGCCGGTGAGCGAGGTGCCCATGCGCACCGGAATGCGCTCGATCCGCTGGCGCGCGCTGGCGCCGCTGGGCAGGTCTTTCAAGGCGCGCACGATGGTCTGCTCGTCGGCGTCGAAGCTGGCGTAGATCGGGCTCACCGACACCAGCGTGGTCAGCACCGGCGCGCTTGGACCGGCCGCGACCAGGTTGCCGGCCGTGATCTCCAGCCGGCCGATGCGGCCCGACACCGGCGCGCGCACCTGCGTGTAGCCCAGGTTCAGCCGCGCGGACTGCAGCTGCGCCTGCGCGGCGCGCAGGTTGGCCTCGGCTTCGCGCTGCGCGTTCAGGCGCTCGTCCAGTTCACGCTGCGCGATCGCGCTTTCCTCCCACAGGCGCTTGGCGCGCGCGTTCTCGGTGGTGGCGTGCGCCAGCCGCGCCTGCGCCGCCGCCGCCTGGGCCGCGGCGCGTTCCGCTTCGGCCGCATACGGCGCGGGGTCGATGGTGATCAGCAGGTCGCCTTTCTTCACCAGCGCGCCTTCGCGAAAGTGCGCGGCCAGCACGGCGCCGGCCACGCGCGGGCGCACGTCCACACGCTCGACCGCTTCGAGCCGGCCGGAGAACTCGTCCCAGGTGGTGATCTCGCGTTCGTCCACCTGCGCCACGGCCACCGGCGTGGCGGGCGGCGCGCCCTGCGGGGCGCTGGCCTGCGCCATGGTGGCGCCCTGGCCGAACAC
>NZ_JACCWG010000238.1 GCF_013697775.1 Ramlibacter sp. | reverse complement strand
GTGCAGCACCGCGCGCATCTCGTTCGGGGGCAGGTAAATGTCGGCTTCGCCGTCGTCGCGTTGCACGAAACCATGGCCATCGCGATGGCCTTGCACCATGCCTTCGATCTCGTCCAGCAGGCCGCTGGGTTGGCTATTATTTTTGATATGATCGCTCTCTTTCCTGAAATTCAAAACGCGCTGCGAGGACTTGTTTCAAGCAGCATGTGGGCCCAGATGGCGGAATTGGTAGACGCACTAGTTTCAGGTACTAGCGAGTAACATCGTGGAGGTTCGAGTCCTCTCCTGGGCACCACCAAACTGGTGGTATATATGATAAAGCCGGCTTTGCCGGCTTTGTTGTTTTTGGGCCTTCTTTTGAAGGTTTCGTTCACGCCCAACGAACCGATCGGCGTTCAGACCGGCACCCCCACAAGATCATGGCCCTCGGTGGCCACGATGCGCGCCCGAGTGAACTCGCCCACGCGCAGCTGCTTGCTCAGCTTTTCCGGCGGCAGCAGCCGCACGGTGCCGTCGATCTCCGGCGCGTCCGCATAGCTGCGGCCGACGCCGCCCTTGCGGCCCAGCGCCGGCGCCGAATCCACCAGCACCTGCATGGTCGCGCCGATGCGCGATCGCAGCTTGGCGGCCGACACCTCCTCGGCCACCGTCATGAAGCGCGCGCGGCGCTCCTCGCGCACCTCCTTTGGCAGCATGCCCGCCAGTGCATTGGCGGCCGCGCCTTCCACCGGGCTGTAGGCGAAGCAGCCGGCCCGGTCGATCTGCGCTTCGCGCACGAAGTCCAGCAGGTGCTGGAACTCCTCTTCGGTCTCGCCGGGGAAGCCGGCGATGAAGGTGCTGCGGATCACGATCTCGGGACAGGCTTCGCGCCAGCGCTCGATGCGCTCCAGGTTGCGCTCGCCGCTGGCCGGCCGCTTCATGCGGCGCAGCACGTCGGGGTGGCTGTGCTGGAACGGCACGTCCAGGTACGGCAGGATCAGGCCCTGCGCCATCAGCGGGATCGCCTCGTCGACGCTGGGGTACGGGTACACGTAGTGCAGCCGCACCCAGGCGCCGTAGGGCGCGGCGATCTCGCCCAGCGCCTGCGCCAGCTCCAGCATCCGCGTCTTCACCGGCCGGCCGTCCCAGAAGCCGGTGCGGTACTTCAGGTCCACACCGTAGGCCGAGGTGTCCTGGCTCACCACCAGCAGTTCCTTCACGCCGCCTTCGAACAGCGCGCGCGCTTCCTTGAGCACGTCGCCGATCGGCCGGCTGACCAGGTCGCCGCGCATCGACGGGATGATGCAGAAGGTGCAGCGGTGGTTGCAGCCCTCGCTGATCTTCAGGTACGCATAGTGCCGCGGCGTGAGCTTGATGCCCGCCGGCGGAACGAGGTCGACGAAGGGATCGTGCGGCTTGGGCAGGTGCGCATGCACCGCGTCCATCACTTCCTGCGTCGCGTGCGGGCCGGTCACGGCCAGCACCGACGGATGGATTTCCTTGACCAGCGTGTCGCCGCCAGCCTGGCCCGCCTTGGCGCCCAGGCAGCCGGTGACGATCACCCGGCCGTTGGCGGCCAGCGCCTCGCCGATGGTGTCCAGGCTTTCCTTGACCGCTTCGTCGATGAAGCCGCAGGTGTTGACGATCACCAGGTCCGCTCCCTCGAAGGTCTTGGACGTTTGGTAGCCCTCCGCGCTCAGCTGCGTGAGGATCAGCTCGGAGTCCGTCAGTGCCTTGGGACAGCCCAGGCTGACGAAGCCGACTTTCGGTACGGTGATGTGTTGCGCCTCGGGGGCAGCGGTATCGCTCATGTTCGTATTGTCCCAAAGGGACGTTGCTGGACTAGCTCACCAGCCAGAGAAGGCCAAGACCGAGCAGGATGCTGGTCAGTCCGAAAAAACGCAGTTGGCCGTCGCGCAGCTGCAGCAGCCGCTGGAAAGTGGCGCGCCAGCCGCCCGGTGCCAGGAAGGGAAAAATGCCTTCCAGCACCAGCATCAGGGCGACCGCCGCCCAGAACGTGTCGCCGTCCACCCGGTCACTTCTTGGCGGGCGCGGCGGCAGCGCCGGCTCCGGCGCCGCGGAAGGCACGGAAGAAGTCCGAATTGGCGGGGTCGATCACCACCACGTCGCTCTTCTTGTTGAAGCTCTGCTTGTAGGCTTCCAGGCTGCGGTAGAACTGCGCGAACTGCGGGTCGCGGCCGAACGATTCGGCGTAGACGGCGGCCGCTTCGGCGTCGCCCTCGCCCTTGATCTTCTGTGCGTCGCGGTACGCATTGGCGATGGTCACCTCGCGCTGGCGGTCGGCGTCGGCGCGGATCTTCTCGCCCTCGGCGCCGCCGGTGGAACGCAGCTCGTTGGCCACGCGCTTGCGCTCGGCTTCCATGCGGCGGTACACCGACTCGGTGATCGCATCGACATAGTCGGCGCGCGTGATGCGCACATCGATCACGTCCACGCCCCACGGCTTGGCGCCCTTCACCACTTCCAGCACCTCGCGCTTCACGTCGTTCATCAGCTGCTCGCGCCGGGCCGAGAGCAGCTCGCGCACCGTGCGGCGGTTGATCTCTTCCTGGAAGGCGTTGCGCACCACGCGATTCAGCTGGTTGGCGCCGGTCGCCTCGTCCAGGCCCACGTTGCGGATGTACTGCGACGGATCGGTGATGCGCCAGCGCACGTACCAGTCGATCACCACGCGCTGCTTCTCCAGCGTCAGCATCGGCTCGGTGTCCGGGCTGTCCAGGGTGAGCAGGCGCTTGTCGATGTAGCTCACGTTTTGCAGCGGAGGCGGCAGCTTGAAGTGCAGGCCTGGCTCGGTGATCACGTCCTTGATCTGGCCGAACGCGTAGACCACGCCGAACTGGCGCTGGTCCACCACGAACAGCATGGAGCTGAGCAGCGCCAAGGCCACCAGCAGGGACGCCACGATGAATCCGATTCTGTTCATTGTTGTTTGCCTCCCTCAGCGCACTTCGCGTTCGCGGCTGCGCGCATTGTCGCGCGTGCGCGCGTCGCCGCTGGAGCCGGAGACCGGCGGCACCACCGGCACGCCCGCGGGCGCCGCCACTGCCGCCGGGACGTCCGGCACGGCGGCCGCGCCACCCTGCGCCACCTGCTGCATGATCTTGTCCAGCGGCAGGAACAGCAGGTTCTGGCCCTGGCGCGACTCCACCAGCACCTTGGTCACGTTGCCGTAGATCTGCTGCATGGCGTCGATGTAGAGGCGGTCGCGCGTGACCTGCGGCGCGCGCTGGTATTCGACCAGCAGCGACTTGAAGCGCTGCGCATCGCCCTGCGCCTGCGCCACGATGCGCGACTTGTAGCCGTCGGACTCCTGCGTCAGGCGCGCCGCGGCGCCGCGCGCACGCGGGATCACGTCGTTGGCATAGGCCTGGGCCTCGTTCTTGGCGCGCTCGCGCTCCTGGCCCGCCTTGAGCACGTCGTCGAAGGCGGCCTGCACCTGCTCGGGCGGGCGCACGCCGCCTTGCTGCAGGTTGATGCCCACGACTTCCACGCCGACCTTGTAGCGGTCCAGGATGGTCTGCATCAGCACGCGCACGCGCGACGCGATCTGGTCGCGTTCCTCGGACAGCGCCGAGTCCATGCGCATCTTGCCAACCACCTCGCGCACCGCGGTCTCGGCGGCCTGCACCACGGCCTGGGCCGGGTCCTTGCTTTCGAACAGCCAGGCGCGCGCATTGTTCAACCGGTACTGCACGGCGAACTTGATCTCGACGATGTTCTCGTCTTCGGTCAGCATCGCCGATTCCTTGAGCCCCGTGGCGCGGATCACGTTGTCGCGGCCCACGTCCACCGAGCGGATCTGCGTCACGTACACGGTTTCGTGCCGCTCGATCGGATACGGCATGCGGTAGTTGAAGCCGGCGCCCACGGTGGAGGTGTAGCGGCCGAAGCGCGTGATGACCGCCTGCTGGCCTTCCTGCACGATGAAGATGCCGGTGCCCATCCAGATCAGGAACACCACCAGCAGGATCAGGCCGGCACCGACGCCGGCGCTCTTCATGTCGGGCTGGAAATTGCCGCCCCCGCCGCCGTTGCCGAAGTTGTCGCCGCCGCGCTTGCGCTTGCCGCCGAACAGGCCGCCGAGCTTGCGGTTGAAGTCGCGCCACAGCTCGTCGAGGTCGGGTGGCCCCTGGTTCGGCCCGCGTCCATTGTTCTCGGGGCGGTTCGGGTCGGGGCGCTTGTCGTCGCCCTTGCCGTCCTCGCCACGGCCCCAGCGGGGATCGTTCAGGTTGAACATTCCCTGGAAGCGGCCTTTCAGCCCGGCCCATGTCCGGCTGCGGAATTGGTGGTTCATGCCACGTATGGTTGAGTGGTGATCACGCGCGATTGTGCCCAATCAGACCGGCGTCTCGTGCGCCGGGACATTTTCGGGGGCCGGCACCGCCTTGGCCGCGCTGTCTTGCGTGACCGCGCGCACCAGTTCGGCACGCAGCAGCGGCAGGCCGGCGGAGGTCTGCGCACTCACGAACACACGCGGCACCTGCACGCCTTCCAGCTCGAAGGTGTCGCGCGGCGCGGCAGGCGTGTGGCCGGCGTCGAGCATGTCGACCTTGTTGAACACCAGCACTTGCGGCACGTTCGCCGCGCCGATCTCTTCCAGCACGCGCTGCACCTGCTCGATCTGCTCCGGGTAGTGCGGGTTGGCCGCGTCCACCACGTGCAGCAGCAAGTCGGCATCGGTCGCTTCTTGCAGCGTCGCCTGGAAGGCGTCGATCAGGCCGTGCGGCAGGTCGCGAATGAAACCCACCGTGTCCGACAGCGACACCGACCGGCCGGACTCGCCGGCGTCAGCCAGGTACAGCTGGCGGGTGGTGGTGTCCAGCGTGGCGAACAATTGGTTGGCGGCATAGGCGCGTGCCTTCACCAGCGCGTTGAACAGCGTGGACTTGCCCGCGTTGGTGTAGCCCACCAGCGAAACGTTGAAGGTGTCGCGCCGTTCGCGCTGGCGCCGCTGCGTCTGGCGCTGGCGCTTGACCTTCACCAGCCGCTCGCGCGTGCGCTTGATGGACTCGTCGATCATGCGGCGGTCGAGCTCGATCTGCTTTTCGCCCGGGCCGCCGCGCACGCCGGCACCGCCGGTTTGGCGCTCCAGGTGCGACCAGCGGCGCACCAGGCGCGTGCTCAGGTATTGCAGCCGGGCCAGCTCGACCTGCAGCTTGCCTTCGTGGCTGCGCGCGCGCTGCGCGAAGATTTCCAGGATCAGCAGGGTGCGGTCGTTGACCGGCAGGCCCAGGTGACGCTCGAGGTTGCGCTGCTGCGCCGGACTCAAGGACTGGTCGAACAGGATCTCGGTGGCGCCGGTCTGTTCGGCCAACGCCTTGATCTCGTCGGCCTTGCCGCTGCCCACGAACAGGGCGGCGTCGGGCGCGCGGCGCTTGCAGGTGATGCGCGCCACGGGCTCCAGGCCCGCGGTTTGCGCCAGCAGGCCGAGCTCTTCGAGCTCGGCGTCGAAATGGGGGAGGCCCAGATCCACCCCGACCAGAATGGCGGGCGCGGACGGGCGATCGGAGGTTGGAGTCAAGCGGATATCAGCCGGTCAATGCAGGAACACCCCGCCGGCCACCCCAGGGTTGGCATGAGCGCCTGCTCAGCTGGCGCCGCCTTCGCTGGACTCTGCGGGAGTGAAATTCACCGCGCGGCCGGGGACGATGGTGGAGATGGCGTGCTTGTAGACCATCTGGGTCACGGTATTGCGCAACAGCACAACATACTGGTCAAAAGACTCAATTTGCCCTTGCAGCTTGATGCCGTTGACCAGGTAGATGGACACCGGCACGTGCTCGCGACGCAGGGTATTGAGAAATGGGTCTTGTAGAAGCTGCCCTTTATTGCTCACGATATTCTCCGTGTTCTCACGTTGTTGGAATCTGCACATTACCACAGCAAGTGAGGGTGTGCGAGTAGGCAAAAAGCGCCGTGCAATCCATCTGGTGCGGGTTTTTCCCGAATCAAGGCTGGCCTGCGGCTTTTTCTATTCCTTGTCCGCGTACGGGTTCTTGGAGGTGCGCATTTCGATGCGCATCGGTGTGCCGGTCAGCTTGAATTCCTTGCGGAAACGCCCTTCCAGGAAGCGCTTGTACGCGTCGGTGACGTGCTCCAGCGAATTGCCGTGCACCACGATCACCGGCGGGTTCATGCCGCCCTGGTGGGCGTAGCGCAGCTTGGGGCGGAACATGCCGGCGCGCTTGGGCGTCTGGAACTGCACCGCCTCCAGCAGCAGCCGGGTCAGCACCGGCGTGGTCATCTTCACGAAGGCCGACTTGTGCGCCTGCACGATCGAGTTCCACACCGGCCCAATGCCTTGGCGCTTCTTGGCCGAGATGAAGTGCAGGTCGGCGAACTTCAGGAACGGCAGCCGCGCTTCGAGCTGGCGGCGCAGCGTTTCGCGCTGGTAGTCGTCCACCGCATCCCACTTGTTGACCGCCAGCACGACCGCGCGCCCGCTCTCCAGGATGTACCCGGCGATGTGCGCATCCTGGTCGGTGATGCCTTGCGTGGCGTCCAGCAGCAGCAGCACCACGTTGGACGACTCGATGGCCTGCAGCGTCTTGACCACCGAGAATTTCTCGATGGCTTCGAACACCTTGCCCTTGCGGCGCAGGCCGGCCGTGTCGATGAGCTCGAACTTCTGGCCGTTGCGCTCGAACGGCACCGAGATGGCGTCGCGCGTGGTGCCCGGCAGGTCGAAGGCGACCAGCCGCTCCTCGCCCAGCCAGGTGTTGATGAGCGTGGACTTGCCGACGTTGGGCCGGCCGGCCACCGCCAGCTTGATGATGCCGGCCTGCTGCGGCTCGGCGCCCTCTTCCTCTTCCACCAGGTTGAGCGTTTCCACCGCCTTGTCCAGCAGGCTGCGGATGCCCTGCCCGTGCGCGGCGGAGACCCCCTCTACATCGCCCAGGCCCAGTTCGTAGAACTCGGCCAGCTGCGGGCCTTCGAGCATGCCTTCGGCCTTGTTGGCCGTGATGATCGTGGGCTTGCCCAGCCGCCGCAGGTAGTTGGCGATGTCATGGTCGTGCGCCGAGACGCCGGCGCGCGAATCCACGACGAACACCACGATGTCGGCTTCGGCAACGGCCTGCTGCGTCTGCTTGGCCATTTCCTTGTAGATGCCGCTCTCGGCCGTCGGCTCGAAGCCGCCGGTGTCGATGACGATGAACTCGTGCGCGCCGTGGCGCGCGTTGCCGTAGTGGCGGTCGCGCGTGAGGCCCGCGAAGTCGGCGACGATGGCGTCGCGCGACTTGGTGAGGCGGTTGAACAGTGTCGATTTGCCGACGTTGGGTCGGCCGACCAGGGCCATGACCGGCTTCATGCCTGAGGCCCTTTCCGGAGTCTTATTGGGGAATGAAGCCGTACACGTTGCCGTTGCGCGTGACGACGACCAGCGTGTTGCCGGCCAGCACGGGCGCGGCGGCGATGGGGGAGCCGTCGGTGGCCAGCCGGGTCAGCAGCGAGCCGTCCTCGCGCGACAGCATGTGGACGAAGCCGAAGCTGTCGCCGACCACCACCGAGCGGCCCAGCAGCAGCGGCGCGCTCAGGCCGCGCCAAGCGAGCTTATCGGTGCTCCAGGCGCGCTCGCCCGAATCGCGGCGCCAGGCCATGACCTTGCCGTCGCTCTCGGTGCCGAACACATGGGTGGCGTCGCCGTGCACGCCTTCGGCGCCGTTGGAGCGCTGGCTCCACACGGTGGTGCCGCGCGTGGCGTCCACGCAGCCGACCGCGGCCTGGAAGGCGCGCGCGCAGACCGAATTCTCGACACGGCTGACGCGGCCGACCAGGTCGACCAGCCGCTCCACGTCGTTGATGCCGCGCGGCGTGGCGATGGGGGCTTCCCAGCGGACGCTGCCGTTGGCGGGGCTCATCCCGGCCAGCCGGCCGCTCTGCCCGACCACCAGCGTGTCGCCCACGGCCAGGATCACGCCGGACTGGCGCAGCACCAGAGCCTCGCCCGGGCGCTGTTGGGCCCACAGCCGGCTGCCGCTCTGGCCGTCCAGCGCGGTGACCGAACGGTCTCCCGCCAGCACGAACACGCGGCCGCCGGCCACCAGCGGTGCCGTGTACGCCAGCGCGGGCAGCTTTTGCCGCCACAGTTCCTTGCCGTCGGCGAACGCCACCACCTCGTTGGCGCGCGTCACCACGGCGGCCATGCGGCCGTCGCTGCCAACGCCGGCGGCAAGCGGCGCGCGGGCACTGGCGCGCCACAGCTCGCGGCCGGTCGCACTGTCGATGGCCGACACCGTGCCGTCGGTGGCGCCCAGCGTCACGACGGCGCCGTTGACGCTGACCGACATCGGAAAACCAACCTCGCCCACGCGCAGGGTCCAGGCCTGGCGCACGCCAAGCAGGCCGGGGCTTGGCTGCAGCTCGGCCGGCTTGGGCTTTTCGACCGTGCCGCCGCCGACGAAGGGCAGCCAGCTGAAAGCGGCACAGCCGGCCAGCGTGGCCGTGCCGGCGGCCAGCACCAGCCAGCGCAGTGCTGGCGTCCAGCGCGTGGCGGAGAGAGCGAGAGGGGATGCGTCGTTGTTCTTGTCGTTCATGATTTCGCGGTTTGCTCGGCGGCCGGCTTGGCGGGCTGCGGGTCAACACCCAAGGCATTGAGCTTGACCTCGACCAGGCGGCGGTATTCGCTGCGCTCGTCCAGTCCTTGCCAGGCCTTCTGGTACTCCGCCTTCGCTTCCGTTTTCTTGCCCTGCAGCTGGTAAATGTCGCCGCGGCGGTCGGCCGCCAGGGCGTCGAACTGCTTGTCGGGGAAGCTGCCGGCCAATTGCTTGAGCGCGTCGTCGTAGGCCTTGGCCTCGGCCAGCACCGAGGACAGCCGCAGCCGCGCGACGGCCTGGTAGCCCGCGTCGGAGGCCTTGTCGGCCACCCAGGCCAGCGCCGCCTTGCCGGCGTCGGGCTTGCCCTTGTCGACCAGCACCTTGGCCGCCAGCAGGCCGGCCTGCTGCGCATAGGTGGTGGAGCCGAATTTGTCCTTGATGTCGCCGAAGGCGCGCTCGACGCGGGTGGCGTCGCCCGCATCCGCCGCGCGCTCGACTTCGTCGTACAGCGCGGCCGCCTGCGTGGCCTGGTGGCGCTGCCAATAGTTCCAGCCGTTCCAGGCGGCAATGGCACCGAACACCACGATCAGCGCCCAGGTGATGAGGTTGCCGTACTGGTTCCAATAGTGCTTGAGCTGGTCAAGCTGTTCCTGTTCTTCGAGATCGAGGTGCGCCATGGCTCAGCTTTGTATCAAGCCTGCGATTGTAGGCTGCCAGCCCACTCGACTGCATCGGCCAGCGGACGTGCCTGCTGCGCGCCGCTGCCGTCGCGCAGGGCCTTCACCGTCACCATGCCCTGGGCCAGTTCGTCGGGACCGAACACCAGCGCGAAGCTTGCGCCGCTGGCGTCCGCCTTCTTGAACTGGGACTTCATGCTGCCCGGGCCGTCGGAACCCGAGGCATGCAGCAGCACGCGCACGCCGGCAGCGCGCAGCGTTTCCAGCGTGGCAATCACCGGCCCGAGCGCCGTGCCGGCGGGCACCACGGCGTATGCGTTGGGCGCGGCATTCGGCACCGGCAGGCCGAGCTCCTGGATCAGCAGCAGCAGCCGCTCGATGCCCAGGCCAAAACCAACCGCCGGAGCGGGCTTGCCACCCAGCTGCTCGATCAGGCCGTCGTACCTGCCGCCGCCGCACACGGTGCCCTGGGAGCCGAGCTGGTCGGTGACCCACTCGAACACGGTGAGGTTGTAGTAATCCATGCCGCGCACCAGCCGCGGGTTGACGCGGTAGGCGAGCCCGACCGCATCCAGCGCGCCGCACACCGCATCGAAATGCGCGCGCGACGCTTCGCCTAGAAAGTCGATCAGCTTAGGCGCACCCTCGACCAGCGCCTGCATCGCCGGATTCTTGCTGTCGAGGATGCGCAGCGGATTGGTGCGCAGCCGGCGCGCGGAGTCTTCGTCCAGCTGCGCGGCATGGCCTTCGAAATACGCCACCAGCGCATCCCGGTGCGCAATGCGCTCCCGCGGCTGGCCGAGGCTGTTGAGTTCCAGCCGCACGTGCGTGCCTTCCACCAGGCCCAGCTCGCGCCAAAGCGCGCGCGCCATCAGGATCATCTCGGCGTCGACGTCCGGGCCGGCGAAACCCAGCGCCTCCACATCGAGCTGATGGAACTGCCGGTAGCGGCCCTTCTGCGGCCGCTCGTGGCGGAACATCGGGCCCATGGTCCAGACCCGCAGCGGGCCGTTGTACAGCGCGTTGTGCTCGATCACCGCGCGCACGATGCCGGCGGTGGCTTCGGGGCGCAGGGTCAGCCGGTCGCCGTTCATGGAATCGGTGAAGGAGTACATCTCCTTCTCCACGATGTCGGTGACTTCGCCCAGGCCGCGCACGAACAGCGCCGTGGGCTCGACGATCGGCATCAGCACGTTCTGGTAGCCGTAGCGCCCCAGCACCGAGCGCACCACCGACTCGAACCACTGCCACAGCACCGAGTCGGGTAGCTTCTCCTTGCGCGGCACGGCCGGCGGGAAGATGTCGTTCATGCCTTTGACGGCAACCAGTTTCTCAGCCATGTGTCCGCTCAATCCGCAACGCTGTATTTCTTCTCGACGTACTCTTCCACGAGGCGCTGGAACTCCACCGCGATGCCCTCGCCGCGCAAGGTCAGCGCTTTCTCGCCGTCGATGAACACCGGCGCGGCCGGCGCTTCGCCGGTACCGGGCAGGCTGATGCCGATGTCCGCATGCTTGCTCTCGCCGGGGCCGTTGACGATGCAGCCCATCACGGCCACCTTCATCTTCTCCACGCCCGGATAGCGCGCGCGCCACAACGGCATCTGCCGGCGCAGGTAGTCGTCGATCTGCTTGGCCAGTTCCTGGAACGTGGTGCTGGTGGTGCGCCCGCATCCGGGGCAGGCCGTCACGCTCGGCACAAAGCTGCGCAGGCCCAGCGCCTGCAGGATCTCGGAGGCAATCACCACCTCCTGCGTGCGCGCCTCGCCCGGCTGCGGCGTGAGCGACACGCGGATGGTGTCGCCGATGCCTTCCTGCAGCAGCAGGCCCAACGCCACCGACGAGGCCACCGTGCCCTTGGTGCCCATGCCGGCCTCGGTCAGCCCCAGGTGCAGCGGGTAGTCGCAGCGGCGCGCGAGCTCGCGGTAGACGCTGACCAGGTCCTGCACGCCGCTTACCTTGCAGCTCAGGAGGATCTGCCGCCCGTCCATGCCGAGTTCCTCGGCGCGGCGGGCGGATTCGATGGCCGAAGTAACCAGCGCCTCGTACATCACCTGCCTGGCGTCCCAGGGCTGGGCGCGGCCCGCGTTCTCGTCCATCAGCTGGGCAAGCAGTTCCTGGTCCAGGCTGCCCCAGTTGACGCCGATGCGCACCGGCTTGTTCCACTTCAGCGCGGCTTCCACCATCTGCGCGAACTGGCGATCGCGCTTGTCGCCCTTGCCCACGTTGCCGGGATTGATGCGGTACTTGGACAGCGCCTCGGCGCAGGCCGGCACCTCGGTCAGCAGGCGGTGGCCGTTGTAATGGAAATCGCCGATCAGCGGCACGTCGATGCCCATGCGATCGAGCTGCTCGCGGATGTAGGGCACCTGCTGCGCGGCCTCGGGCGTGTTGACCGTGATGCGCACCAGCTCGGAGCCGGCGATGGCCAGCTCCTTCACCTGGATCGCGGTGCCGATCGCGTCCACCGTGTCGGTGTTGGTCATGGACTGCACGCGCACCGGCGCGTCGCCGCCCACGGTGACCACGCGCGAACCCCAGGCCACGCTGGCCTGGCGCGATCGTCGCGGCTTCGGCGCCGCGGCTTCGATGGGCAGGCAGGGCACGTTCATCCGCGGGCTCACTTCACCTGGAAGCGCGCGACGTTGTCGCGCGCCGTGCCGCGGATGTCGAACGGCTTGCCGCGCACCTGCACCTCGGTCGCACTGGCGCTACCCACCGTCACGGTGAGCGGCAGCGCGCCGGCGGCCGCCGCGGTGTCGCCCGAATTCATCATCCGCTGCATCACGACCCCGCCCTTGGCGTCCGTGACCTGGATCCAGGAGCTGCCGCGCGCCCGAAAGCTCACCAGCTCGTTGCCCGCCGCAATGGGCGGCGTGAAGGCGACGGTATTGGACAGGGTGGTGCTCACGCTGGCACTGGGTGCCGACGCGCCACGCGCGGGGGCGGTGGGCGCGGGAACGCCCGCCTGCGGCAGCGCCGGTTCGGAGACGATCGGCGCCGACGCGGACTCGGCCGGCAAGGAGGGCGTGACCGACGGCGTGCCGGGCTGCGCCGCGGCATCGGGCTTGGGCGCCGCCGCTTCGCTGCTCTCGCGCCGCAAGGTCGGCAGGAAGATGATCACCAGGGCGCCGAGCAGCAGTGCCACCACGGTCAGACCGACCGGGCGGGTCAGCTGGTCCATGACGCTGGGCGCAGGGCCGTCGCCGGGTGCACGGAACGGTGCGTTGATGCCCTCGCCCGCGCGCAACCGTGCCCTGTCCTGCGGCAGCCGCTCCAGCACCGGCCGCGGATCGATCTTCAGGGTGCGGCACACGCTGGCGGCCAGCGCGCGCGCGAACACCGCGTCGGGCAGTTCCTCGTAGCGGTCTTCCTCCAGCGCTTCGAGCTTGCGCACCGGCACCTTGAGCGACACCGCCAGCGTGGCGACGTGCAGGCCGGCGGCCTCGCGCGCATGGCGCAGCAGCGCGCCCGCGCTGGCGCCGTCCCCGGCGCTTGTTTCGGAGGCGAGGGACTCACTCATCGAAGGCTCCGCGGTCGAATGCGATGCGTTCCTTGGATTGCGGGAAGCGCTTGCGCAGTTGTTCGCCAAGCTGCCGCGTGCCGTCGGCGTCGTTCATGCGGCGTTCCACCTTGATGCCCAACCACAGAGACTCGGCGTTGGCCAGCTCGCTGTTGTTCAGGCGGCGGATGTAGAACTGGGCACGCTGGAAGTCGCCGCGCCGGAACAGCAGGTTGGCCAGGTTGTAGCCGGTCACCGGGTTCGCCGCGTCGAGTTCGTAAGAGCGCGCCAGGCTGCGTTCGGCTTCCTCGATGCGGCCGGCGCGCGCCAGGCACACGCCCATGGCCATCAGCGTCTTGGCGCGGTCGGCGTACAGCGGGTTGGCGACAGCCCGGTCGAACAGCTTGCTGGCCTCGTCGTAGCGGCCGGCCTGGCACTGCATCCAGCCGTAGTTGTGCAGCGTGTTGGAGTCGCGCGGGTTGATCGACAGGGCGCGCCGGAAACTGTCCTCGGCCTGGCGCGTGTCGTTCAGGCGCATGAAGATCAGCCCGCGCAGGTTGAAGGCGTCGCCGAAGGTCGGATCGATGGCGATCACCTGCTTCAGCTCGTCTAGCGCCACGTCCACCTTGCCCTGCTCGAAGTAACCCACCGCCAGTTCCAGGCGGATGCGGGCGCGCCGCCGCGACTCGGACTCGTCGGAGGGCGTGATCAGGCCGGCGGAGGAGGTGTCGGCCTCCAGGGTCGCCTGCTGCGAGGCGCAACCCGCCAGGCCAAGCCATGCGATCGCCGCGATCGTTCCCCAGGCCCACAGGGCCCCGAGGCGCATCGCGCGCGCCTTGGTCGTGCTCGTCATCCTTCAGTCTCCTTTGGCTGCCGAGTCCGCAGGCGCCGGCGCATGCCGGGGCTGTGCTGGATGCAGCGTGATGGTGCGCTGCCGGGCGATGCGTTCGCCCACCCGGGTGCGGTCCTTGACGTCGCCTGCCAGCTGCCCGCAGGCGGCCGCGATGTCGTCCCCTCTGGTCTTGCGCACGGTGGTGACGATACCAGCATCACTCAGCATTTTCGCGAAAGCCTGCACGCGCGGCTGCGGCGAGCGCAGCAGGCCGGACGCGGGAAACGGGTTGAACGGGATCAGGTTCAGCTTGCACGACACACCGCGCCCGGCGTGGTGCCGCACGTACTCCACCAGTTGCGCGGCATGCTCCGGCTGGTCGTTCACGCCGTCGAGCATGCAGTATTCGAAGGTGATGAAATCGCGCGGCGCGAACGCCAGGTAGCGGTTGCACGCATCCAACAGTTCGGCCAGCGGGTACTTGCGGTTCAGCGGCACCAGCTGGTCGCGCAGCGCGTCATTGGGCGCGTGCAGCGACACCGCCAGCGCCACCGGGCAGTCCTGCCCCAGCCGGTCCATCATCGGCACCACGCCGGAGGTGGACACGGTCAGGCGGCGGCGCGACAGGCCGTAGCCATGGTCGTGCAGCATGGTGCGCAGCGCCGGCACCAGCGCCGCGTAGTTCTGCAGCGGCTCGCCCATGCCCATCATCACCACGTTGGAGATCACGCGCTCGCTGGTGCCCAGGCGCTTGCGCAGCAGGTGCTCGGCGAACCACAGCTGGGCGACGATCTCGCCGGTGGTGAGATTGCGCGAGAAGCCCTGGTGGCCGGTGGAGCAAAAGCGGCAGCCGACGGCGCAGCCCGCCTGCGAGGAGATGCACAGCGTGGCGCGGTCGTCTTCGGGGATATAGACGGCTTCGATGCCGTCACCGCCGCCCACGTCGAACAGCCACTTGATGGTGCCATCGGCCGACTCCTGCTGGCTGATCGGCTGCAGGCCTTGCACCTGCGCGGCACCCTTGAGCTTTTCGCGCAGCGACTTGGCCAGGTCGCTCATGCGCTCGAAATCGGATTCACCTTTCTGGTGGATCCAGCGGAACAGCTGGACGGCGCGAAAGCGCTTCTCGCCCAGCGTTTCGCAGAATGCGGCCAGCCCCTCGAGGTCGAAATCGAGCAGATTCGCGGGAGTGGCCGTCATTGCATGCGTCGTCCCGTTCAGCGGGAGTAGACGTTCATGCCGGGGAAGAAGAAGCCCACTTCCACCGCGGCGGTTTCGGCGGCGTCGGAGCCGTGCACCGCGTTGGCGTCGATGCTGTCGGCGAAGTCGGCGCGGATGGTGCCGGGGGCGGCCTTCTTCGGGTCGGTGGCGCCCATCAGCTCACGGTTCTTGGCGATGGCGTTGTCGCCTTCCAGCGCCTGGATCATCACCGGGCCGGAGATCATGAAATCGACCAGGTCCTTGAAGAACGGGCGTTCCTTGTGGACCGCGTAGAACTGCTCGGCCTCGCCGCGCGACAGGTGCGCCATGCGGGCGGCAACCACTTTCAGGCCGGCGGCTTCGAAGCGCGCGTAGATCTGGCCGATGACGTTCTTGGCGACTGCGTCGGGCTTGATGATGGAGAGGGTGCGTTCGATCGCCATGTGAAAGTTTCCTGGGGTTTGATTTATAGGGTTTCGCCGGATGGGAAAAGTTCGGCAAAGCCTCGCATTTTAGCGTGAAGCCGAAGGGTCACCGGCCGCCGCGGCCACCGCCGCCGCCTCCACCACCCCGGCGCGGGCCGCCGCCGCCCCCACCTCCGCCGTAGCCGCCGCCCGGCGGCCTGCCGCCGGGACCGCCTTGCCGCTGCCGCGTAAAGCTGTCCGCGCCGATGTAGCCGAGCGAGGTCTTCATCGGATCGGGCTGGTTGCCGCCTGCGCCACCAGCTCCGCTGCCGGCGTTGCCACTGCGCTCAGGCTTTCCGCGCCGTCCGCCTCCGGGATTGCCCGGGCCGTTGAAGTTGCCGTTGCCGGCGTTGTTGTTCCCGTAACGGTTGCCGCCGCCGCCGGCGCGGTTGCCCGCCGGGCCGCCGGGGCCGCGCGGCGGGTTGTTGGCCCGGCCGTTGCGCCCGCCCTGGTT
>NZ_JACCWG010000227.1 GCF_013697775.1 Ramlibacter sp. | reverse complement strand
GCGCAGGCCGATGGACGCCGCGGGGATGGAGGTGGAGGGCAGGTCAGCCCAAAGAGCCGCATCGGCCGCGAGGTCAAGCACCGGCAGTTGCAGTCCATCGGTCAGGCCCTCGGGCAGTTCGCCATCGGAGATCAGCACGCGTGGTTGGCTGTCCTGCAGCATGTAGGCCAGGCGCTCCGTCGGATACGCCGGGTCCAACGGAACGTAGCCACCGCCCGCCTTGAGCACGGCAAGCAGGGCGACGACCATCTGCTCGGAGCGCTGCACGCACACGGCCACACGGGCATCCGGGCCAACGCCCAGGGTGCGCAGGTGGTGCGCGAGGCGGTTGGCCTGGGCGTCCAGCTCGGCGTAGCGCATGCGCTGATCGCCATGCACCAGCGCGATAGCATTGGGCGTGCTCCGCGCCTGAGCCTCGAACAGCTCGTGCGTGCACGACTCGCTGGGGAACGTCGCTTGCGTCGCGTTCCACTGCACCAACAGCTGGTCCCGCTGCGCATTCGACAGCAGCGGCAGTTGCGCAACCGGTCGCTGCGCCTGCGCCACCATGGCCCGCAGCAAGGCCAGGAAGTGCCCGCGGAAGCGCTCGATGGTTTCGCGCTCGAACAATGCGCTCGCATATTCGAACCCGCCCGCGATGTGCCCGCCCGACTCGCCCATGTGCAGCGTGATGTCGAATTTCGCTAGCGTTGCAGGCGCGGCCAGCGGCCGCAGCGACAGGCCGACCGGTTCGGTGGCAGTGGCGGTGGGCGCGGTGCCCGGCGCGCCGGCCTGCCAGGCGAACATGGCCTGGAACAGTGGCGTGTGCGCCATGCTGCGCACCGGCTTGACCAGTTCGACCACCTGCTCGAACGGCAGGTCCTGGTGCTGCTGCGCGTTCAGCGATTCCGCCTTCACGCGCCGCAGCAGTTCCACGGTGTCCGGGCTGCCGCCCAGGTCGATACGCAGCGCCAGGGTGTTCACGAAGAAGCCGATCAGCCGTTCGACCTCCGCACGCGTGCGGTTGGCCACCGGCGTGCCGATGACGACGTCGTCCTGGCCCGACAGCCGCGAGAGCAGTCCCGCCCATGCGGCCAGCAGCGTCATGTACAGCGTGGTTCCCTGGCGCTGGCTGAGGGCCTGCAAGCCGGCGGCGAGCGGTGCTTCCAGCTGGAATTCCACGAAACCGCCGCGGTGGTCCTGCTGGGCCGGGCGCGGTCGGTCGGCGGGCAGCTCCAGCAGCGCGGGGGCGCCGGACAGGCGGTCCTTCCAATAGCTGCTCTGGCGCTGCAGCACCTCGCCATCGAGCCAGCGGCGTTGCCAGGCGGCGTAGTCGGCGTACTGGATCGGCAGCGGCGGCAACGGATCGTCGCGCCCTTCGGCGAAGGCCGTGTACAAGGCCTCCAGCTCGCGGGTGAGAACGTCCATGGACCAGCCGTCGGACACGATGTGGTGCAGGGTGGCCAGCAGCACGTGCTCGGTGTCGCCCAGCACCAGCAGCCGGCCGCGGACCAGCGGGCCGGTGGACAGGTCGAACGCATCGACAGCCTCCTGCGCGGCCAGGGCCTGGACTTCGGCGCCGGTGTCCGGGCAATCGCGCAGGTCTTGCACGCGCAGGGCGAAGCCGGTGTCGGCCGGCGCGATGCGCTGCACGGGTTGGCCGCCGGATAGCGCGAAGCTGGTGCGCAACGCTTCGTGGCGCGCCACGATCCGGTCCAGCGCCTGCTGCAGCGCGGACCGGTCCAGCGGACCCGAGAGCCGCAGGCCTAGGGGGATGTGGTACGCGCGGCTCTCGGGGGCGAGCTGGGCGAGGAACCACAGGCGCTGCTGGGCGAAGGACAGGGGCAATGCCTCTGTACGCGACGCTGGTTCGATCGGCGGCAGGGCGGTGCGTTGCGCGAGGCCGATGGCCTCGGCCTGCGCCCACAGCACCGGATGCTCGAACAGCTTGCCCAGCGGGAACTCCACGCCCAGCTCGGTGCGCAGCTGCGACAGCAGCCGCATGGCCAGCAGGGAATGCCCGCCGAGTGCGAAGAAATCGT
>NZ_JACCWG010000221.1 GCF_013697775.1 Ramlibacter sp. | reverse complement strand
GTGCCGGGCAGCGGCAGCCCGTCGGCGCCCGGCGTGTCCAGCCACTTGAGGATGGTGTCGCGGTCGCCCGCGCCCAGGTCGCGCGTGACCGGCATGTGGTTGGGGTCGTGCCGCGGCAGCGAGAACGCCAGCTTCAGGATGCGCAGGTGCTGCACCACCGAGGCGTAGTCGCCCAGGTTCACCACGTAGCGGCTCATGATCGGGTACAGGTTGCCGAACTGCGCGAACAGCGGCTGGATGTCCTGGTACCAGGTGGGTGCGGCCGGCACGGCGCGCGCGCTGTAGGCCAGCACGCTGATGACGTTGAACATGTTGGACACGTAGCCCGCTGGCTGCGCAGCCAGCTGGTAGCCGATGCCGTAGAGCTGGCCCGCGATGTAGCCGCGCGGGCGGCCCGGTCCCTGCGCTGGCGCGCTGAGCGCGAGCGTCGCCCAGCCGTCGCCGCCGGTGGAGGCGTTGGCCGAGTAGCGCAGGCCATTCGCCGGCGTGCCGACGTCCGGCACCGCGGCCGGCGGGCTCAGCGGCGGCGCGATGGTGCCGCCGCCGTTGCCGCCCAGCAGGCCGTCGTTCGGCGTGCAGGCGATGGCGGCACTGCCCAGCGGCGCGCCGAACTGCGTGGCGTAAAAGCGCACCTCCTGCGTCTCGCCCGGCTCCAGGCGGAACACGAACTGGTCGGCGCGCACGTACAGGCCGTCCAGCGTCTCCTGCAGCAGCACGGTGTAGGTGGTGGTGTTCGCCACCGGCGACAGCAGCAGCAGCGGGTTGCCCGGCAGCAGCCGGCGCGCGTCCGCGTTCCGGCTCAAATCGAAGGTCTGCACGCCGGCGGTGCGGGTGTACCAGTCCGCCTGCGTGTAGGGCACGGCGCCCACCAGCGTCACCGCGCTCGCGTCCACGGTGGCGAGCATGCCCGCCGGGTTGCTGTTGGCCACCGCCACCAGCACGGTGCCGACGTCCAGCAGGCCGCTGTCCGCGTCCTGGATCGGGAACGAGTTGCCGAAGTCCAGCGTGAGCGACATGCCGTCCTCGGCCACCTTCGCCTGCAGGCTCTGCAGGTTGGCGGGCGGCTGCAGGTTCTGGTTCAGCGGCGCGACCATCTGCCGGCCAGGCACGAACAGCTTGGGCTCGCCGGACAGGTAGGGGCCGATGGTGCCGACCGCGTGGCCCTGGGTGTAGCGCGGGATCTTCGGGTCGCGGGCGTAGCCGAACACGTTGAACTGGATCGACAGCATGCCCTCGCGCGTGACGGCCTTCAGCGCCTCCAGCAGCGGCGAGCCGACGTCGTCCGCCCAGCGCACGTCCTCCAGCACCGACTGGTAGTAGGCGGCGAGCTTCTGGTCTAGCATCACGCCGGTCTGCTGGCGCTGCCACAGGTTGATGAAGGGCGAGGGCTTGTACTCGCCGGTGAACAGGGCCTGCGCGGCGGCGTCGAGCAGGCGCACCTGCATGCCCCAGATCTCGGAGACCATCTGCTGCTGCGGGTCCAGGTCGACCAGCTTGCCGGGCGCGCGGTCGCCCGCGTTCTGCAGGCTCATGCCGATCACCGGATCGTCCGCAGCCGCCAGCTGGCGCCCGTCGAGGAAGCCGCCGGTGACGCCGCAGTCCAGCAGGCGAAAGATGCCGGTGCCCTGCGGGTTCCAGTTGCTGGCGGTGAAGTCCTGGTAGTCCGGAACGAAGGACTCGTTCTGGTACATCTGGACCTTGTTGTTGATGGTGGACACGTCGGCCTGGAACCAGCCGCGAAAGTGCAGGCGCGGTGCGTCGAGATAGCTCATGGCATGGTCCTCACTTGTCCGGGGTGAGCTGCGACCATTCGGGCGCGAGCGACATCGCCGGCGCCGTGGCTCCCAGTCCCGCCTTCGGCGCCGGGCAGTCGCCGGAGAACAGGCAGCACCAGCCCGGGTTGGGCGTGCACATCCTGGCCACCTGGGCCCAGGTCTTGGCCGGGTCGGGCCGCTCGGCGCGGAAGTTGGTGTAGTTCTGGCTCACGATCGGCGCGTTCGGCGGCGACAGCGGGTAGCCGGAGAAGAAGAACGACTGCGGATGGCGGTAGGCCGGCTCCTTCGGCTGCCCGGCGTCCTTGGTGGCCTCCTTGTTGAACGCATAGCCGAACAGGATTTTCTGCGGCCCGACTTCCCGCGAGTAGGCCTGCACGCTGCCGCCCAGGTGCGCGCTCTGTTCGGCGTTGTACGGCAGGTGCTTGATGAAGTCGCGCCGCGGCGCGTGGTTGTGCAGCGAGAACTGGCAGCACTCGGGCGTGCCGGCCGGCCGGTCGGCATAGCGCAGGAAGTACGCCTTGTTGCCCAGCGAGACGAACGAGCAGGTGAAGTTGTTCTCCATCGGGAAGATGGGCAGGCAGAACTTCTCGTAGTGCTCCATCATCGCGCCGCGCCCGTCGCGGTCGGCCGGCACGTAGGCGTCGTCGTAGTAGCTGGCGCCGTACGACACCTGGTAGTCCGCTGCCGTCAGGCCCTCGGGCGGCGAGGCATAGGGCGGCGGAAACTTGTCGTAGTTGGCGAACACGCGGTACATCGTCCACTCGCTGGTCCACCACTTCGGGTAGAGCGGGTCGCTGGGCTCGCCGGCCGCGCGCCTGTACACGCACTTGGTAGGCGGCTTGCACTGCTTGTCGTTGTGCACGCCGCCGGTGTAGTAGGTGTGGCGCGCCGATGCGGCTTTCTCTTGCGGCGTGGAAGGCCGCGCGGTGGCGGCATCGGCAAAGGCGGTGAATGCGGCGGCAATGGCCACGGCCAGGAACAGGGCCCAGCGCAGCAGCGTGTCGACCCACTTGGGCGGACGGGGAATGGTTTCGGGCATGGCAGCCTCCTTGGGGTCAGAACCTGGAATCGTTGGAAGGAACGTGCGGCACGGCGGATGCACGCAGCCGGCGCAGGACGATGCGGTGCGCCACCCAGCCCAGCGCGGGCAGGGCGAAGGTGGCCAGCACGGTGGCGAACGGCCCCGGGCCTTCGCGGCCCAGCCAGACGCTGGCCGCATAGAGCGCGGAGAGGGCGGTGGACGACAGCGCGGCGGTGGCGATGGCGGGCAGCACCGGCACGCGCCACACGCCGGCCCAGCAGCGCGCTCATCTCGGACAGCACCGGCAGCGGCCGCATGCCGGCGATCCACCACAGCGCGCGGCTGCGTGCGCGCAAGGCCACCCGGT
>NZ_JACCWG010000210.1 GCF_013697775.1 Ramlibacter sp. | reverse complement strand
GTGCCGGGCTGGCCGGGCATTCCGTTGGCCCTGCGCCTGGTCGGCGGCGTGCTGGCCCTGTGGGTCGCCTGGCTGGGCGTGGCGCAAGCCAAGGCCATGGGCGTGAACTTCCTGCTGTCGGTGCTGGTGCTGGTGTGGATGGCCGACATCGCCGCCTACTTCGCCGGCCGGACCTTCGGCCTCAAATTCACCAAGCGCAAGCTGGCACCCGCCATCAGCCCCGGCAAGAGCTGGGAAGGTGTGTGGGGCGGCATGGTCGGCGTGCTGGTGCTGGCCATCGCCTGGGTCGCCGGCGACCACGCCTGGCAGGCCGCGGTGCCCAGCCTCTACAGCCGTCTGGCCTCCCTGGGGTGGCCGGTGCTGGTGCTGGCGGCGGTGTTCCTGGCCGCGATGAGCGTGGTCGGCGACCTGAGCGAGTCGCTGGTCAAGCGCGCCTCCGGCATGAAGGATTCCAGCCAACTGCTGCCCGGCCACGGCGGCGTGCTGGACCGGGTCGATGCGCTGCTGCCGACCCTGCCGCTGGCCATGATGCTGGCGAGCTTCGCCGCGCTGAAATGAAGCAGCGGCTCGCCGTCCTCGGCTCCACCGGATCGGTTGGTGCCAGCACGCTGGACGTGGTGGCACGCCATCCGGACCGCTTCGAGATCTTCGCGCTCAGCGCCTCAAGCCAGGTCGACGCCATGCTGGCGCAGTGTGCGCAATTCCGCCCGCGCTTCGCCGTGATGGCGCAGCCGGATGCGGCACGTGCGCTGGCCGCGAAGCTGCAGGCCGAGGGCCTGCCCACGCGCGTGCTGGACGCGCCGGGCGCGCTGGAGGCCATCGCATCGCACGAATCGGTGGATGCCGTCATGGCCTCCATCGTCGGCGCCGCCGGCCTGGCGTCGTGCCTGGCCGCTGCGCGCGCCGGCAAGCGGCTGCTGCTGGCCAACAAGGAAGCGCTGGTGGTCGGCGGCGAGCTGTTCCTGGCCGCCGTGCGCGAAGGCGGCGCGACCCTGCTGCCGATCGACAGCGAACATTCGGCGATCTTCCAGTCGTTGCCCGAGGACCCGGCCACCTGGGCCGCGCGGGTGGAGAAGATCATCCTCACCGCGTCCGGCGGGCCGTTTCGCACGCGCGAGCCGGCCACGCTGCGCGACGTGACGCCCGAGGAAGCGTGCGCGCATCCCAACTGGGTGATGGGCCGCAAGATCTCGGTGGACTCGGCAACCATGATGAACAAGGCGCTCGAGGTGATCGAGGCGCGCTATCTGTTCGGCCTGGAGCCGGCGCAGGTGGAGGTGGTGATCCACCCGCAAAGCGTGATCCATTCGATGGTGCAGTATCGCGACGCGTCGGTGCTGGCGCAGATGGGCACGCCCGACATGCGCGTGCCCATCGCCTACGGCCTGGCCTGGCCGGAGCGCGTGGCCTCCGGCGCGCAGCCGCTGGACTTTGCCGCGCTGGCCGACATGAGCTTCGAGTCGCTGGACAGCCGCGGCCACCGTGCGCGCTTTCCCGGCCTGCAGCTGGCCTGGGACAGCCTGCGCGCCGCGCCCGGCACCCCGGCCGTGCTGAACGCCGCCAATGAGGTGGGAGTGGCCGCCTTCCTGGAGCGCCGCATCCGCTTCGACCAGATCCATGCGGTGAATCTTGCAACTTTGGAAGCCGTCGTCCCGTCCAACACGGCAACGCTTGAGGATTTACTGGCGCTGGACGCACAATCGCGCCATGCCGCCGAGCAGGCCGTCTCCCGGCTTGCCGCCTGAGCGAAGGAAAGCTCCATGCTCACCATCGTCGCCTTCATCGTTGCCCTGGGTCTCCTGATCGCCGTGCACGAGTACGGCCACTACCGCGTCGCCGTGGCCTGCGGCGTCAAGGTGCTGCGCTTTTCCGTCGGCTTTGGCCGAACGCTGTATTCCTGGAAACCCAAGCGCCAGCGCCCCGGGCAGGACACCGAGTTCGTCATCGGCGCCTTTCCGCTGGGTGGCTACGTGCGCATGCTGGACGAACGCGAGGGCGAGGTGCCGGCCGCCGAGCGGCACCTGGCCTTCAACACGCAGCCGCTGAAATCCCGCGCCGCCATCGTGGCGGCAGGGCCGCTGGCCAACCTGCTGTTGGCGGTGCTGCTCTATGCATCGGTGAACTGGTGGGGCATGCGCGAGGCGCAGCCGGTGCTGGCCAGCCCGATCGCCGGCTCGGTGGCCGACAAGGCGGGCCTGCGCGGCGGCGAGCGGGTGGAGCGCGCCGCGTTCGAAGGCCAGCCGCTGCACGGCGTGCGCTCCTTCGAAGACCTGCGCTGGCTGTTGACGCGCGGTGCGCTGGACGCCACCGACGTGCGCCTGGCGCTTGCCGGCGGCCGCGAGATCCTGCTGCCGCTCAGCATGCTGCAGGCCCGCACGGCCGACGCCGAGCTGTTCCGCCACATCGGCATCCCGGGCCCGTGGACGCGCCCGGAGATCGTGGAGGTGATGCCCGACAGTGCCGCCGAGCGCTCCGGCCTGCGCGGCGGCGACATCGTGCTGGCGATCGGCGCGACGCCGATCGCCGACGGGCCGCAGCTGTACGAGCAGATCCGCAAGTCGGTGCGCGGCGGCCAGCCGCTGGCGCAGCCCTGGAAGATCGAGCGCGCCGGCGCGGCGATGACGCTGGACGTCACGCCGGCGCTGGTCGACGACAACGGCATCCAGATCGGCCGCATCGGTGCCAAGGTGGGCGGCGCGCCGGCCACCAGCGTGGTGCGCTACGGCTTCGCCGAAGGCCTGGGCAAGGGCGTGCAGCGCACCTGGGAGATGGGTGCCATGAGCCTGCAGATGATGGGCCGCATGGTGATCGGGCAGGCGTCGCTGAAGAACCTGAGCGGCCCCATCACCATCGCCGAATACGCGGGCAAGTCGGCCAAGGTGGGATTCACCTCCTACCTGCTGTTCCTGGCCATCATCAGCGTGAGCCTGGGCGTGTTGAACCTGCTGCCGCTGCCCGTTTTGGACGGTGGGCACCTGATGTATTATCTTTGGGAGGCCGTCACGGGCAGGAGCGTTTCCGACGCCTGGATGGAGCGCCTGCAACGCGGCGGCGTGGCGGTGCTGCTGGTGATGATGTCGATCGCGCTTTTCAACGACGTCACTCGTCTGTTTGGTTAAACCTGTTTTGATGCTGTGACGCGGCCTGCGAGCCGCGCGGGGCTCACGTCGATTCAATGAAACAACAATACAAGCGCTTTCGCGTCCGGACGGTGACTGCCTTGGTCGCCTTGGCATTCACCGCCAGTGCATGGGCGGTCGATCCGTTCACCGTGCGCGACATCCGCGTCGAGGGCCTGCAGCGCGTCGAGCCCGGCACCGTGTTCGCATCCCTGCCGTTCCGCACCGGGGACCAGTACAACGACGACAAGGGCTCGGCCGCCATCCGCGCGCTGTTCGCGCTCGGCCTGTTCAAGGACGTGCGGCTGGAAGTCAACGGCGACGTGCTGGTGGTGATCGTCGAGGAACGCCCCACTGTGTCCGACGTCGATTTCGTCGGCGCGCGCGAGTTCGACAAGGACACGCTGAAGAAGGCGCTGCGCGACATCGGCCTGACCGAGGGCCGGCCGTACGACCAGGCGCTGGCCGACCGCGCCGAGCAGGAATTGAAGCGCCAGTACATCAACAAGAGCCTGTACGGCGCCGAGGTGATCACCACCGTGACGCCGCTGGAGCGCAACCGCGTCAACCTGACCTTCACCGTCACCGAAGGCGAGCCGGCGCGCATCCGCGACATCCGCGTGGTGGGCAACAAGGCCTTCAGCGAATCCACGCTCAAGGGCCTGTTCGACCTGAACACCGGCGGCTGGCTCTCCTGGTACACCAAGTCGGACCGCTATTCGCGCGCCAAGCTCAACGCCGACCAGGAGTCGCTGCGCTCCTACTACCTGACCCGCGGCTACCTGGAATTCCGCATCGACTCCACCCAGGTCGCGATCTCGCCGAACAAGCAGGACATCACCATCACGGTCAACGTGACCGAGGGCGAGCGCTACGTCGTCTCGGGCGTGAAGCTGGAAGGCAACTTCCTGGGCAAGGACGACGAGTTCAAGAGCCTGGTGACCATCAAGCCCGGCCAGGCCTACAACGCCGACCAGGTGGCCGAAACCACCAAGGCCTTCAGCGATTACTTCGGCAACTTCGGCTACGCCTTCGCGCAGGTCGAGGCGCGCCCGGAGGTCGACCGCGAGAACAACCGCGTGGCCTTCACCATCGTGGCCGAGCCCTCGCGCCGGGCTTACGTGCGCCGCATCAACGTGTCGGGCAACAACCGCACGCGCGACGAGGTGGTGCGCCGTGAGTTCCGCCAGTTCGAATCCGGCTGGTACGACGCCGACAAGATCAAGCTGTCGCGCGACCGCCTGGACCGCCTGGGCTTCTTCAAGGAAGTCAGCGTCGAAACGGCGGACGTGCCGGGCGCGCCCGACCAGGTGGACCTGGTCGTGACGGTGACGGAAAAACCCACCGGCAGCCTGCAGCTGGGCGCGGGCTTCTCCAGCGCGGAGAAGCTGGCACTGTCGTTCTCCATCAAGCAGGAAAACGCCTTCGGCTCCGGCCAGTACCTGGGCGTGGAAGTCAACACCAGCAAGTACAACCGCACGCTGGTGCTGAGCTCGGTCAACCCGTACTTCACGCCCGACGGCATCTCGCGCGCGATCGACATCTACCACCGCAGCTCGCGTCCCTACGCGGACCAGGGCGGCAACTACCGGCTGGTCACCGAGGGCGTGGGCCTGCGCTTCGGCATTCCGTTCACCGAACTGGACACGGTGTATTTCGGCGGCAGCGCCGAGCGCACCACCATCAAGCCCGGCACCAACATCCCGGCCGCGTACCTGGACTATGCCGAGCGCTTCGGCTACACCAGCACCGCCTTCCCGCTGTCCATCGGCTGGTCGCGCGACAACCGCGACAGCACCCTGGCGCCCACGCGCGGGCGCTACCAGCGCGTGGCCAGCGAAATCGGCCTGGTGGGCGACGCGCACTACGTGCGGGCCAACTACCAGTACCAGCAGTACCAGCCGATCAACAAGCAGTACACGCTGGCCTTCAACGGCGAAGTGGGCTGGGGCAAGGGCCTGTCGGGCCGGCCGTTCCCGGTGTTCAAGAACTTCTACTCGGGCGGCCTGGGCTCGGTGCGCGGCTTCGACCAGGGCACGCTGGGTCCGCGCGACGTAACCGGCGCCTCCATCGGCGGGCCGAAGAAGATCACCCTCAATGCCGAGGTGATCGCGCCGTTCCCCGGCGCCGGCAACGACCGCACCCTGCGCCTGTTCGGCTTCGTCGACGTGGGCAACGTCTACGGCGAAAACGATCCGGTGCGCCTCAACCAGATGCGCGCATCGGTGGGCGTGGGCCTGTCGTGGCTGTCGCCGGTGGGGCCGCTGCGCCTTGCCGCAGCCCAGCCGGTGCGCAAATTCCCGGGCGATAGAATCCAGAGACTGCAATTCCAGATCGGAACATCCTTCTGATGAAGTACCTGTCACGTCATTGCCTGGCTGTCGTGCTCGGCGTGTTCGCGCTTGCCGCGCATGCCGAGGACTTTCGCGTCGGCTTCGTCAACACCGACCGCATCTTCCGCGAGGCCAACACCGCCAAGTCGGCGCAGGCCAAGCTGGAGCAGGAGTTCGCGCGGCGCGAGAAGGAACTCACCGACATGGGCACGGGCCTGAAGAGCGCCTCCGACAAGTTCGAACGCGAAGCGTCCACGCTGGCGGAAAACCAGCGCGCCGCGCGCCAGAAGCAGCTGATCGACCAGGACCGCGAGTTCCAGCGCAAGCGCCGCGAATTCCAGGAAGACCTGAACGCGCGCAAGAACGAGGAGCTGCAGCAGGTGCTGGAGCGCGCCAACCGCGTGGTCAAGCAGGTGGCCGAGCAGGAGAAGTACGACCTGATCGTGCAGGAAGCGGTCTACATCAATCCCAAGCACGACATCACCGACAAGGTGATCAAGGCGCTGAACGGCGCGCGCTAGACGCGCCGCCGTCCTCCCATGGCGCTGACCCTGGGCTCGATCGTCGCGGCGCTTGGCGGCGAGCTGCACGGGCAGGCCGATGCCAGCATCGAGCGGCTGGCCCCGCTCGAATCGGCCGGCCCCGCCGAGCTGAGCTTTCTCTCCAATCCCAAGTACCGGCAGCAGCTGGCCGCTTCGCGCGCCGGCTGCGTGATCGTCGCGCCCGCCATGCAGGAAGCGGCGCTGGCGCGCGGTACCTGCATCGTCACGGACGACCCGTATCTCTACTTCGCGCGGCTCACGCAGCTATGGAAGGAGCGCCATGCGGCCGGCGCCGGCCCGCGCATCCATCCGAGCGCGGTGGTCGATCCGCAGGCCGTCGTCGATCCGACGGCGCGCATCGGCGCCATGTGCGTGGTGGAGCGGGGCGCGCGCATTGGCGCGCACACGGTGCTCAAGGCGCGCGTGACGGTGGCCGAGGACTGCGTCATCGGCGCGCGCTGCATCGTGCAGCCGGGCGCGGTGATCGGCGGTGACGGCTTCGGCTTCGCGCCGCACGAGGGCGCCTGGATCAAGATCGAGCAGCTGGGCGCGGTGCGCATCGGCGACGACGTGGAGATCGGCGCCAACACCTGCATCGACCGCGGCGCGCTGGACGACACGGTGATCGAGGACGGCGTGAAGCTGGACAACCTGATCCAGGTGGGCCACAACTGCCGCATCGGCAAGCACACGGCTATCGCCGGCTGCACCGGCATCGCCGGCAGCGCCACCATCGGCGCGCACTGCACCATCGGCGGCGCGGCCATGATCCTGGGGCACCTCACGCTCGGCGACCGCGTCAACATTTCGGCCGGTTCGTTCGTCGCGCGCTCCATTCTCAAGCCGGGCCTGTACACGGGCATCTTTCCCATCGACGACAATGCGTCCTGGGAAAAAAATGCCGCCACGCTGCGCCAGCTGTACCAGCTGCGCGAGCGCATCAAGGCGCTGGAAAAACAACCATGGACATCCACGAGATCCTGAAGAAACTGCCGCACCGCTACCCGATCCTGCTGGTGGACCGGGTGCTGGAAGTGGAACCGGGCAAGCGCATCAAGGCGCTGAAGAACGTGACCATCAACGAGCCGTATTTCGTCGGCCACTTCCCGCACCGGCCGGTGATGCCGGGCGTGCTCATGCTCGAAGCCATGGCGCAGACCGCGGCGCTGCTGTCGTTCGCCGCCGAGGGCGCGGGCCCCGACGACAACTCGGTCATCTACTTCGCGGGCATCGACGGCGCGCGCTTCAAGCGCCCGGTGGAGCCGGGCGACCAGCTGGTCATGGAGGTGACGCTGGAGCGCCACAAGGCCGGCATCTACAAGTACAAGGGCATCGCGCGCGTGGGCGAGGAGATCGCCTGCGAAGCCGAGCTCATGTGCACCATGCGCAAGGTGGGCTGATGCCGGGGATTCACCCGACGGCGATCATCGACCCCCAGGCCGAGCTGGACGGCAGCGTCTCGGTCGGCCCTTACGCGGTGATCGGGCCGGAGGTGAAGATCGGCGCCGGCACGACGGTGGGCGCGCATTGCGTGATCGAAGGCCGCACCACCATCGGCCGCGACAACCGCATCTTCCAGTTCGCCTCGCTCGGCAGCGCGCCGCAGGACAAGAAGTACCGCGGCGAGCCCTGCGAACTGGTCATCGGCGAGCGCAACACCATCCGCGAGTTCTGCACCTTCAACATCGGCACGCCCGGCGGCGGCGGCGTCACCCAGCTGGGCGACGACAACTGGATGATGGCGTACGCGCATCTGGCGCACGACTGCCTGGTGGGCAACAACACCATCTTCGCCAACAACGCGCAGCTGGCCGGCCACGTGGTGGTGCAGGACTTCGTGATCCTGGGCGGCTTCACCAACGCCCACCAGTTCGTGCATATCGGCGCGCACGGCATGACGGCGCTGGGAACGGTGTTGCTGGCCAACCAGCCGCCCTTCGTGATGAGCGAGGGGCAGCCGGCCAAGGCGCGCTCGATGAATTTCGAAGGCCTGCGCCGCCGCGGCTTTTCCGCCGAGCGCATCGCCGCGGTGAAGGCCATGCACAAGGCGCTGTACCGCGACGGCCTCACGCTGGAGCAGGCCGCGCAGCGCATCGCGGGGCTGGCGCAGCAAACACCCGACGCCGCGCCCGACGTGCGAATGATGCTCGACTTCCTGAAAAACATGCCGCAGGACCGCGGCATCGTGCGATGACAGAGTCCGTGATGACCGAATGACCGATTCGTGGATGACCGAATGACCAATTCCGTTCGGGCTGAGCCTGTCGAAGCCCTTCGACAAGCTCAGGGCGAACGGGCGCCGGCTCAAGGCGAACGGGTGCTGGATTTGGGCGAACGGGCGGTGGATTCAGGGGAACGGCCGCTGCGTCTTGCCATGGTCGCCGGGGAGGCGTCCGGCGACCTGCTGGCCGGGCTGCTGCTCGACGGCCTGCGGGCGCGTTGGCCGTCCCTGCAGTCGCGTGGCATCGGCGGCCCGCAGATGGCGCAGCGCGGCTTCCAGGCCGAGTGGCCGTACGAGAAGCTGGCGGTGCGCGGCTACGTCGAGGTGCTGCGGCACTACCGCGGAATCGTCGGCATCCGCAACACGCTGCGCGAGCGGCTGACGCAGGAGCCGCCCGATGCCTTCATCGGCATCGACGCGCCCGACTTCAACCTGGACCTGGAAGAAGCGTTGAAGGCGCGCGGCATCAAGACCGTGCACTTCGTCTGCCCCTCCATCTGGGCCTGGCGGGCCGAGCGGGTCGACAAGCTGCGCCGCGCCTGCGACCACGTGCTGTGCGTGTTCCCGTTCGAACCCGAGCTGCTCGCCGCCAAAGGCGTGCCGGCCAGCTACGTCGGCCATCCGCTGGCCAGCGTCATTCCCATGCGGCCGGACCGCGCCGGCGCGCGCCGCGCGCTGGGCCTGCACGACGAGGACACCGTCATCGCCGTGCTGCCGGGCAGCCGCGTGTCCGAAGTCGAACAGATGGCGCCGCGCTTCCTGGGCGCCGCCGCGCTGGTGGCCAAGGCCAGGCCGCAGGTGCGCTTTGTCGTGCCAGCGCTGCCGGCCCTGCAGCAGCGCATCGCCGCCGAGGCGCGCAAGCTGGGCCTGGGTGAGCGGCTGCAGGTGGTGGCCGGCCAGTCGCACGCCGTGCTCGCCGCCTGCGACCTGGTGCTGGTGGCCAGCGGCACGGCCACGCTGGAGGCGGCGCTGTTCAAGCGGCCGATGGTGGTCGGCTACGCCGTCAACTGGCTGAGCTACCGGCTGATGTGGCCGCAGCGCCTGCTGCCCTGGGTCGGGCTTCCCAACATCCTGGCCAACGAGACACTTGTCCCGGAGCTGTTGCAGGATCGCGCCAAACCCGAGCTGCTGGCTGCGGCGCTGTTGGAATGGCTGGACGAGCCTGCCAGAATGGCGGCCATCTCCGAGAAATTCACCGCGCTGCACCTGCAACTGCAGCGCGACACCGCCCAGCTCGCCACCGATGCCGTTGCCCAAGTCCTCCACAGGTGAACCCCGCGCCAAGCCGGCGGCCCGCAAGACCGCCGCGCAGGCGCGCCTGGACTGGGACCCGCTGGGCCTGATGGCCGGCGTGGACGAAGCCGGCCGCGGCCCGCTCGCCGGCCCGGTGGTCGCCGCCGCCGTGATCCTGGACGACACCCGCCGCATCCGCGGCCTGGCCGACTCCAAGGTGCTCTCGCCGCTGCAGCGCGAACGCCTGTACGACCAGATCCGCGAAAAGTCGCTGTGCTGCGCCGTGGGCGAGGCCAGCGTCGACGAGATCGACACGCTCAACATCTTCCACGCCACCATGCTGGCGATGAAGCGCGCGGTGGAAGGCCTGCGGCTGCGGCCGGCCAAGGTGCTGGTGGACGGCAACCGGCTGCCCAAGATCGACGTGCTGTGCGAGGCCATCGTCGGCGGCGACGCCAAGGTGAAGTCGATCTCCGCCGCGTCCATCATCGCCAAGGTCACGCGCGACCGCATGCTGCGCCAGCTGCACGAACAGTTCCCGCAGTACGGCTTCGCGGCCCACAAGGGCTACGGCACGCCCGAGCACCTGCTGGCGCTGCGCACGCACGGCCCCTGCATGCACCACCGCAGGTTCTTCGCGCCGGTGGCCTGCAGCGTGATGCTGGTGGAGGGCCGCGGCCTCGTCGTGGCCGCCGCGCAGTGAACGCTCCCGCAGCGAACCCGCGGTGAGCCAGGCGCCGCAGGTCGTCCGCTCGCGCGACAACACCCTGTTCAAGGACCTGCGCCGGCTGGCGCAGGACAACGCGGCCTACCGCAGGCAGGGCCGCGTCTGGGTCGAGGGCGAGCACCTGTGCCAGGCCGCGCTGCAGCGCGGCGTGCAGCCCGCGCTGGGCGTGTTCTCGGAAACCGGCTGGGCCCAGGCCACGCCAGCGTGGCGCGATGCCGCGCCCAAGGTCGCCGTGTTCGACGACGGCCTGTTCGCGGCGCTGAGCGGCCTGGAGTCGCCGGCCGCCATGGCCTTCGTCATCGACCTGCCGGCCGGGCTGCAACTCGACGCCGGCGCGCCCAGCGTGGTGCTGGACCGGGTGCAGGACGCCGGCAACGTGGGCAGCATCCTGCGCTGCGCCGCCGCCTTCGGCTTTCGCCAGGTGCTGGCGCTCAAGGGCACGGCGGCGCTGTGGTCGCCCAAGGTGCTGCGTGCCGGCATGGGCGCGCACTTCGGCCTGTGGCTGCTCGAGGGGCTGGAAGCCGATGCGCTCGATGCGCTGGCCGTGCCGCTGGTCACCACCAGCTCGCACGCCGGCGAACTGCTGCACCAGGCGCGCCTGCCGTGGCCCTGCGCCTGGGCGCTGGGC
>NZ_JACCWG010000195.1 GCF_013697775.1 Ramlibacter sp. | reverse complement strand
CAGAGCCAGCCCGCCGCCGCGCGCGCCGCCGTCGAACGTGCCGCGCGGATCGCGCCGCACCAGCCGCGCGCTTGGTCGACATTGGCGTTCGTGGACATGGCGCAGTTCGACGCGCAGCGCGCGCGCGCGCATTTCGAACAGGCGCTGCACCTCGCCCCGGACGACATCACCGGCCTGCATGGCCTGGGCTGGGCCTGCGTGCTGCAGGAGGATTTGCCGGGAGCCGCTGCGGCATTCGAGCGCGCGATCGGCGCCGATCCCACCTGGGGCGAGAGCCACGGCAGCCTGGCCGTGGTGCTGGCCTTGCAAGGCGACGGCCAGCGTGCGCGCGCCGAGGTGGAGCAGGCGCGCAAGCTGCAGCCTGGTTGCATGTCGGCGCGCCAGGCGGAGGCGCTGCTGACCGGGCAGACGCAGCGCCTGCATGGCCTGGATAAATTGGCGCAGCAGATGTTGGGCGGACTGGGCGCGGCCCGGCGCCCGCCGCGCAAGCCCTGAGTCAGGCCCTCGGCCGGCTGAAATTCAGCCGTGCGCCGATTGCAGCAGCAGCTCGGCGGCCTGGTCGGCTGCCTGCGCGAGCTGCGGATCGTCCTGGAATTGCTGCTGCACGTGATCGACCATGCGGCTGAAGCCGGGATCGTTCACCAGCGCCGGTCCCAGCTCGGACAGCAGCACGGATTCGAGGAACACGCGCACGGCCTTCTGCTTTTTCTGCGGATCGTCGGCACGAATGCCGCGGATGCGTTCGGCCGCGAGCAGCGCCAGGTCGTCGGAGCCGGTGTCCTGCTTCGCGGCGCCGGCGGCGGCAGGGCGATCGCGCTTGCCGTCCTTGGCGGACACGCCGCCGCGCTGCCGCAGGGACTGGATCTGCACGCGCATCAGCGCTGCAAGTGGATCGGCGGGCTCGAGGCGTGACAAGAGAATGGTCCTTCATTTCATGATAGCAGGGCGAAAACCGCATAAGCATCTGCCCATAAGCATCTGAGAACTTGATTGTTGGGCGCCGCGGCCGCGCCTTCCACAATCGCGGCGCACCCCATGAACCCGCCGCAAACCTCCGCCGAACTCAGCCCGCCCTTTCCGCTGGGCAGGCCGGTGCGCGCGGGCGTTGCCGCCGCGCCGCGTGCCGCCCCACGGCGGCGTAAAGCCGGCCGCGTGCTGCCGGGCTTTCGCCTCACCATGGGCTACACGCTGGTGTTCCTCGCGCTGATCGTGCTGGTACCGCTGGCCGCGCTGCTGCTCAAGACCGCCACCCTGAGCTGGGACCAGTTCTGGGCCGCCGTGACCTCGCCGCGCGTGCTGGCGGCCTACAAGCTCACCTTCGGCGCGTCCTTCCTCGCCGCGCTGGTCAATGCCGGCTTCGGCCTGCTGGTGGCCTGGGTGCTGGTGCGCTACGAATTCCCGGGCCGCGGCCTGGTGGACACGCTGGTGGACCTGCCGTTCGCCTTGCCGACCGCCGTGGCCGGCATTTCGCTCACGGCGCTGTTGGCGCCCAACGGCTGGGTCGGCCAGTACCTGGAACCCCTGGGAATCAAAGCGGCGTTCACCCCCGCCGGCATCGTGATCGCGCTGATCTTCATCGGCATTCCCTTCGTCGTGCGCACGGTGCAGCCGGTGCTGGAGGAGGCCGAGGCCGAGCTCGAGGAAGCCGCCACCGTGCTGGGCGCCAGCCGCTGGCAGACCTTCTCGCGGGTGATCTTTCCCACCATCCTGCCGGCGCTGCTGACGGGCTTCGCCATGGCCTTCGCGCGCGCCATCGGCGAATACGGCTCGGTGATCTTCATCGCCGGCAACGTGCCCATGGTGTCGGAGATCGCGCCGCTGGTCATCGTCGGCAAGCTGGAGCAGTACGACTACGCCGGCGCAACGGCGGTGGCGGTGACCATGCTGGCGCTGTCCTTCCTGATGCTGCTGGCCATCAACGCGCTGCAGGCCTGGCAGAACCGCTGGGCGGAGGCACCGCGATGAACGCCGGCTCGCCGCCATCCCGGCGCCGCACGCATGCCGGCGAAGCGCGCTGGGTGCAGTGGACGCTGATCGGCGTGGCCGTCGCTTTCGTTCTGCTGTTCCTGGTGCTGCCGCTCGCGGCCGTGTTCGCGGAAGCTCTGCGCAAGGGCTTCGGCGCGTACCTCGCGGCGCTGCGCGAGCCGGATGCGGTGTCGGCGATCGTGCTCACGCTGGTCACCGCCGCCATCGCGGTGCCGCTCAACCTGGTGTTCGGCGTCGCTGCCGCCTGGTGCATCGCCAAGTACGAGTTCCGCGGCAAGGCATTCCTCATCACGCTGGTCGACCTGCCGTTCTCGGTGTCGCCGGTGGTCGCCGGCCTGGTTTACGTGCTGGTGTTCGGCGCGCATGGCTGGTTCGGCCCGTGGCTGGCCGCGCACGACATCAAGGTGATCTTCGCCGTGCCAGGCATCGTGCTGGCCACCATCTTCGTCACGCTGCCGTTCATCGCGCGCGAGCTGATTCCACTGATGCAGGCGCAGGGCAGCGAAGAGGAGCAGGCTGCCATCGTGCTGGGCGCGACCGGCTGGCAGACCTTCTGGCGCGTGACCCTGCCCAACATCAAGTGGGGCCTGCTGTACGGCGTGATCCTGTGCAACGCGCGCGCCATGGGCGAGTTCGGCGCGGTGTCGGTTGTGTCCGGACACATTCGCGGGCAGACCAACACCATGCCGCTGCACGTGGAAGTGCTCTACAACGAATACCAGTCGGCCGCCGCCTTCGCGGTGGCCTCGCTGCTGGCCTTGCTGGCGCTGCTGACGCTGGCCGTGAAGTCGGTGGCGAAGTCCACCGCCAGGAGTGCCGCATGAGCATCGACATCCGCAACATCGGCAAGCGTTTCGGCGAATTCGAGGCGGTGCGCGACGTGTCGCTGCGCGTCGGCCCGGGCGAGCTGGTCGCGCTGCTGGGGCCCTCGGGCTGCGGCAAAACCACGCTGCTGCGCATCGTCGCCGGCCTGGAGACGGCCGACACCGGCAGCATCGTGCTGGCCGGCGAGGACGCCACCGACCGCCACGTGCGCGAGCGCCAGGTCGGTTTCGTGTTCCAGCACTACGCGCTGTTTCGCCACATGACGGTGTTCGAGAACGTGGCGTTCGGGCTGCGCATCAAGCCGCGCGGGCAGCGACCGGCCGAGGCGCAGATCCGGCGCAAGGTGGGCGAGCTGCTGGAGCTGGTGCAGCTGTCCGGCCTGGCCGACCGCTTCCCGGCGCAGCTGTCGGGCGGGCAGCGCCAGCGCATCGCGTTGGCCCGCGCGCTGGCGGTCGACCCCAAGGTGCTGTTGCTGGACGAGCCCTTCGGCGCGCTGGACGCCAAGGTGCGCAAGGAGCTGCGCCGCTGGCTGCGCCGGCTGCACGACGAGCTGCACGTCACCAGCGTGTTCGTCACGCACGACCAGGAAGAGGCGCTGGAAGTGGCCGATCGCGTGGTGCTGATGAACGCCGGCGCGGTGGAGCAGATCGGCTCGCCGCAGCAGGTGCTGGACACGCCTGCCAGTCCCTTCGTCTACGGCTTCCTGGGCGACGTGAACCTGTTCCGCGGCCGTGCGCACGCGGGCGAGGTGCATCTGCAGGGCATGCGGCTGGACGCGCCAGAGCACGCGCAGGCACGCGACGCGCGCGCACTGGCCTACGTGCGGCCGCACGAGCTGGACATCCAACGCTACTCGCCGGGCCAGGAGATCGACGCTTCGGGTTGCCGGCGCGGCCTGGTGGTGCAGCTCAGCCGCGCCATGGTGGCCGGGCAGGTGGCGCGGCTGCAGCTGGTGCCGGCGCGCGACGGCGCTGGCGCGAACGAGGGTGCCGACACCGTCATCGAGGCGCACATCCCGGCACAGCAGTTCCGCGCCATGGGCCTGCGCGAAGGCGAGACGCTGGTCGCGACGCCGCAGCGTGTGCGGGTGTTCCTGAAAGAAGGCGCGCCGGCTTGAGCGGCGCCGGCAAATGCCTGACGGATGGGCCAGCGCGCGGACTTCTGCAAAATACGCCCCATGGATGAAGCCAGCCACCGCCCCACCTTGCCCGACCGCCTCTCGGTCGACCCCCGCAGCCCGCACCACGTGGCCGACGTGTTCCGCCACGACGTTGGCATCCGCTTCAACGGCAACGAGCGTGCCGACGTGGAGGAGTACTGCATCAGCGAAGGCTGGGTGCGCGTGCCCGCGGGCAAGACGCTGGACCGCAAGGGCCAGCCGCTGATGATCAAGCTCAAGGGCAAGGTCGAGGCGTTCTACAAGGCGCCTGAATAGGGCGGCGCCGCCGCCCTGTGCTGGCGGCGCCCTATGGCTTCATGCCGCATGCCCCAGGTGCGCAGCCAGGCGGTCGAAGCTCTGCGTCCAGCCGCCGTCGTGCCCGTCGCGCGAGGCCTGCGAGTCGAAGCCCACCTGCCGGAAGTGCATGCGCGTGCGGCCGGGCGCCTCTTCGCTGAACTCCACCGTCACCAGCGTCTGCGGGCCCGGCTGGCCCTGCGCGTCTTCCCAGGCATGGGTCATCGCCAGGCGACGGGGCGGGTCGATCTCCTGGTAGACGCCCTGCACCCAATGGTCGGTGCCGTCGGGCGCGCGCAGGCAGGCGCGCCAGCGGCCGCCGGGCCGCAAGTCCATTTCGTGGTGCGGCGTGGTGAAGCCTTCCGGGCCCGACCAGCGCGCCAGGTGGTGCGGCTCGGTCCAGGCGGCGAACACCAGCGCGGCCGGCGCGTCGAAGACGCGCACGATCACCAGTTCGTGCGGCGAGGTTGCCGCGGTCTCACTTTGCTTTTCTTGCACGGGGCTTCTCCTTGTGTTGCAGGTCTTGCAGGTAGTCGTCCAGGCGGTCGAAACTGGTTTCCCAGAACGGCTGGTAGCCGGCCGCCCAGTCCGCCACTTCCTTGATCGGTGCGCCGCGGATCACGCAGGGCCGCGACTGCGCCTCGCGGGTGCGGCTGATCAGGCCGGCGCGCTCCAAAATCTTCAGGTGCTTGGAGACGGCCGGCTGGCTGATAGTGAACGGAAGGCCGAGTTCGGTGGCGTTCGCCGGCCCCATCGCCAGGCGCGACAGGATGGCGCGGCGCGTCGGGTCGGCCAGCGCGGTGAACGTGCTGCTCAGGGCGTCCATGTACGGAACCTTGTGTTTATATAACTGTAAGGTTAAATAAAGATCACACGGATGTCAACCGCCCGTGCCTGCCCGGCCGTGCCGCCTGCTTACAATGACCGGGCAGGAGAGCAGGCGGCCCGCCAGGGCTGCCTCACCGAAGGCGCAAACTCCCATGCACGCTCAGGTCCCGTACTGCACCGATTCTTGTTGAACGCCGTCTGGAGAGCCGCCGCGCACCTCGCGTGGCGCACCGAAGGAGCAAGCACCGCGCGGGTCCGCGCGGCGTGAATCTCTCAGGTACCGGGGACAGGGGGAGCGGCAGCCGCGCGCATGCGCGGGCTGCCTCTTCGCGCCCGAGTGGAGAGTGGGCCCGCGCGCGCGGCCCACGTGGAGTGCTCTCACCATGCGAGTCATCGTTCTCGGCGCCGGCCTGATCGGCGTGTGTTCCGCTTACTACCTGCGCCAGCTCGGCCACGACGTCACCGTCGTCGACCGCCAGCGCCATGCCGCCGGCGAAACCAGCTTCGCCAACGGCGGCCAGATCTCCGTCAGCCACGCCGAGCCCTGGGCCAACCCCGGCGCGCCGCTGAAGGTGCTGCGCTGGCTGGCGCGCGAAGACGCGCCGCTGCTGTTCCGCCTGCGCGCCGATCCGCACCAGTGGCTGTGGGGCCTGCGCTTCCTGCGCGAATGCACGCCGGCGCGCACCCGCCACAACATCCGCCAGATCGTGCGGCTGGGCACCTACAGCCGCACCGCGCTGCAGGAACTGCGCGCCGCCACCGGCCTGCAGTACGACCAGCAGACGCGCGGCATCCTGCATTTCTACACCAGCGCCAGCGAGTTCGACGCCGCTGTCGCGCCGACGCAGCAGATGCGCGACCTCGGCTGCGACCGGCGCATCCTCTCGGTCGCGCAAGCGGTGGAGATCGAGCCCGCGCTGCGCCACGCGGCGCCGCAGCTCGCCGGCGCCACCTACACCGCGGCCGACGAATCGGGCGATGCGAACCGCTTCGCGCGCGAGCTGGCCGACCTGTGCGAACGCGCCGGCGTGACGTTCCGCATGGGCTGCAGCGTGACGGCGCTGCGCATGGCGGGCGGCGCCATCGACCACGTGGAGGCGACCGACGAGAACGGCCAGTTCACGCAGCTGCGCGCCGACGCCTACGTGGTGGCGATGGGCGCGTTCTCGGGCGTGCTGACGCGCAAGGTCGGCGTGCCGCTGCCGGTGTATCCGGCCAAGGGCTACTCGGTCACCATGCCGGTGAAGGACGCCGCGCTGGCGCACAGCGTGTCGCTCACCGACGACGAGTACAAGCTGGTGTTTTCGCGCCTGGGCGACCGGCTGCGCATCGCCGGCACGGCGGAGTTCAACGGCTTCGAGCGCCAGTTGAACCCGGTGCGCTGCGACGCCATCGTGCGGCGCGTGCAGGCGCTGTTCCCCGGCGCCGGCGACGTGGCGCAGGCCCGCTACTGGGC
>NZ_JACCWG010000185.1 GCF_013697775.1 Ramlibacter sp. | reverse complement strand
GTGCCGGTGCGCGTGCAGCCCGAGCCTTCGCGCGACACGCCCGCGGCGCCCGCCGTCGTGCCCACGCAGGAGGGCGACTTCTGGCACGCAACGGTGCAGCAGCTGGTGGCCGCCGAAGCCGTCACGGCGCTGGTGCGCGAGCTGGCCCTGCAGTCGCAGCTGGTGGCACGCGACGAGGGGCACTGGATGCTGCGGGTGGAGCGCGCCTCGCTCGACCAGCCCACCAGCCGCGAGCGGCTGCGCAATGCCCTGCACGCCGCGGGCCATGCGGTGGAGCTCAGCGTGGAGGTCGGCTCGGTGAGCGACAGCCCGGCCCGGCGAAACGCGCAGGCCGCGGCCGAAAAACAGAAGGCGGCCGAGGAAGTGATCCTGGCCGATCCGTTCGTGCAGGCCATGATGCGCGACTTTGGCGCGAGAATCGTTCCTGGCAGCATCAGGCCGCGCACGTGAGCGCCCTGGCGCACAACAGCATTTCAAGACAAGAGGACATCATGTTCAACAAAGGACAACTGGCCGGCCTGATGAAGCAGGCGCAGGCCATGCAGGACAACATGCGCAAGGCGCAGGAAGAGCTTGCCCTGGTCGAGGTCACCGGCGAGTCCGGCGCCGGCCTGGTGAAGGTCACCATGACCTGCAAGCACGAGGTCAAGCGCCTCGCCATCGACCCCAGCCTGCTGGCCGACGACAAGGACATGCTGGAAGACCTGGTGGCCGCGGCCTTCAACGCCGCCGTGCGCAAGGTCGAGGAAACCTCGCAGGAAAAAATGAGCAAGTTCACCGCCGGCATGCCGGGCCTGCCCCCGGGGATGAAGCTGCCGTTTTGAGCGCCGTCCAGGCCCTTGTGGACGCATTGCGCCGCCTGCCGGGCGTGGGCGTGAAGTCGGCTTCGCGCATGGCCTTCCACATGCTGCAGCACGACCGCGAGGGCGCGCAGCTGCTGGCGCAGGCGCTGCAGCAGGCGGTGGGCAACGTGCGGCACTGCAACCTGTGCCACACCTTCACCGAGGGCGAGGTCTGCGCCACCTGCCGCGACCCGCGGCGCGACCGCGCCAAGCTGTGCGTGGTGGAGACGCCGGCTGACCAGGCGGCGGTGGAGCGCACTTCCGCGTTTCGCGGCCTCTACTTCGTGCTCATGGGCAAGCTGAGCCCGCTGGACGGCATCGGGCCGAAAGACATCGGGCTGGAGCGGCTGTTCACGCGCGCCACCGATGGCGAGGTGCAGGAGCTGATCCTGGCGACGAACTTCACCGCCGAGGGCGAGGCCACGGCGCACGTGATCGCCGAGGCGATGAAGGCGCGCGGCCTGCGGGTGACGCGGCTGGCGCGCGGGGTGCCGGCCGGCAGTGAACTCGAATACGTGGACTTGGGGACCATCGCGCATGCGCTGGCCGACCGGAGAGAACGATGAGGAGGGAACAATGAGCAATCTGAACAACAGCGCGCACTTCACCGTGGCTTATGCATGCATGCTGATCGCCGCGCTGCTGCCGTTCGCCTGTGCCGGCCTGGCCAAGTGGCCGGGCTTCGGCAAGAGCCGCCGCGAGGGCGGCTTCGACAACCACCACCCGCGCGCGTGGCTCGCCAACACCACCGGCTGGCAGGCGCGCGCCAATGCCGCGCAGCAAAATAGTTTCGAGGCGTTACCGTTTTTCATCGGCGCGGTGCTCGCGGCGCACCAGCTCGGCGCACCGCAGGCGGTGGTGGACATTCTCGCCATGCTGTTCATCACCTTGCGCATCATCTACGTGGCGATGTACGTGGCGGATCTCCCCGCGATCCGCTCCGCGATCTGGGGCTTGGCGCTGCTCGTGAACATCGCGATCCTGCTGGTCGGCTGGCGCTAGACAACACCGCGGCGCGCAGGCGCCAAATGGATTTACGTGAAAACCCGCACGGGAACTTCCCGATGCGGGCGTACGCCGTCCTGCATAACCTGCGCCCCAAGAACATCAAGAGAGGTTTGTCCGTGAGCACCCCCCGTATCACCCGGCGCGTTTTCACCTGCGCGGCTGCTGTTGCCGCGGCGTCGCTGGCCGCACCCGCGCTGCGCGCGCAGACCAAGCCGGAGAAGAGCCGCATCGCCATCGCCGTGGGCGGCAAGGCCGGCTTCTACTACCTCCCGCTGACGATCGCCGAGCAGCTCGGCTACTTCAAGGCCGAGGGCCTGGAGGTGGAGATTTCCGATTTCGCAGGTGGCGCGCGTGCGTTGCAGGCATTGATGGGCGGCTCGGCCGACGTGGTGAGCGGTGCCTTCGAGCACACCATCAACATGCAGAGCAAGAACCAATTCATCCAGTCCATCGTGCTGCTGGGACGCGCGCCGCAGATCGCGATGGGCGTGTCGACCAAGACGATGCCGGGCTACAAGTCGCTGGCCGACCTGCGCGGCAAGAAGATCGGCGTGTCGGCGCCCGGCTCGTCCACCAACATGATGGCCAACCTGCTGCTGGCGCGCGCGGGCGTGAAGCCCGCCGAGGTCAGCTTCATCGGCGTGGGCACCAGCGCCGGCGCGCTCACCGCGCTGCGTGCCGGGCAGATCGACGCCATGAGCAACATCGACCCCGTGATGACCATGCTGGAGCAAAAGGGCGACATCAAGATCATCAGCGACACGCGCACGCTCAAGGGCACGCAGGAGGTGTTCGGCGGCCCAATGCCGGCGGCCTGCCTGTACGCGCAGGCCGAGTTCGTCCAGAAGAACCCCAACACCTGCCAGGCACTGGCCAACGCCATCGTGCACGGCCTGAAGTGGCTGCAGACGGCGGGCCCCAGCGACATCATCAAGACCGTTCCCGAAAGCTACCTGCTGGGCGACCGCGGCCTGTACCTGGCGTCGTTCAACAAGGTGCGCGAAGCGATCGCGCTCGACGGCATGCTGCCCGACGACGCGGTCAAGACGGCGCTGCGCGCGCTGGCGAGCTTCGAGCCCACAGTGCGCCCGGAGAAGATCGACCTGGCCAAGACCTACACCAACGAGTTCGCGCGCCGCGCCAAGGACAAGTTCAAGGCCTAATCTTTCTCCGGGAAAAGTCGCTTCGCGACTTTTCCCGGAGGTCTTGATCGGTGTGAGAAGGCCCGGCAAAGCCGGATCCTTCCCACATGATGGACCGCACTGCACGTTGTTGCGTGCGGTCCATCGTGACCAGCGCAGTGTTTCCCCCGGATTGCGCGAAACAGCGTGCAGCGCAGTCCCCCTTGCGGCCAGGAGCCGGCTTTGCCGGGCCTGGCTGCACCGATCAGCCGCATAAAAATCGCTCCAGCGATTTTTATGCGAACGAAGTCCTCGCCGCTCAGCGGTGCAGGCCTCTCCAACCGCGAAGGCCGGCCCCTGTGCCGGCCTTTCATTTTGATACGCTCGCCGCATGACCGACTTCGCGCTCGAGCTCCACGGCATCAGCATCACATTCCGGTCGCCGGGGGCCGGTGGCCAGGGGTACACCGCGGTGGCCGACACCACCTTGCGCATCCGCGCCGGCGAGTTCGTCTCGGTGGTGGGGCCCACGGGCTGCGGCAAGTCCACCTTGCTGAACGTGGGCGCCGGCCTGCTGGAGCCTTCGGCCGGCGAGGTGAAGGTGTTCGGCCAGCCGCTGCGCGGCATCAACGCGCGCGCCGGCTACATGTTCCAGTCCGAAGCCCTGATGCCGTGGCGCAGCGCCCTGGACAACGTGATGGCCGGCCTGCAGTACCGCGGCGTGCCCGACGCCGACGCGCGCGCGCAGGCGAACGCCTGGCTCGAGCGCGTGGGCCTGGGCGGCTTCGGCGACCGCTACCCGCACCAGATGTCCGGCGGCATGCGCAAGCGCACCGCGCTGGCGCAGACGCTGGCGCTGGACCCCGACATCATCCTGATGGACGAGCCCTTCAGCGCGCTCGACATCCAGACGCGCCAGCTGATGGAAAACGAGGTGCTGGCGCTGTGGGCCGCCAAGAAGAAGGCGGTGCTGTTCATCACGCACGACCTGGACGAGGCCATCGCCATGAGCGACCGCGTGGTGGTGCTGTCGGCCGGGCCGGGCACGCACCCCATCGGCGAATTCGAGGTAGACCTGCCGCGCCCGCGCGACGTGGCCGAGGTGCGCATGCACCCGCGCTTCGTGGAGCTGCATGCGCGCATCTGGGAGGTGCTGCGCGACGAGGTGCTCAAGGGCTACGCCCAGCAACTGAAGAAGGCGGCTTGAGATGGCGGGCTCCCGGCTTTCCAATCGCAGCCTGCGCCTGTGGCAGGTGGGTGTGCTGGTGCTGGTGCTGCTGGCCTGGCACCTGGCGTCGCGCAACGAGCAGACGGCGTTCTTCCTGGGCGAGCCGATCAAGGTCGCCGGCCGCATCTGGTCGTGGTTCTTGCCGGTGGACGTGGCGCCCAACGGCGTCTTCGCCGAGGGGCTGGCCGGGCGCGCGGACATCTATCCGCACCTGGGCGTGACGCTGGCCGAAACCGTGCTGGCCTTCGCCATCGGCACCGTGCTGGGCCTGGCCGTGGGCCTGTGGCTGGCGCTTGCGCCGACGGCCAGCGCGATCCTCGATCCCTACATCAAGGCCGCCAACTCCATGCCGCGCGTGATCCTGGCGCCGATCTTCGGGCTGTGGTTCGGCCTGGGCATCTGGAGCAAGGTGGCGTTGGCGGTGACGCTGGTGTTCTTCATCGTGTTCTTCAACGTCTACCAGGGCGTGCGCGAAGTCAGCCCGGTGATCCTGGCCAACGCGCGCATGCTGGGCGCCAACCGCAAGCAGCTGCTGCGCACCGTGTACCTGCCCAGCGCGACCAGCTGGGTGTTCTCCAGCCTGCACACGTCCGTGGGACTGGCGTTCGTGGGCGCCGTGGTCGGCGAATACCTGGGCTCGGCACGCGGTGTCGGCTACCTCATTCTGCAAGCCGAGGGCACGTTCGACGTCAACACCGTGTTCGCCGGCATCGTGGTGCTGACGGCGTTCGCGCTGGTGCTGGACGGCATCGTCGGCCGCATCGAGCGCCACCTGATGAAGTGGCAGCCGCAGGCCGGCGAAACAGAGAAGCTCTGACTTCCCCGGCGGATCGCGCGAAATAACATGCAGCGCGATTCCCCATGTGCAAACGCCCGGCTTTGCCGGGCGTTTGCACTCTGCGCAGAGCACTGAAAAATCGCAGCAGCGATTTTTCAGTGAATGCTTAGCTTCGGTTCGGGTTGTTCGGGAAGCGGTCGTTGCGGTTGCGCACGCCGTCGCCGTCCGAATCGCGCTGGCCCCAGGGAATGCTGCGGTCGTCGCGCCGGTTCATGCCGACGCGGTCGCCGCCGCCACGCGCCCAATGGCCGTCCATGAACATCCACTGGCCGTCACGCTGTTCCCAGCGCGCCTGTTCCCAGTGCATGCCGTTGCGTGCGGCCTGCCAGTGGCCCGGGCGCCAGGCGTACTCGCCGTCGCGCCACTGGTAATGGCCTTCCACCCAGACGCGGCCGGCGCGGGGGGCCGGCATCACTTCGGAGCGCGGCGCGGGCGGCGCCACGTCGACGACGATGGCGGGCACCGCAAAGGCGGTGGCACTGCCCAGCATGGTGCCGGCAGCCAGCAAGGTGGCGAAGAGAGCGTTGCGTTTCATGGTTATCTCCTTATAAGTTGACGATTGGAGGATGCCTACGCAGCTTGGGCTGGGGCATCGGCCGATATCGGGTGTGTGTGTCGGCCAGCTCTGGCCCGGCCGACACGCAACCCATCAGCCGTCAATCGCGGTCGAAGACGCCTGTCGATCGGTCCTGCCCGAGCGGGCCGCGAGCTCTGCTGCGGCCCGCTGGCTCAGTGGCGCTTTTTGCGCTTGATGGGCTCGCCGCGCTGGCTGGGCCGTGCGGCCGCCACGGCCGGGCGGGGGCCGGCAACGCGCGCGCTCACAGCAGCGCGGGTGGGCACAGTAGCGCGCGTAGCCACAGCTGCACGCGTGCCCGTGGCCGTGCGCATGGCCACAGCCGGGCGCAGGGCGCCCTGCGCAACCGCCGCACGCAGCGGCGCATGCACGGCGCCGCCCGCCTGGATGGGCAGCTGCAGCACGACCTGCTGCCCGGCCTTGAACGCCGCCGCCTGCACGACACCGTTCCACTCGGCCACCTGGGCCGGGTTGAGGCGGTAGCGTTGCGCGACGGTGACCACGCTGTCGCGCTTGCCGGCCTTGATGACGACACGGCGCGTGGTGATTTCCGGCGCCAGGCTGAGCTGGCCGTTGTCGGCCACATGGCTGGCCACGTCGTCCTCCTGGCTCTTGGACGAGCGCGGCACGATCAGGACCGATCCGGCCTTGATGAGCATGCGCGGCGGAATGGTGTTGACCGTGCGCAGGTCGTTCTCCGGCATGCCGACGCGGCGCGCCGCTTCCGACACGCTCATGGTGGCCGGTGCACTCCATGCGGTCCAGCTGGCATAGCGGCCGTCGGTGTAGCTCTCGTAGTTGCGCTTGAAAACGGTGGCGTTGTCCCAGGGCAGCAGGATCTGCGGCGTGCCGGCGGCCAGCACCACCGGGTGGTTGAGCTGCGGGTTGAGCGCCTTGAAGTCTTCCAGCTTGATGTCGGCCAGGCGCGCGGCCAGCGCCACGTCCATGTCGCGCCGCACGGTGACGGTCTGGAAGTAGGGGTGGTTCTCGATCAGCGGCAGCTCGGCGCGGAACTGGTCCGGCGTGGCGATGATGTTCTTCACCGCCTGCAGCTTGGGCACGTAGTTGCGCGTTTCGTTGGGCATGGTCAGGTCGGCATAGCCGGTGGGCAGCCCGAGCTTCTGGTTGCGCGCGATGGCGCGGCCCACGCTGCCTTCGCCCCAGTTGTAGGCTGCCAGCGCCAGGTGCCAGTCGCCGAACATGCCGTGCAGCTTCTGCAGGTAGTCCAGCGCCGCGCGGGTGGAGGCCAGCACGTCGCGCCGGTCGTCGCGGAACACGTTCTGCTTGAGCTCGAAGTCCTTGCCGGTGGCCGGCATGAACTGCCACATGCCGGCCGCGCGCGCGCTGGACACGGCCTGCGGGTTGTACGCGCTTTCGATGAAGGGCAGCAGCGCGAGCTCGGTCGGCATGCCGCGCCGCTCCAGTTCCTCGACGATGTGGAACAGGTACTTGCGCGAGCGGTCGGTCATGCGCCCGATGTAGTCGGCGCGCTGCGAATACCACTGCTCCTGCTGGCGCACCAGGTCGCCCTCCAGGTTGGGCATGCCGAAGCCGCGGCGGATGCGCTCCCACAGGTCGGCCGGCGGCTGCAGGCGGGCGACGCCCTGCGAGGCGATTTCCTCGGCGGTGATGGGGCGCAGCGCGCCCGAGGGCAGCACCGGCTGGGCGGGCGCCTTCGCCA
>NZ_JACCWG010000184.1 GCF_013697775.1 Ramlibacter sp. | reverse complement strand
GTGCCGGTGCGGCACTGGCGGCCGCCTCCACCGCGAGTGCCCCATTGACGGCGGCTGCGGGCGGCGCTGCGGCGGCAACCTCCTCGTGGACGCAGCGCCTCGGCCAGCGCCTGTCTGGCGTGTTCGGCCGCGCGCCGCACAGCCGGCCCGGCGCGGACTATCCGCTCGATCCCGCGCCGGCGCGCTAGGCCTAGCGGCCCTGCGGCAGCAGGCTCACATAATCGTGCATCGCGGTATGGACCGTCGACACGCGGTACTCCACCGGCTTGTCGCCGAAGCTGAGCGCGATGCGGTGCACCTGCAGCACTGGCTGGCCGCGCGGCAGGCCCAGGATGCGCGCGGCGTCCGTGTCGGCAGCGATGGCGCGCACCCGCTCGCGCGCGCGCAGCACGGTGATGCCGAATTCGCTCTGGTACAGGCTGTAGAGGGTGCCGGGGCGCGCGCGCAGGTGCTGCTCGGTCAGATTCTTGAACAGCGCCGCGGCCACCGTGATGCGGTCGTGCACCACCGCGCGGCCCGCCAGCGACAGGCGGTTGTCGATGCGGAACACCGCATCGCCGGCGGGGCGGTCCAGCGCGGCGGCCTCCATCTCGTCGGCCTTGCCGCGCGTGAAATCCACCAGCGTCACCTGCGGGTACTCGCGCTCGCCCGGCGCGTCCAGCGGCGCATCGGGCCGCAGCTCGACGTGGAAGAACTGGAACAGGAAGCGCTCGGCCGTGTGCGAGGTGACGTAGGTGCCGCGGCCCTGGCGGCGCACCAGCAGGTGCTCGTGCACCAGCTCGTCCACCGCGCGGCGCAGCGTGCCGATGCTCACGCCGAGCGCACGTGCGAGCCCGGTTTCGCTGGGCAGCGTGGCGCCCGGGCCGTAATGCCCGCATTCGATCAGCCGCTGCAGTTCGCGCTTGGCCTGCCGGTAGAGCGGCGCCCCGGCGCTGTTCGCGCCGGCGCGGCCCACCTTCGCCATGCGTGCCTTGGTGTCCATCCACGCAGTGTATGGCAGGGCCTGCAAGTCATCTAGATGACTTGTTTGACACCGCCGCGCACGGCTGGAAAACTGCCGCGCATGATTCATTTCATCCTTCACGATGCGCGCGATACCGTTGCCGTGGTGGTGGTCGAAGGCGTGAACGCCGGCGACCAGCTCACCGGCTGGATCATGGACGAGGACAAGACCCTCAGCCTGCCCGCGCGCCAGAACATCCCCATCGGCCACAAGATCGCGCTGCGCGACATGGGCGTGGGAGATACCGCCATCAAATACGGCCTGGAGATCGGCCGCGTCGTCTCGCCCATCCAGGCGGGCGAGCACGCACACGTGCACAACATCAAGACCCAGCGCTGGTAGCAGGTAGCAAGTAACTAGGGAAGCAGTATGGCCAACATCCATGGGGACACCACGTTCCTCGGTTATCGCCGTGAAAACGGCCGCGTCGGCGTGCGCAACCACGTCATCATCCTGCCGCTGGACGACCTGTCCAACGCCGCCGCGGAAGCCGTGGCGCACAACATCAAGGGCGCGCTGGCGATCCCGCATCCCTACGGGCGGCTGCAGTTCGGCGCCGACCTGGAGCTGCATTTCCGCACGCTGATCGGCGCGGGCTGCAATCCCAACGTCGCCGCGGTGGTGGTGATCGGCATCGAGGACAGCTGGACCAAGAAGGTGGTCGACGGCATCGCGACCACCGGCAAGCCGGTGTGCGGCTTCGGCATCGAAGGCCACGGCGACCACGAGACCATCATGCGCGCCAGCCGCGCGGCGCGCGAGTACGTGCAATGGGCCAGCGAGATCCAACGCCAGGCGTGCCCGATCTCCGAGCTGTGGGTGTCCACCAAATGCGGCGAGTCGGACACCACCTCCGGCTGCGGCTCCAACCCCGCGGTCGGCAACGCCTTCGACAAGCTGCACGGCATGGGCAACTACCTGTGCTTCGGCGAGACGACGGAACTCACCGGCGGCGAGCAGATCGTGGCGGCGCGCTGCGCCAGCGATGCGGTGCGCGAGCGGTTCATGTTCATGTTCGACCGCTACCAGCAGGTGGTGGAGCGCCACAAGACCTCGGACCTGTCTGACTCGCAGCCGACCAAGGGCAACATCGCCGGCGGCCTCACCACCATCGAGGAAAAGGCGCTCGGCAACATCCAGAAGATCGGCAAGCACTGCACCGTGGACGGCGTGCTGGACAAGGCGGAGATGCCCACGCATCCGGGCCTGTGGTTCATGGATTCGTCCAGCGCCGCGGCCGAGATGGTGACGCTGTGCGCGGCCTCGGGCTACGCGGTGCACTTCTTCCCCACAGGGCAGGGCAACGTGATCGGCAACCCAATCCTGCCGGTGATCAAGGTCTGCGCCAACCCGCGCACCGTGCGCCTCATGAGCGAGCACATCGACGTGGACGTGTCGGGCCTGCTGCAGCGCGAAATCACGCTGGACGATTCCGGCGACCGACTGCTCGAATGCATGCTGCGCACCGCCAACGGCCGCCTCACCGCCGCCGAGGCGCTGGGCCACCGCGAGTTCGTGATGACGCGCCTGTACGAATCGGCCTGATGGCGCGCATCGTCATCACCGAGTTCATGGACGGCCCGGCCGTCGCGCAGCTGCGCGGCGCGGGCCACGAGGTGGTGTACGAACCGCAGCTGGTGGACGATGCGGCGCGGCTCGCGCAGCTCGCGCAGGATTGCGACGCGCTGGTCGTGCGCAACCGCACCCAGGTGCGCGGCGCGCTGCTGGATGGGCTCGCGCGCTGCCGCGTCGTCGGCCGCCTGGGCGTCGGGCTGGACAACATCGACACGCAAGCCTGCGAGGCACGCGGCATCCGCGTGGTGCCTGCCACCGGCGCCAATGCGCTGAGCGTGGCCGAGTACGTGGTCACCGCCGCTCTGGTGCTGCTGCGCGGCGCCTTCCTGTCCACTGCCGCCGTGGCGTCGGGCCAGTGGCCGCGCGCGCAGCTGGGCACCGGGCGCGAGGCAGCAGGCAAGACGCTGGGCCTGGTCGGCTTCGGCTCCATCGGCCAGACCACGGCGCGCCTCGCGCAGGGGCTGGGGCTGCGCTTGATCGCCACCGACCCGGTTTTAGCTGCCGACGATCCGGCCTACGCGGCATTGGGCGTCGCGCCTGTGTCGCTTGAGGACCTGCTGCGCGATGCCGACGTCGTCAGCCTGCACGTTCCGCTGACCGACGGCACGCGCGGGCTGTTCGATGCGGCCCGCATCGCAAGCATGAAGCCCGGCGCGGTGCTGGTGAACACCTCGCGCGGCCACATCGTGGACCTGGCGGCGGTGGTCGCCGCGCTGGGTGAGCGGCGTTTGGGCGGCGCAGCCATCGACGTGTTCGACGACGAACCGCTGCCGGCCGGCATGGTGCCCGCCGATTGTCCCAACCTGATCCTGACGCCGCACATTTCCGGCGTCAGCCTGGAATCGAACGAGCGCGTGTCCGCGGTGATCGCCGAACGCGTGCTGGACCTGCTGAACGACACCGGAGCTGCCGATGGCGCGCGTCGCGTGGGATGAGGCCGTGCGGCTCGCCGCGGCGGCGCTGCGG
>NZ_JACCWG010000087.1 GCF_013697775.1 Ramlibacter sp. | reverse complement strand
GCTCAGGCCATGCGCCGCGACAGCGCCGAGCGCCGCTCCCGCAGGAAGCGCGCGAGGCGCTCGGGATAGTCCGCACCCACCGCCTGCTGCACCGACGGCCGCGCCGCCAGCGCCAAGCGCCATGCGCGCACGCGCGGCAGGTCCACGAACAGGTCGGGCTCGCCGTGCTGCTCGAACACCTCGAAATAGCGGAACACCGGCGCGAACGCGGCGTCGACCACGCTGATGCGGCTGCCGGCGAAGAACGGCCCTTCGGCATCGAGCACGGGTTCCACCTGCGCGAACTTGCCGCGCAGGTCCTGGCGCTTGGCTTCCAGCACGGTGCCGTCGGGCGCCGAGTAGAACGCCCCGATGGTGTTGAGCACCGCCGAGGCGAACTCCACCCAGCCGCGGTGGCGCGCCCGCTGCAGGGCGTCTTCGGGATGCAGGCGCGGCGCCAGCGTTTCGTCGAGGTAGTCGCAGATCACCGCCGACTCGAACACCGGCACATCGGCCACCAGCAGCACCGGCGTCTTGCCCAGCGGCGACACCGCGGTGAACCAGGCCGGCTTGTTCGCCAGGTCCACGTCGCGGCGCGCGAACGGCACGTTCTTCTCGGCCAGCACGATGGCCGCGCGCTGCACGTAGGGACACAGGTGGTGGCTGGCCAGGGTCAGCTGCGGGGCTGCGGGGCTCATGCCTTCACCAGCCCTTCGGCCAGCAGCGCCGCGTGCACCGCCGGCCGCGCGGCGACACGCTCGAGGTACATGGCGAGCTGCGGATACGGTGCGAGCGGAATGCCCAGCAGCGGCGCCCAGCGCACGATGGCGAAGGCATAGGCGTCGGCCACCGTGAAAGCGTCGCCCGCCAGGAAGCCGCGGCCCGCCAAGTGGCGATCCAGCTCGGCGAAGCGCAGGGCCAGCTTGTCCTTGATGGTGCGGCGCGTGGAGTCCGCCGTTTCCTTGTGCCACAGCCAGGGGCTCATCGCCTTGTGCAGCTCGCTGGACACGAAGGTCAGCCACTTGAGCACTTCCAGCCGCTGCGCGCCTTGCGCGGGCAGCAGGCCGCTTTCGGGTGCGCGTTCGCCCAGGTGCTGCAGCAGCGCGGCCACTTCGGTGTGGCGGCTGCCGTCTTCCAGCTCCAGCAGCGGCACGTAGCCGCGCGGGTTGACGGCGAAATAGTCGTCGCCGGCCGCGGTGCGGTGCGTCGCCAGGTCGACGGATACGAGGTCGGACGCGAGGCCCAGCTCGCGCAGCGCGATGTGGACGGCCAGCGAGCAGGCGCCGGGAGCGTAGTACAGCTTCATGGGAGGACTCCTTGCAGCAACAGTGGATCGGAGGTTGGAATGTATGATTGCGTTGTTGCAATTGAAATAAGCACAAATGAAATCACCGATTGCACAAACGCAATACGCTCTCGGCTCCGCCGACCTGCAGGTGCTGCTGGCGCTGGCGCGCGGCGGCACGCTGGCCGAAGCCGGCGCGCGGCTGAACGCCGATGCGTCCACGGTGTTCCGCGCGCTGCAGCGCATCGAGAAGCGGGCCGGCCAGCGCCTGTTCGAGCGCACGCGCCAGGGCTACCTGCCCAGCGACGCGATGATCGGCATCGCTGGGCACGCGGAACGCATCGAGGCGGAACTGGAGGGGGCGCGCGCCCTGCTGCTGCGCCCGGGCGAGGAGGTGTCCGGCCGGGTGCGCCTGACCACGGTGGACACGGTGCTCCGCGGGCTGGTGCTGCCCTCGCTGGCCGCGCTGTCGCGCCAGCATCCGCAGCTGCAGCTGGAACTGCGCGCCTCCAACGAGGTGATGAGCCTGAGCAAGCGCGACGCCGACCTGGCGCTGCGCGTTCTGAGCGGCGCGGCCAAGCCGCCCGAGCACGTGATCGGCCGCCGGCTGGGATCGATTCCTCTCACCGTGTATGCGCCGCGCGCGTGGACCGCGGCGCAGCGCCGCAAGCCGCTGGACAGCCTGCCGTGGATCGCGGTGGACGAGGCGCTGCCCGAACACCCCACCGTGCGCTGGCGCCGCAAGCAGTTCCCGAAGCTCGCGCCGCAGCACTTGGTGGACGGCGTCACGCACGTGGTGGACGCAATCCGCTGCGGCCTGGGCGTGGGCGTGGCGCCGCTGTTCCTGCGCGAGCTCGAGCCGCAGCTGGTGCCGCTGGGCGCGCCGCTGGAGGGCTGGGATTCCGGCCTGTGGCTGCTGGCGCATCCCGAGTCGCGCCACCTGCGCCGCATCGCAGTCGTGTACCGGCATTTCGCCGAATCGATCCAGCTGCCGCCCTGAGCGTCGTAGGATAGTGGGCATGCAAGCAGTCCCGCCCGACCCCACGCTCTGCCCGCTGTGCGGCCAGGCCAACCGCTGCGCCATGGAAGTGCAGCGCGAGACCGGCCTGGCTCAGCCGCCCTGCTGGTGCGTGCAGGCCGACTTCACCGAGGAACTGCTCAGCCGGGTGCCGGCCGCGGCGCGCCGCACCGCCTGCATCTGTGCCGCCTGCGCGCGCGGCGCGCCCACCGCCTGATGGCGGCCGAAGCAGCCAGCGGCCCGCATTCGCTGGCCGCGATGCGCGAGCGCTGGGGCCCGCGCTACCGCTGGTACCTGCTGCTGTCGGTGATGGTCGGCACCATCGCTTCGATCATGTCGTCCACCATCGTCAACGTGGCGATTCCCGACATGAGCCACCACTTCGCGCTGGGCCAGGAACGCGCGCAGTGGATCAGCTCCAGCTTCATGCTGGCCATGACCACCTCCATGCTCACCACGCCGTGGCTGCTGGCGCGCTACGGCTACCGTCGCGTGTACGTGGGCACCATGGCGCTGCTGCTGGCGGGCGGCGTCACCGGCGGGCTGGCCGACCATTTCCTGGTGGTGCTGGGCGCGCGGGTGGCCGAGGGCCTGGCCGCCGGCGTGATGCAGCCGATCCCGGCCATCATCGTGATGCGCGCCTTCGAGCCGCACGAGCAGGGCCGCGCCTCGGGCGTGTTCGGCATGGGCGCGGTGCTGGCGCCGGCCGTCGGCCCGGCGCTGGGCGGCGTGCTGGTCGACGTGTTCGGCTGGCGCTCCATCTTCTTCATGGTGGTGCCGTTCTGCATCGCTGGCTTCGTGCTGGCGCGGCGCTTCGTGCCGGCCTCGGCGCCCGGCGGCCTGGCCATGCAGCGGCAGGCGCGGCTGGACTGGGTGGGCCTGCTGCTGGCCACCGGCGGCACGCTGTGCCTGCTCAACGGGCTGGTGGAACTGCACGGCGGCACCCTGCCCCTGGCCGCCGCGCTGCTGGCCGGCGCCGTGGCGGCGCTGGTGCTGTTCATCGGCTGGCAGCGGCACGTGGCACAGCGCGGCGGCGAGCCGCTGATGAACCTGGCGCTGTTCGGCTCGCGCAACTTCATGCTCGGCAGCATCGTGGCCTTCATCTACGGCACGGCCCTGTTCGGCTCCACCTACCTGCTGCCGGTGTTCATGCAGTTCGGCCTGAAGATGCCGGCCACGCAGGCCGGCGGCGTGCTGCTGCCGGCGGGCCTGGTGCTGGCCGGCACCATCGCCGTGGCGGGGCGCATGGTCTACCGCGTGCCCACCAACTGGCTGGTGAGCGGCGGCCTGGCGCTGCTGGCGGCCTCGTTCGCGCTGATTCCCACGGTGGGCCTGCAGACCGCGTCCATCGTGCTGATCCTGTGGTGCGTGCTGGGCCGCATCGGCCTGGGCTTCATCCTGCCCTCGCTCAACCTGGCCGCGATGAACACGCTGGACAAGGCGCTGATCGCGCAGGGCGCCAGCGCCATCAACTTCCTGCGTATGCTGGGCGGCGCGGCCGGCGTCAGCCTGTGCGGCATCGTGCTGGAGTGGCGCATCGCGGCGCACGGCGACGCGCTTGCCAACCCGGCGACCAGCCCGGCGCGCATCGCCGCCTTCGACGAAGCCTTCCTCATCCTGGCCGCGGTCTGCGCGCTGGCGATCGTCGCGGCCTGGCGGCTGCGCGACACCGAAGCGGTGGTCGCCGCGCGCACCACCCCACGGCCGGGCGCCGCTGGCGAATCATCGTCCCGATAATCGCCCTATGTGCCAGCTGCTCGGGATGAACTGCAACACGCCGACCGACGTGACGTTCAGCTTCACCGGTTTCGCCCAGCGCGGCGGCCGGACGGACCACCACGCCGACGGCTGGGGCATCGCCTTTTTCGAGGGCCGGGGCCTGCGCCATTTCGTCGACCACGCGCCGGCCAGCGAGTCGCCGGTGGCCGAGCTGATCCAGCGCTACCCCATCCGCAGCCGCAACGTGGTGGCGCACATCCGCAAGGCCACGCAGGGCCGCGTGGCGCTGGAGAACTGCCATCCGTTCGTGCGCGAGCTGTGGGGCCGCTACTGGGTGTTCGCGCACAACGGCGACTTGAAGGGCTTCGCGCCGCGGCTGCACTCCAGTTTCCGCCCGGTGGGCGACACCGACAGCGAGCGCGCCTTCTGCTGGATCATGCAGGAGCTGGCGAAGTCGCATGCCGGCGTGCCCAGCGTCGCCGAGCTGACGTTGACGCTGCGCGAGTTGGCCGCGCCGATCGCGCGCCACGGCACCTTCAACTTCATGCTGTCCAACGGCGAGGCGCTGTGGGCGCATTGCGCCACCAACCTGTTCTACGTCGAGCGCAGCCACCCGTTCGCGCACGCCAAGCTGGCCGACGAGGACCTGAGCATCGACTTCGCGCGCAACACCACGCCGCAGGACAAGGTGGCCGTGGTGGTGACCGCGCCGCTGACCGTCGACGAGCAATGGACGCAGTTCGCGCCGGGCGAGCTGAAGGTGTTCGCCGACGGCGCGGTGGTCGGCTGAGCGGTGCGGTCAGCCCGCCACGGGCTGCGCCATCGCCGCTTCCAGCGCCTCGATGAACATCGCCGGCACGTCGAAGCCGGCCTGCTGCGTGATTTCCTGGAAGCAGGTCGGGCTGGTGACGTTGATCTCGGTCAGGCAGTCGCCGATGACGTCCAACCCCACCAGCAGCAGCCCGCGCGCGGCCAGCACCGGGCCCAGCGCTTCGGCAATCTCGCGGTCGCGCGCGGTCAGCGGCTGGGCCACGCCCTTGCCGCCCGCGGCCAGGTTGCCGCGGATTTCGCTGCCCTGCGGAATGCGCGCCAGGCTGAAGGGCACCGGCTTGCCGCCGATGACCAGCACGCGCTTGTCGCCCTGCGTGATCTCGGGCACGAAGCGCTGCACCATGATGGTGGTGGCACCCTCGTGGTTCAGCGTCTCGGTGATCGAGCCCAGGTTGAGCCCGTCGGGCCCGACGCGGAAGATGCCCGTACCGCCCATGCCGTCCAGCGGCTTGAGGATGATGTCCTTGTGCTCGGCGTGGAACTGCTTCACGGCGCCGGCGTCGCGCGTCACCAGCGTGGGCGTGGTGAACTGCGGGAACTCCATGACCGCCAGCTTTTCCGGATGGTCGCGCAGCGACGCCGGGCGGTTGAACACGCGCGCGCCTTCGCGCTCGGCCTGCTCCAGCAGGTGCGTGGCGTAGAAGTATTCGCTGTCGAACGGCGGGTCCTTGCGCATGACGACCGAGTCGAAGTCCTTGAGCGCCTGCGCGGCCTCGCGCGTTTCGCGGAACCACGCGTCCTCATTGCCGGTGAGCACCAGCTCGCGCACGTCGGCGCGCACCACGCCGCCGCTGACCCACTGCAGGTGCCGCGGCTCGCAGGCAGCCACGCGGTGGCCGCGCCGCTGGGCTTCCCGCATCATCGAGAACGTGGTGTCCTTGTAGACCTTGAAGTCTTCCAGCGCATCGGCGACGAACAGGATGTGCATGCCCATGGCGGTCAGCCCCTGGCCGGAATCGCCAGGCCGCGCACGACGGCGGGGCGGGCGGCGAACGCGGCCAGCACGCGCTGCACCTCGGGGCAGCGGTCGAACTCCACCAGGTCGCCGGCGGCGTAGTAGCCGACCAGGTTGCGCACCCAGGGGAAGGTGGCGACGTCGGCCACCGTGTAGCTGTCGCCCATCAGCCATTGCCGGCCCTTCAGGCGCTGCTCCAGCACGCCCATCAGGCGCTTGGCTTCCGCCACGTAGCGGTCGCGCGGGCGCTTGTCCTCGAAGTCCTTGCCGGCGAACTTGTGGAAGAACCCCACCTGGCCGAACATCGGGCCGATGCCGCCCATCTGGAACATCAGCCACTGGATGGTTTCGTAGCGCGCCGCGGGGTCCTTGGGCATCAGCTGGCCGGTCTTGTCGGCCAGGTACAGCAGGATCGCGCCCGACTCGAACAGCGCGAACGGTTGGCCGCCGGGACCATCGGGGTCGATGATGGCCGGGATCTTGTTGTTCGGGTTGAGCGACAGGAACTCGGGCGAGAACTGGTCATTGGTCTCGAACGACACCAGGTGCGGCTCGTACGCAAGCTCCATTTCCTCCAGCGCGATGGAGATCTTCACGCCGTTGGGCGTAGGCAGCGAGTACAGCTGCAGCCGGTCCGGATGCAGGGCCGGCCACTTGCGGGTGATGGGGAAGGCGGCGAGGTCGGCGGGTGCGGTGGCATTGGTCATCGCGGCAAAGGATAGCTGCTTTGCCTTGCTTTCGCAGCCGCGGGCTATCGCTGCGCGGGCGGCAGGCTGCCGACGGCCGCGACCAGTGCGGCATGCTGCGCCGGGTCGGCCGGCTTGTGGACCACGCGCGTGCCGGCCGGGTACTTGCCCAGGTAGTTGTCGCCCTTCCAGTTGCGCACCGGCCGGATCGGCCGCGGGGCGAAGCCGCCGCCGCAGTTCTTGCACACGTTGAAGAGAACGGACTCCACGCAGTGCGCGCAGAACGTGCACTCGAAGGTGCAGATCATCGCGTCGGTGGCTTCGGGCGGCAGCGGCTTGTCGCAGTGTTCGCAGGAGGGGCGCAGTTCAAGCATCGGACGATGGTAGGCCTGATTCTCAACCCTGCCTGCCGGGCTTCGCAGAGCTTGAGCGGCACGGTCAAGCTCCTCGACGGACCGCGCGAAACAACGTGCAGCGCGGTTCCTTTTGTGGGAAGGAGCCGGCTCTGCCGGGCCTTCCCACACTGACTAGACACCGGAGAAATCGCCATGCGATTTCTCCGGTCAAACTAGATTTCGATCTTGCTGCCCAGCTCCACCACCGAGTTGTTCGGCAGGTTCAGGAAATCCGCCGCCGCGCTGGCGTTGTGGTGCATCTGCGCGAACAGCTTTTCGCGCCAGGTGGCCATGCCGCCGCCGATGGTCGGCACCACGTTGTCGCGCGACAGGAAGTAGCTGGTGGTCATCGGCTCGAGCTCGCAGCCGCGGCCGCGGATCTGGTCCAGCGCGCGCGGCAGGTCGGGATCGTTCTTGAAGCCGTAGTGCACAACCACCTGCCAGCAGTCGTGGCCGAGCGCCTCGATCTGCAGCCGCTTGTCCATGCCGATCCACGGCACCTCGTGCGGGCGCACCGTCACGAACAGGTTGTGGTCGTGCAGCACCTTGTTGTGCTTGAGGTTGTGCAGCATGGCGTTGGGCACGGTGCCGGGCTCGGCCGTCAGGAACACGGCGGTGCCGGCCACGCGCGTGGGCGGGTGGGCGAACACCGATTCCAGGAAGCTCTTCAGGTCGATGGCGTCGTCGCGCAGCTTCTCGTTGAGCAGCTGGCGGCCTTGCTTCCAGGTCATCATCAGCGTGAACACGCAGCCGCCGATCATCAGCGGGAACCAGCCGCCCTGGATCAGCTTGAGCAGGTTGGAGGTGAAGAAGGTGAGGTCCACCACGAAGAACGAGACGGTGGCCGCGATGCACAGCGGCAGCGGGTAGCCCCAGCCGTAGCGGATGACGAAGAAGGTCAGGATGGTGGTGATCAGCATGTCCAGCGTCACCGCGATGCCGTACGCGGCCGCGAGGTTGCTGGACGAGCGGAACATCAGCACCGCCAGCACGATGGCCACGAACAGGCCCCAGTTCACGGCCGGCATGTAGATCTGGCCGGTGTCGCGCACGCTGGTGTGCTGCAGGTTCAGGCGCGGCAGGTAGCCCAGCTGCACCACCTGCTTGGTGACGCTGAAGGCCCCGGTGATGAGCGCCTGCGAGGCGATCACGGCGGCGGCGGTGGCCATCACCACCAGCGGCAAGGTGGCCCAGTCCGGCGCCATCAGGTAGAACGGATTCTTCACCGCCTCGGGATTCGCCAGCAGCAGCGCGCCCTGGCCGAAGTAGTTGAGCGTGAGCGCGGGCATGACCACGCTGAACCAGGCCAGGCGGATCGGCTTCTTGCCGAAGTGCCCCAGGTCGGCATAGAGCGCCTCGGCGCCGGTCACGCACAGCACCACCGCGCCCAGGATGATGAAGGTGGTGCCCGGGTTGTGCCACATGAAGCGCAGCGCATACAGCGGGTTCAGCGCCATCAGGATTTCGGGGTGGCGCAGGATGTGGGCGACGCCGAGCGCGGAGATGGTCATGAACCAGACCAGGGTCAGCGGCCCGAAGAAGCGGCCGATGCCGCTGGTGCCGCGCTTTTGCACCCCGAACAGGCCCAGCAGGATGATCAGCGTGAGCGGGATCACCCACTCCTTGAACTTCGGCGACACCACCTCCAGGCCCTCGACCGCGGACAGCACCGAGATCGCCGGCGTGATGACGCCGTCACCGTAGAAGAGCGATGTGCCGAAGATGCCCACGGCCAGCAGCACCTGGCGCAGTTTCGGCTTGTCCTTCACCGCCTGCGAGGCCAGCGCCAGCATCGCGACCAGGCCGCCCTCGCCGTTGTTGTCGGCGCGCAGCACCAGCACCACGTACTTCAGCGACACGATGACCGTCAGTGTCCAGAAGAAGATGGAAAGGATGCCGTAGACGTTGGCCGGCGTGAATGCCACGTGTCCGGAGCCGAACACTTCCTTCATGGCGTACAGGACGCTGGTGCCAATGTCGCCGTAGACGACACCAATGGCGCCGAGTGTCAGCGCCGCAAGCGAGGATTTCGATTTCTGCACGCGTTGGCCCCGTCTTGTTGGCGCAAGCGCCACAGCGAGGTTTCCGGATCGATGGGATCGCTATTGTGCGCCTCGCCTCGAGCCCGTGCATTGCCCATGTTGCAGCGCAGCAACGAGGCGTTAGGTGTTATTCGTAGACCTCGGCGTCGGGGTCGGTGGCTTCCAGTTCGTAGCTGGCCGCCAGCATCGCCAACCGGCCGATCACGCCGTACATGTAGAAGCGATTCGGGGCGCTGGCACCGGGCTTCTCACCGGGTTGAGGTAAGCGCGTACTCTCCGCGAACGCGAGCGGCACGAAGCCGGCGCCGGGCGCATTCAGGTTCTCGTCGATGCCGCGTTCGGCGTGCACGCGGTAGAAGCCGCCCACCACGTAGCGGTCCATCATGTAGACCACCGGCTCGGCCACGGCTTCGTGCATGCGCTCGGCCGTGAGCACGCCTTCCTGGATGATCACCTCGTGCACCTGCTGGCCATCCTTGATGACGGCCATCTTGTTCTTGGTGCGCCGGCCGATCTCTTCCAGGTCCTTCACGTCGCGCACGGTCATGATGCCCATGCCGTAGGTGCCGTTATCGGCTTTGACGATGACGAAAGGCTTCTCGGCGATGCCGTATTCCTTGTACTTCTTGCGGATGCGCGTGAGCAGCGCGTCCACGTTGGTCTGCAGGCAGTCCATGCCCGAGCCCTGCGAGAAATCGATCTCGCCGCACTTGTTGAACATCGGGTTGATCAGCCACGGATCGATGCCCAGCAGCTTGCCGAAGCGCTTGGAGACTTCCTCGTAGCTGCGGAAGTGGCGGCTCTTGCGGCGCACCGACCAGCCCGCGTGCAGCGGCGGCAGCAGGTACTGCTCGTGCAGGTCTTCCAGGATGCCCGGCGGGCCCGCCGACAGGTCGTTGTTCAGCAGGATGGTGCAGGGATCGAAGTCCTTCAGCCCCAGGCGCCGCTTGGTGCGCACCACCGGCTCCAGCGTGATGCTCTCGCCGGTGGGCAGCGCGATGGTGGTCGGCTGCTTGATCTCCGGGCTGATGGAGCCGATGCGCACGTTCAGCCCCGCCATGTGGAAGATGCGCTTCAACTGCAGCACGTTGCTCAGGTAGAACGTGTTGCGGGTGTGGTTCTCCGGGATCACCAGCAGGTTCTTGGCTTCCGGGCAGATCTTCTCGATGGCGGCCATGGCCGCCTGCACCGCCAGTGGCAGCATCTCGTGCGTGAGGTTGTTCCAGCCGCCCGGGTACAGGTTGGTGTCCACCGGCGCGAGCTTGAAGCCGGCGTTGCGGATGTCCACCGAGCAGTAGAACGGCGGCGTGTGCTCCATCCACTCGAGCCGGAACCAGCGCTCGATGGCGGGCATGGAGTCCAGCACGCGCTGCTCGAGTTCGTTGATCGGCCCGGTCAGGGCGGTGACGAGATGGGGGACCATACAGCTTGTCGTTTCCTCAGGTGCGGACTTCGCCGTTGCCCAGCACCACCCACTTGAGCGAAGTGAGCCCTTCGATGCCGACCGGCCCGCGCGCGTGGAACTTGTCGGTGCTGATGCCGATCTCGGCGCCCAGCCCGAACTCGAAGCCGTCGGCAAAGCGCGTGCTGGCGTTGACCATCACGCTGGCCGAATCGACTTCGCGCAGGAAGCGCTGCGCATGCACGTGGTCGCGCGTGACGATGGCGTCGGTGTGATGGCTGGAATAACGGTTGATGTGGTCGATGGCGGCGTCCAGGCCGTCCACGACACGGATGGCGATGACCGGCGCGAGGTATTCCTCGGACCAGTCCTGCTCGGTGGCGTCCTTCAGCAGGGCTTCGACAGGCTCAGCCCGAACGCAAGCCTGCAGGATGGCTTTCGCCTGCGCGTCGCAGCGCATCTCCACGCCCTTGGCGGCGTAGATCGCGCCGATCTTCGGCAGGAACTCGCCGGCCACGCCGCGCGCCACCAGCAGGCCTTCGATGGCGTTGCAGGGGCTGTATTTCTGGGTCTTGGCGTTGTCGGCGATGCTCACCGCCATCGCGAGATCGGTGGGGTCGTCCACGTACACGTGGCAGTTGCCGTCCAGGTGCTTGATGACCGGCACCCGCGCGTCGCGGCTGACGCGCTCGATCAGGCCCTTGCCGCCGCGCGGGATGATCACGTCCACGTACTGCGGCATGGCGATCAGCTGGCCCACAGCCTCGCGGTCGGTGGTGTGCACCAGCTGCACGGCCTCGGGCGGCAGGCCGGCGCTGTCCAGCGCCTGCTGCACCAGCCGCGCCAGCGCCTTATTGGAATCGATGGCCTCGGAGCCGCCGCGCAGGATGCAGGCGTTGCCGCTCTTGACCGACAGGCTGGCCGCCTCGATGGTCACGTTGGGCCGGCTTTCGTAGATCATGCCGAACACGCCGAGCGGCACGCGCATCTGGCCGACGCGGATGCCGCTGGGCTGCTCCTTCATGCCGATGATGTCGCCGATGATGTCCGCCATGGCGGCCAGCTGCTCGCAGCCGACGGCCAATGTCTCGATGGTCTTCGGCGTGAGCTTGAGCCGGTCGACCATCGGCGCGGCCAGGCCGCCGGCGACGGCGCGCTCCAGGTCGCGGGCGTTGTCCTGCTGCAGCGCCTGCACGTTGCCGCGCAGCAGGCAGGCGTTGCCGCTCTTGATCGCCAGCGACGCCG
>NZ_JACCWG010000077.1 GCF_013697775.1 Ramlibacter sp. | reverse complement strand
GCACCCAGTTGGCCGGCGGGAAGTTCAGCCGCTGCAGGTCGGCGCGGGCGCGCGTGGCCAGGCTGGCCAGCGCGGCGGCGTCGCGCGGGCTGGCAATGGCCTGGGCGGGCACGGGCGGCAGGTCGGTGGATTGGGTCACGGGCGGATAATCCTTGCATGACGATCCAACTGGACTGCTACTACAGCCTATCGTCGCCATGGGCCTATTTTGCCGGCCCGAAGCTGCAGGACATCGTGCGGCGCCATCGCCTGGCGCTGGTGCTCAAGCCCTACGACTTCCAGGCGGTGGTGCCCAAGACCGGTGGCGTGCCCATCCGTACCCGGCCCGAACCGCGCCGCCGCTACCACGACCTGGAACTGGCGCGCTGGTCCGACTACCTGGGCATGCCCATGGTGATCCAGCCGAAGCACTACCCGCGCCACGCCGTCGCCGACCCCAACTGGAACAAGTACGCCGGCTGGATGGTGATCGCCGCGCAGCGGCAGGGGCTGGACGCGTCGGTGCTGTCGCACGCGCTGCTGCGCGCGCTGTGGGCCGAGGAGCGCGACACCGCGCAGCCGGACGTGCGCATTGCGATTGCCGACGAGAACGGCTACGACGGCCAGGCGCTGCATGCGCTGGAGCGCGATGCCGCCACGCTGGCGCAGTACCAGGCGTACACGGATGAGGCAGAGCGCATCGGTGTGTTCGGCGCGCCGACCTTCGTGCTGCAAGGCGAGCTGTTCTGGGGCCAGGACCGGCTGGACTTCGTCGAGCGCGCCCTGGGCCGCCTGCGTTCGCCCCGATAATGCCGGCCATGCGAATCCGCTTCACCAAGATGCAGGGCGCGGGCAACGATTTCGTCGTCCTGGACGAGACGCGCGGCCGGCTGGGCCTCACGCGCGAGCACTACCGGCAACTCGCCGACCGCCACTTCGGCGTCGGCGCCGACCAGATCCTGACGGTGCGGCCTTCGCCCGCGGCGGGCATCGATTTCGAATACGTGATCCACAACGCCGACGGCGGCGAGGTGGAGCAATGCGGCAACGGCGCGCGCTGCTTCGTGCGCTTCGTGCGCGACAAGGGCCTGACCGAGCGCGACAGCCTGCGCGTGCGCACGCTGTCGGGCGTGATCGAGCCGCGGCTGAACGCCGACGGCCGCGTCACGGTGGACATGGGCGCCCCGATCTTCACGCCCGCCGAGGTGCCGTTCGACGACCGCGGCCTCGCGCCGCGGCGCGACGGCGGCTGGCAGACCTGGCCGGTGGAAGTGCAGGGCCTGTCGGTGCCGCTGGCCATGCTGTCCATGGGCAACCCGCATGCGGTGCAGGTGGTGGCCGACGTGGACACGGCGCCGGTGCACACGCAGGGCCCGCTGGTCGAAAACCATGCGCGGTTCCCAAACCGCGTGAATGCCGGCTACATGCAGGTGGTGGACCGCGGCCGCATCCGGCTGCGGGTGTGGGAACGCGGCGTGGGCGAGACGCTGGCCTGCGGCACGGGCGCCTGCGCGGCCGTGGTGGCGGGCATCCGCCTGGGCCTGCTGGACAGCCGCGTGGACGTGGAAACCCGCGGCGGCGTCCTGACCATCGAATGGGCGGGCGAAGGCCGGCCGGTGTCGATGACGGGACCCGCCGTGACGGTGTTCGAAGGCGAGATCAACCTGCAGGATTGAGCATGAGCAACGACAGCAACAACCCGATCCCGCCCATCACCGAAGACGACATCGCCAATTACCTGGCCAACACGCCGGACTTCTTCCAGCGGCATGCGCAGCTGCTGGGAGCGGTCCAGCTGACCAGCCCGCACGGCAACCGCGCGGTGAGCCTGCAGGAGCGCCAGGCCGAGATGCTGCGCGAGAAGATCAAGGTGCTGGAGCACCGCATCATGGAGATGGTGCGCCACGGCAGCGAGAACATGCTGATCGCCGACCGCATCCTGCGCTGGGCGCGCAACCTGTTCACCGTGCAGTCGGGCCGCGTGCTGCCGGCCGTGCTGGTGGCGCAGCTGCAGAACGAATTCATGGTGCCGCAGGCGGCGCTGAAGATCTGGGACGTGGATGCGCGCTACGGCACCGAGCCGTTCGCGCAGGGCGTGAGCGACGATGCGAAGACCTTCGCTTCGTCCCTGACGCAGCCGTACTGCGGCGTGAATTCCGGGTTCGAGGCCGTGGGCTGGCTGGGCGATCCGGCCACCGCGATGTCGCTCGCTTTGATTCCGCTGCGTGCCGGCCCGATCCAGAGTTCGGAGCCGGCGTTCGGGATGCTGGTGCTCGCGTCTCCCGATCCGCAGCGGTTCCAGAGTGGGATGGCAACGGACTTTCTGGAGCGACTGGCGGAGCTTGCCAGTGCGGCCTTGTCGCGGATTCGTCCGCGCTGAGATGCTCTTCTTGCCGCTTCTTGTACGTCGCGGCAGGCGGTGCCCGATGAGGGCTCATGCTGTGGCGGTCGGCGCTGCGCGCCGACTTCGCTGTGCTGATCGGGCCGGAGCCGGCGCGGGCGAACTCGCTGCGCGTTTGCAGAGCAAACGCTCCGCTCAAACAGCGCCCGCGAGC
>NZ_JACCWG010000036.1 GCF_013697775.1 Ramlibacter sp. | reverse complement strand
ACCCCAAACCATTCATCTGGACAGCCAGTGCTTCGGACATCCTGGCCAAGGTCACCAGAGCCAAGGCTGCATTGGCTGCGATCTCACGATAAGTACAGAACAGAGGCGCGCACCACACTAGCGAGGTCATCAATGCCTCGCTCCATTCTGTGATTTGTGTCGGCACGGAGCAACCTCTGAAAAAGATAGTGAGGCGGCCACTGTCTCGCGCGGCCATGTCTCATTTCGTGGGACGGCCACGGGGCACCATGTAGGAGGCGCCGCTCCTGCTGTCGGGCTTGTGTCGGACTTGTGACGCGGCCATTCGGCCCTAAGGCCGAGCCACCTCAGCCCAAGGCATTCAGCATTGCACGCGTGTAGCTCAGCATATCCACGCTGCCGCAGGGCGCGGGGTCCGGCTTTTCGCGCTGGTCGGCTGCGTAGTCGATGATCTGGTCCAGCGTCCAGAGAAAGCCGCCGCCCACGCTCGGCTGGCCTTTGTATTGCGACAGCATCTGCTGCATCGCGGGCGGGCAGTCGCCGGCCCAGTACCAGTCGGCGGGATTGGCCGAGATCTTGGCCAGGAAGCGGCTCCAGTCGCTGACCAGGAGAAAGCCCGTGGTGTCGAATCCGGGGATCGCGGCCGCGATCGCCTGCGCCCACTGGCCCGGATCGTTACCGCTCCCGCCGTCGTAGCACTGCAGGTTCCACCACTTCACCGCGCCGGGGTGGCTGGCGGTCATGGTTTGCAGCGCGTCGGTCCAGAACGGCATCTTCCTGTAGGGGCAGAAGGTCAGCCCGTAGCCCATGCGCGCCAGCATCTGGCAAAACGAGATGAAGGACGGCAGGTCGTAGTTGTCCTCCACGTCCATGTCGATCAGCGTGATCGCCGGCAGCGCCTCGTGGAAGGCCTTGAAGTTGGCCTCCAGCATGGTGCCCTTGAACGAGTTGCCGTTGCCCTCATAGATCGCCTGCAGGGTGGCGAAGTCGACCACGCCGCCGCCGCCCACGCTGGCCAGCAGCGTGCCGATGGTGTTGCCGCCGCCCGGTGCCGACAGTTGCGCCAGCAGTGCGGGCCAGGACGGATCGCCCACGTAGCGGCCTTCGGCAACGACGTCGGTGCCGTTGAAGACGATGGTGCCGTTGGTCCGGATGTGGAACAACCCCAGGATGATGCTGGTCCAGCCGGCCGACTGGATCGCGGCCATGTTGGTCTTCAGCGTGGGGGCGTACAGGATGCCCTCGCCGTAGGCGGCGATGTTCAGCGTGCGCATTGCGTTGTCTCCCTGGTGTGACGCACCAGGGTACACGGACGAGGGTCAAGGCCTGAAACCTATAATCGAATGTTCAGTCGCATCAAGCATTTGCGCGATTCCGGCGGTGCGCCGGGCGCGGTCTCGTCCCAATCCATGAGCACTCCGAAATTCACCGTCGCCGACATCCGCCAGACCTTTCTTGATTTCTTCAAGGACAAGGGCCACGCGGTGGTCGCCTCCAGCCCGCTGGTGCCGGGCAACGACCCGACCCTGATGTTCACCAATTCGGGCATGGTGCAATTCAAGGACGTGTTCCTCGGCACCGACAAGCGCCCGTACGTGCGCGCGGCGTCCGTCCAGGCGTGTCTGCGCGCCGGCGGCAAGCACAACGACCTGGAGAACGTGGGCTACACGGCGCGCCACCACACCTTTTTCGAGATGCTGGGCAACTGGAGCTTCGGCGACTACTTCAAGCGCGAGTCGCTCAAGTGGGGCTGGGAGCTGCTGACGCAGGTGTACAAGCTGCCGGCCGACAAGCTCTGGGCCACCGTCTACATCGACGACGACGAGGCCTACGACATCTGGACCAAGGAAATCGGCCTGCCGCCCGAGCGCGTGGTGCGCATCGGCGACAACAAGGGCGCGCGGTACGCCAGCGACAACTTCTGGATGATGGCCGACACCGGCCCCTGCGGCCCGTGCTCTGAAATCTTCTACGACCACGGCCCCCACATCCCGGGCGGCCCGCCCGGCAGCCCCGACGCTGACGGCGACCGCTACATCGAGATCTGGAACCACGTGTTCATGCAGTTCGACATGCAGCCCGACGGCTCGGTCAAGCCGCTGCCCGCGCCCTGCGTGGACACCGGCATGGGCCTGGAGCGGCTGGCGGCCATCCTGCAGCACGTGCACAGCAACTACGAGATCGACATCTTCGAGGCGCTGATCGCCGCCGCCGGCCGCGAGACCGGCACCGCCGACCTGGGCAACCCGTCGCTGCGCGTGATCGCCGACCACATCCGCGCCACCGCGTTCCTGGTCGCCGACGGCGTGATCCCGTCCAACGAAGGCCGCGGCTACGTGCAGCGCCGCATCATCCGCCGCGCCATCCGCCACGGCTACAAGCTGGGCAGGAAAACGCCGTTCTTCCACAAGCTGGTGCCCGACCTGGTCAAGCTGATGGGCGAGGCCTATCCGCATTTGGCCAAGGCGCAGCAGCGCATCATGGAAGTGCTGAAGGCCGAGGAAGAGCGCTTCTACGAGACGCTGGAAAACGGCATGGACATCCTGGACGCCGCGCTTGCCGGCGACCAGAAGGTGCTGCCCGGCGACGTGGCCTTCAAGCTGCACGACACCTACGGCTTTCCGCTGGACCTGTCGGCTGACGTCTGCCGCGAGCGCGGCCTGAGCGTGGACGAAGCGGGCTTCAACGCCGCCATGGAAAAGCAGAAGGCGGCGGGCCGCGCGGCGGGCAAGTTCAAGATGGACCGCGGCCTGGAATACGCCGGCGTGAGCAACGTGTTCACGGGCTACGAAAAGTTGGAAGAAGAAGCCAAGGTCGTCGCCATCTACGTGGACGGCACGCCGTCGCAGGCATTGGAAAGTGGCCAGACCGGTGTGGTGGTGCTGGACACCACGCCCTTCTACGCCGAGAGCGGGGGCCAGGTCGGCGACCAGGGCGTGCTGCAAGGCGCGGGCGGCCGCTTCGACGTGGACGACACGCAGAAGATCAAGGCCGACGTGTTCGGCCACCACGGCACGCTGGCGGTGGGCACGCTGAAGGTGGGCGACCACGTCACGGCCAAGGTGGACCTGTTCCGCCGCCAGGCCACCATGCGCAACCACAGCGTCACGCACCTGATGCACAAGGCGCTGGCCGACGTGCTGGGTGGCCACGTGCAGCAGAAGGGCTCGCTGGTCGACGCCGACAAGACGCGCTTCGACTTCACGCACAACGCGGCCGTCAGCGCGGAGCAGATCCGCGACATCGAGCAGCGCGTGAACGCCGAGATCCTGGCCAACCAGGCCACGCATGCGCGCGTGATGGACATCGACGCGGCCAAGGCCACCGGCGCCATGATGCTGTTCGGCGAGAAGTACGGCGAGACGGTTCGTGTGCTGGACATCGGCAACAGCCGCGAGCTGTGCGGCGGCACGCACGTGTCGCGCACCGGCGATATCGGTTTGTTCAAGGTGCTGAGCGAAGGCGGCGTGGCCGCGGGGGTGCGCCGCATCGAGGCCGTGACCGGCGCCAACGCGCTGGCCTACCTGCAGCAGCTGGAAAGCACCGTGGGCGCGGTGGCCGGCGCATTGAAGACACCGGCGGCCGAACTGCAGGGCCGCGTGGCCCAGGTGCTGGACCAGGTCCGCGCGCTGGAAAAGGAAGTGGCCCAGCTCAAAGGCAAGCTGGCGTCCTCGCAGGGCGACGAGCTCATCGCGCAGGCGGTCAGCGTCAAGGGCATCAAGGTGCTGGCGGCGCGGCTGGAAGGCGCGGACGCCAAGACGCTGCGCGACACCATGGACAAGTTGAAGGACAAGCTCAAGAGCGCGGCCATCGTGCTGGCGGCGGTGGACGGCAGCAAGGTGCAGCTGGTCGCCGGCGTCACGGCCGACAGCATGGGCAAGGTCAAGGCCGGCGAGCTGGTGAACTTCGTCGCCCAGCAGGTCGGCGGCAAGGGCGGCGGCAAGGCCGACATGGCCATGGCCGGCGGCACCGACGCCAGCAAGCTGCCGGCGGCGCTGCTCTCGGTGCAGGCCTGGGTGGCGGAACGGCTCTGAAGCGCATGCACGCGCTGCCCATCGTCCTGGCGTCCACGGCGTGGCTTGCCGCGCATGGTGCGGCATCCGCGGCAGCGCCCATGGTGGCGACCTTCCGCAGCCTGGACGGCACCTTGCTCAGCGCCCAGGTGGTCCTGCCGGCGGGCGCGGCCAAGGGAACGGTGGTGGCCCTGCACGGCTGCGGCGGCCTGTTCGCCGCGCAGGGCACGCGCAAGGGCGGGCTGAACGCGCGTCACCAGGGCATGGCGGACTTCCTGGTGGCCGAGGGCTACGCGGTGGTGTTCCCGGACAGCCTGACGCCGCGCGGCGAGAAAGAGCTGTGCACGCAGAAGATCGGGCAGCGCGCCGTCGGACAGGTGCAGCGCCGTGCCGACGCGCTGGCGGCGGTGGCCTGGGCAGCCGCGCAGCCATGGACGCCGTCGCAGCGCGTCGCCCTGCTGGGCTGGTCGCACGGTGGCAGCGCGGTGCTGGGCAGCACCGACGCGCGCCGCGCCGACGTGACTGCGCAGGCCGTGCGGCCGGCAGTGGCCGTGGCGTTCTACCCCGGCTGCAGCGCCGCGCTGCAGGCCGGCTATCGCCCCAGCACACGCCTGGTACTGATGCTCGGAGAAAAGGACGACTGGACCGCGCCCGGCCCCTGCGTGGAGTTGGGGCGCGCGACGAATGCCGAAGTGAACCTGTACGCCGGCAGCTACCACGACTTCGACAACCCGGTGGGCAAGGTGCGGCTGCGGCACGACGTGCCCAACGGCGTGAACCCCGGCCAGGGCGTGCACGTGGGCGCCAACCCGCAGGCGCGCGCGCAGTCCTATGGGCGGCTGCTGCAGCTGCTTGCTGAAGCTTTCCAGCGCTAGCTACTGTCCTGTCCCGTAAATAACAGGCATTAATCGTGCTTGCTCTTGCGGTATCTTTCGAGCGGAGATACGCAATGAGAACGGGCAGGCCAAAGGCGGATTTGATCTTGTCGGACGAGGAGCGTTCGCAGCTGCAGTCGTTTGCTCGCAGCCGCTCGTTGCCAGCCGCACTGAGTACGAGGGCACGCATTGTGCTGAGCAGCGCCGACGGCCAGGCGAACACCTCGATCGCCGAGCGCCTGCAACTCACAAAACAGACGGTGGGCAAGTGGCGAACGCGCTTCATCCACAGGCGCATCGCCGGCCTGTACGACGATATGCGGCCGGGCAAGCCTCGCTCGATCGACGATGAGCGCGTGGCGCAGCTGATCAAGACGACGCTGCACACCAAGCCGGCCGATGGCGCCACGCACTGGAGCGTGCGTTCGGTGGCTGGCCAGACCGGCATCTCCAAGACCAGCGTGCAACGCTACTTCCAGCTGTTCGGCCTGCAGCCACATCGCAGCGAGGGCTTCAAGCTGTCCAACGATCCGTTTTTCATCGAGAAGCTGCGCGACGTGGTGGGCCTGTACCTGAGCCCACCGGACAACGCTCTGGTGATCTGCGTCGATGAAAAGAGCCAGTGCCAGGCGCTGGAGCGTACGCAGCCGATGTTGCCCATGGGCTTCGGCTATGTCGAAGGCGTCACGCACGACTACAAGCGCCACGGCACCACGACGCTGTTTGCGGCGCTGAACGTGCTTAATGGCGCCGTGCTGGCCACGTGCAAGCCGCGCCATCGGCATCAGGAGTTCCTGTCGTTCCTGCGCGAGATTGACAAGGCCGTGCCCATCGAGCTGGACGTGCACTGCATCGTGGACAACTACGCCACCCACAGTCATCCGAAGATCAAGGCGTGGCTCGCTGCCAGGCCGCGCTGGCACATGCACTTCATCCCGACCTACAGCTCCTGGCTCAATCAGGTCGAGCGCTTCTTCGCAATGATCACCGACAAGGCCATTCGTCGCGGCTCGTTCACCAGCGTCAAGCAACTCGTGCAGCGCATCGACCATTTCGTCAACGCTCACAACCAAAACTGTCAGCCGTTCAAATGGACTGCGACCGCCGATTCGATCCTTGAAAAGCTGCATCGACTTTGCTCACGTATTATCGGGACAGGACACTAGTGGATCACGCCGGCATGGTGTTGCGCAACCGGATGTGCAGTTCGCGCAGCTGCTTCTCGTCGACCGCGCTGGGCGCCTGGGTCAGCAGGCACTGGGCGCGCTGGGTCTTGGGGAAGGCGATCACGTCGCGCAGCGACTCGGCGCCCGCCATCAGCATGACGAAGCGGTCCAGGCCGATGGCGATGCCGCCGTGCGGCGGCGCGCCGTACTGCAGCGCGTCCAGCAGGAAGCCGAACTTCAGCTGGGCTTCCTCGGCGTCGATCTTCAGCGCGCGGAACACCTTGCTTTGCACTTCCTCGCGGTGGATACGCACCGATCCGCCGCCCAGCTCAATGCCGTTGAGCACCGCGTCATAGGCCTTGGCCACGCACAGGCCCGGATCCGTTTCCAGCCAGTCCTCGTGGCCGTCCTTGGGCGAGGTGAACGGGTGGTGCACCGCGTTCCAGCGCTGCGCATCGTCGTCGTACTCGAACATCGGGAAGTCCACCACCCACAGCGGGCGCCACTGGCCTTCCACCAGGCCGCGCGCCTTGCCGAACTCGCTGTGGCCCACCTTCACGCGCAGCGCGCCGATGGCGTCGTTGACCACCTTGACGCGGTCCGCGCCGAAGAAGATCAGGTCGCCGTCGCGCGCCGCGGTGCGCTTGAGCAGCTCGCTGATGGCCGCGTCATGCAGGTTCTTCACGATCGGCGACTGCAGGCCCGGCCACCGCGAGGGCCCATCCTGGACCGGGCCCTTGGCGACCTCGTTGACCTTGATCCAGGCCAGGCCCTTGGCGCCGTAGATCTTCACGAACTCGGTGTAGGCGTCGATCTCGCTGCGGCTCATCTCGCTGCCGCCCGGCACGCGCAGGGCCACCACGCGGCCGTCCGGTGCGTTGGCGGGGGCGGAGAACACCTTGAAGTCCACGTCCTTCATCACGTCGGTGAGTTCGGTGAACTCCAGCTTCACGCGCAGGTCGGGCTTGTCGGAGCCGTACAGGCGCATCGCCTCGGAGTGCTTCATCACCGGGAAGGCACCGATCTCCACGCCGATCACGTTCTTGAAGGTGCTGCGGATCATGCCCTCGAACATGGTGCGGATCTCCTCCTCGGTCAAGAAGGAGGTCTCCACGTCGATCTGCGTGAACTCGGGCTGGCGATCGGCGCGCAGGTCCTCGTCGCGGAAGCACTTGGTGATCTGGTAGTAACGGTCGAAGCCGGCCACCATCAGCAGCTGCTTGAACAGCTGGGGCGACTGCGGCAGCGCGAAGAACATGCCGTCGTGCACGCGCGAAGGCACCAGGTAGTCGCGCGCACCTTCGGGCGTGGACTTGGTCAGCATCGGCGTCTCGATGTCGATGAAGCCGTTGGCGTCCAGGAACTTGCGCACCTCCATGCTGACGCGGTAGCGCAGCATCAGGTTGTTTTGCATGTAGGGGCGGCGCAGGTCCAGCACGCGGTGCATCAGGCGCGTGGTTTCCGACAGGTTCTCGTCGTCCAGCTGGAACGGCGGCGTGACCGACGGGTTGAGCACGGTCAGCTCGTGGCACAGCACCTCGATCTTGCCGCTCTTCAGGTTCTCGTTGCTCGTGCCCTCGGGGCGCGCGCGCACCAGGCCCTTGACCTGCACGCAGAACTCATTGCGCAGGCCCTCGGCGGTCTTGAACATCTCCGCGCGGTCGGGGTCGCACACCACCTGCACATAGCCTTCGCGGTCGCGCAGGTCGACGAAGATCACGCCGCCGTGGTCGCGCCGGCGGTTGACCCAGCCGCACAGGGTGACGGTCTGGCCGAGGAAGGATTCGGTCACGAGACCGCAATAGGTGGTACGCATCACAGACGATCACGCGGCGCCTTGCGGCGCGCGCGTCCTTGTTAGAGTTTGGGGCTGTTGGGGGCGACCACGCCCATGGACACGACGTACTTGAGCGCGTCGTCCACGCTCATCTTGAGTTCGATGCAGTCGCTCCTGCGCAGCATCACGAAATAGCCGCCCGTGGGATTGGGCGTGGTGGGCACGTACACGCTCACGTAGTCGCCCGGCAGGTGGTTGACCACGTCGCCGCCGGGCGTGCCGGTGACGAAGGCGATGGTCCACACGTCGGCACGCGGCCACTGCACCAGCACCGCCGTGCGGAACGCGTTGCCGCTTTCGGAGAACAGCGTGTCGGAGACCTGTTTCACGCTGGAATAGATCGAGCGCACCACCGGAATGCGCGAAACGATGGCGTCGCCCAGGATCACCAGGCGCTTGCCCACGAAGTTGCTGGCGACGGCGCCGGCCACCAGCAGGATCAGCAGCATGAGCAGCACGCCGAAGCCGGGAATGTGGATGCCGATCAGCCGGTCGGGCTGCCACGCGTCCGGCAGGATCAGCAGGGTCTGGTCCAGCGTGGTGACGATCCAGTGCAGCACCGCGAGGGTGATCGCCATCGGCACGATGACCAGCAGGCCGGCCAACAGCCATTTGCGCACTGAGAACATGGGGACTTCCGGCTCGCGCGTCAGGTGCCGGATGCGTCGCTCTTGGGCGAGGCGGCGGGGGCAGCCGCGGGCGCGGCGGGCGCGGCGGAATCACTCTTGCCGCTGTCGGCGGGCTTGTCGGCCGGCTTCTCGGTGCCTTTGTCGGCACCCTGGTCGGCCGCCGGCGCCTTGGCGGACGACCCGTTGCGAAAGTCGGTGGCGTACCAGCCCGAGCCCTTGAGCTGGAAGCCGGCCGCGGTCACCTGCTTGGAAAAGCTTTCGGCGCCGCAGGCCGGGCAAACCGTCAGCGGTGCGTCGGAGATTTTTTGCAGCACGTCCTTGGAATGGCCACAGGACCCGCATTTGTACGCGTAGATGGGCATGGGCGTCAGAGGTGTGTTGAAAGCAAAGCCCTCAATTATAGGCGGCAGCCCGGCCTTCACCTCCCAGGCCGCTGCCGACCCTGCCGCCGTGTCCCTCAGCGCTTCAGCGCCTCACTGCGCGCCGCTCAGGCCGGCCACGTGGGAGGTGCGCTCGTGGCGGTTGCGCAGCACCTGCGGCGCCAGCGAACCGATCACCATGCCGGCGAAGGCCGCGACCAGGCCGGCCAGCTGCCCCGGGAACATCTTGCTCAGGGGCTCGTTGATCTGCGGCATGAACAGGACCCAGACCACGATGCCCGCGCCCAGCGAGACGATGGCGCCCTGCGTGGTGGCGCGCTTCCAGTACAGGCCGGTGACCAGCGGCACGAAGGCGGCGACCAGGGTGACCTGGTAGGCCGACGACACCAGGTCGTAGATCGAGGTGCCCTTCATGGCGATGGCGTAGGACAGCACCACGACAGCGAACACCACGATGCTGCAGCGCATGGCGAACAGCTGCTGCCGGTCGTTCATGCCCGGGCGCAGGTTCTTCAGGATGTTCTCGACGAAGCTGGTGGACGGCGCCAGCAGCGTGGCCGACGAGGTGCTCTTGATGGCCGACAGCAGCGCGCCGAAGAACAGGATCTGCATCACCAGCGGCATTTTCGTCAGCACGAAGGTGGGCAGCAGCCGCTGGTAGTCGTCCTTGGCCATGGCCAGCGCGCTGTCGCCCATCACCACCACGGCGCTGGCCACGATGAACATCGGCACGAAGGCGAACAGGATGTAGCTCACGCCGCCGATCACCGCGCCCTTGCGGGCGGTGCCGGCGTCCTTGGCCGACATCACGCGCTGGAACACGTCCTGCTGCGGAATGCTGCCCAGCATCATGGTCAGGCCGGCGCCGATGAAGAAGGCGATGTCGGTGAAGCTGGGCGGCGGCAGGAAATGCCACAGGTCCTTGCTGCCGATCAGGGCGAACACCTTGTCCGAGCCGCCGGCCAGGTCGGCCGAGAAGATGGCGATGATCGACAGGCCGATCACCAGCACGATCATCTGGATGAAGTCGGTCCAGGCCACCGCCAGGAAGCCACCGACCACCACGTAGACCAGCACCGCCAGCGTGCCCACGACCATGCCGGTGGTCTCGGACATCGCGCCGTTGGTGAGCACCGAGAACACCAGGCCCAGCGCGGTGATCTGCGCTGCCACCCAGCCCAGGTAGCTCAGGATGATGGCGCCAGAGCAGAACACCTCGATGCCGCGGCCGAAGCGCTGGCGGTAGAAGTCGCCGATGGTCAGCAGGTTGTGGCTGTACAGGCGCGCCGCGAAGAACAGCCCCACCAGGATCAGGCAGGTGCCGGCGCCGAACGGGTCTTCCACGATGGCGTTGAGGCCGCCCTGCACGAACTTGGCCGGGATGCCCATCACGGTTTCGGCGCCGAACCAGGTGGCGAAGGTGGTGGTCACCACCATGATCAGCGGCAGCCGGCGCCCGGCGATGGCGAAATCGGCGGTGTTCTTGACGCGCGTGCCGGCCCAGACGCCCAGGCCCAGGGTGCCCAGCAGGTACAGCACGACAAACGTGATCAGCGTGTAGTTCATCGAGAGCCCCCAGCCCCGTTTGGGCGAGCGGATTATGCCCGACCGTTGCGCGTGTCAGAAGACGTGGAAACCGCGTACCCACAGCTGCATGACCGCCAGCCCCGCCACGAAGCCGAGTCCGCTGTAGACGATGACCTGCAGCAGCCGGTTGGTGCGCCGCATCTCGCCCAGCAGCTCGCTGAGCTCGGGCCGTGCTTCGTCGCCGCTGCGCTGCAGGTAGCGGTGCAGCAGGTTCGGCAGCTCCGGCAGCACCTTGGCCCAGCGCGGCGCCTGCTCGCGCAACTCCGACCACAGGCGGCGCGGGCCGATCTGGTCGACCATCCAGGTTTCCAGGAACGGCTTGGCGGTGTTCCACAGGTCCAGGTCGGGGTCGAGCTCGCGGCCCAGGCCTTCGATGTTCAGCAGCGTCTTTTGCAGCAGCACCAGCTGCGGCTGGATTTCCACGTGGAAGCGGCGCGAGGTCTGGAACAGCCGCATCAGCACCATGCCCAGCGAAATCTCGCGCAGCGGCCGGTCGAAATACGGCTCGCACACGGTGCGGATCGCCGCCTCGAGCTCGTCCACCCGCGTGCCTGGAGGCACCCAGCCGGACTCCAGGTGCAGCTCGGCCACCCGCTTGTAGTTGCGCCGGAAGAAGGCGGTGAAGTTCTGCGCGAGGTATTCCTTGTCGAACTCGGTGAGCGTGCCGATGATGCCGAAATCCAGCGAGATGTAGCGCCCGAAGGTCCCCGGCTCCAGGCTGACCTGGATGTTGCCCGGGTGCATGTCGGCGTGGAAGAAGCCGTCGCGGAACACCTGGGTGAAGAAGATGGTCACGCCGTCGCGCGCCAGCTGCCGCAGGTCCACCCCGGCGGCGCGCAGCCGCTCGGTCTGGCTGATCGGCACGCCGTTCATGCGCTCCATCACCATCACCTCCGGGTGGCAGAAGTCCCAGACCATTTCGGGGATCAGCACCAGGTTGAGGCCGGCCATGTTGCGGCGCAGCTGCGCCGCATTGGCGGCTTCGCGCACCAGGTCCAGCTCGTCGTGCAGGTACTTGTCGAACTCGGCCACCACCTCGCGCGGCTTCAGGCGCCGGGCGTCGGCCGACAGGCCCTCGACCCAGCCGGCCATCATCCGCATCAGCGCCAGGTCTTTCTCGATCACCGGCAGCATGCCCGGGCGCAGCACCTTCACCGCGACGTCGCGCAGCTTGCCATGGCGGTCGCGCAACGTGGCGAAGTGCACCTGCGCGATCGAGGCGCTGGCCACCGGCACCTGCTCGAAGCTCTCGAAAATGGCGGCCAGCGGCCGGCGGAACGCGCGCTCGATGGTGGCCACCGCCACGGCACTGGGGAACGGCGGCACGCGGTCCTGCAGGCGGGCGAGTTCCTCGGCGATGTCGGGCGGCAGCAGGTCGCGCCGGGTGGACAGCACCTGGCCGAATTTCACGAAGATCGGACCCAGGTGCTCCAGCGCTTCGCGCAGGCGCCGGCCGCGCGGCGCGCGCAGGTCGCGCCCGAAGGTCAGCACGCGGGTGAGGCCGCGCAGCCAGGGCCTCGGAAAGCTGGAGAGCACCAGCTCGTCCAGTCCGTAGCGCAGGATGATCCAGAGGATGAAGACGGCGCGGATCGACCGCGTCATGCGCCCGGCCCTCCGGGGCCTCCGGAGGAAGAGTCGGGCGCCGCCGGCCGCCGGCTTGCCGCGCCGGCGAACTGCCGCAGCGCCTGGCCCATGCGGCGCAGCGCCTGCCCGATGGCATGGGCCGGGGCGTCGCCGAACAGGCGCGACAGGTCTTCCTCGATGTCCCAGCGCACGTGGTCCACCAGCCACTGCACTTCGGCGGCGAGCTGCACGTCGCCGGCGATGCGCACCGGCGGCTTGTCGCCGCGCAGCGCCGACTGGGCCAGGCTCCAGGGCGAGTCTTCGGCCAGCGTGAGGGTGAGGTCGGGTGCGGCGCCCGCCGCGGCCAGTTCGAGCAGCCCAGCGGGCGTGGCGCGCAGCCGCACCGTGAATGCGCGCCAGCGGCCTTCCACCAGCCGGCCGGCCTGGCGCTTGAGCCGTGCCTGCGCTTCGGGTTCCTGCATCAGCACGTGGTTGAGCGTCAGCACCATGCGGCGCTGCGCCTCTTCAACGAGCCAGGGCGGCGGCTGCAGGGCTTCGCCGATCCGGCCCAGCAGGTTGTCGAGAAATGAGGGCGGGGGCGGTGGTGTGGACATGGCCCCCGATTATGGCTACTGCAATGCCTGCAGGCCGGCCACCACCCAGCCGCCGTTGCCGCTCTTGGGCTTGGTCATGTTCCACACCTCGCGGAACGGGCTGGGGCCGGCGGACGGCTCCTCGCGGATCATGCCGGAGAACTCCACGCTGGCCATGTAGGCGTCGCCCAGGTCCTCGATGCCCAGCAGCTGCGCTTCGAGCATCACCACCTCGGTGCGGTTGCCCTGGCCGCTCTGCTGGCGGTCGCGCTCGGCGAGCTGGCCGCGGATTTCCGCCAGCATCTCGTCGGTCATCATCGAGCGCAGCGTGGCCAGGTCGGTGCGGTCCCAGGCGTCCTGCAGGGTCACGAAGTTGCGCTTGGCCGCGGCGACGAAGCCTTCGGTGTCGAAGCCGGGCGGCACGCCCCAGTTCTGCGAACCTTCCAGCGCCGAGCCGCCACCCTGCAGCGCGGAGCCGATGCGCACGCCGCTCTGGCTGCCGGTGCCGGCGGGGTTGGCGTCGAACGCCGTGGTGTTGCGCTCCCACGGCCGCGCCGATGCGTCGTTGCCGACCTTGTCGGGGTTGTACTGGCGTGGAGGCGCCGCCACGTCGGCCGGCGCGCCCTGGTAGGCATAGCCCTGGCCCGCGCCGCGCCGCGAGCGCGCGACGAGGCCGATGACCACCACGCCCAGCAGCACCAGCAGGCCGATCATCAGCACCGAGCCGAAGGCGCCCCCCATGCCCAGGCTGTGCGCCAGCCAGGCCAGGCCCAGGCCGGCGGCCAGGCCACCGAGCATGCCGCCCCAGGGACGGCGCTGCGGCGCCTGTG
>NZ_JACCWG010000478.1 GCF_013697775.1 Ramlibacter sp. | reverse complement strand
GACCAACTGGCCTCGCTTCGCCTGCTGCAGGCGCAGTCGCAGGCGCAGGGCCGCGCGGTGGACGCCGCCAGGCGCGCCAGCACGATCTCCGAGACGCGCTGGCGCAACGGCCTGGTCAGCCAGCTGGAGCTGCTGGACGCGCGCCGCAGCGAGCTGCGCAACCGGCGCGACGCGCTGCACGTGCGCGCCGCGCAGTACCAGGCCACGGTGGCGCTGATCCGCGCCATTGGCGGGGAATGGCAGCCGCCCGGCGAACAGCGGGAACTCGCCCTCGGCCCGCAGTCCCTCTTTTCCTCCTCTTCTTCCCCGTCTTCTTCCCCGGTATCCCGATGAACAGCACGACAACAACCACAACACCCTTCGAGGCCGCGGCTCCCGCGGCCCCCGCCGCGCCGATGTGGCCAGGCGTCATCTCGCTGGCGCTCGGCACCTTCTCGCTGGTGACCAGCGAGTTCCTGCCGGCCACCCTGCTCACGCGCATGGCGCAGGACCTGCACGTGAGCGAAGGCGCCGCCGGCCAGGCCGTGACGGCCACGGCGATCATGGGCGCCGTGGCGGCGCTGGTGGCCGGGCTGCTCACGCGCCGCTTCGACCGGCGCGCCGTGGTGCTGTGGATCAGCGCGCTGCTCACCGTGTCCAACGTCGCCGTGTGCGTGGCGCCCGGCCTGGGCACGCTGCTGGTGGCGCGGCTGGTGCTGGGCGCCGCGCTCGGCGCGTTCTGGTCGATGTCGGCCGCGCTCACCACCCGGCTGGTGCCGCCGGCGCTGGTGCCCAAGGCCATGTCCATCGTGCTGGCCGGCGTGTCCGCCGCCACGGTGTGCGCGGCGCCGGCCGGGGCGCTGATGGGCGAATGGTGGGGCTGGCGCGCGGTGTTCGCCGCGGCGGCCGGCCTGGGCGTGCTGACCCTGCTGGCGCAGCTGGTGTGGCTGCCCTCGATGCCGCCTTCCGCCCCGGTGAGCCTGCGCAGCCTGGCGCAGGGCACCCGCATTCCGGGCGTGCGGCTGGGCCTGGTGATGACGCTGCTGGTGGCGGCCGGCCATTTCGCCGGCTTCACCTACATCCGCCCGTTCCTGGAGCGCGTGCCGCAGTTCGCCGGCCCCGAGCTCTCGGCGGCGCTACTGGCCTTCGGCATCGCCGGCTTCCTGGGCAACGTTGCCGGCGCGGCGGCTGTCGGCCGCAGCGTGGTCGCAACGGTGGCGGCCGCGCCGGCCGGCATCGCGCTGGCGTGCGTGCTGCTGGCGGCCTTCGGCACCTGGGACCCGCTGTCCTACGCCATGATCGCGTTCTGGGGCTTTGCCTTCGGCGCGGTGCCCATCGCGCTGCAGACCTGGATGACCAAGGTGGCGCCCGACCACCTGGAAAGCGTGGGCGGCGTGTTCGTGGCGACCTTCCAGGTATCGATCACACTGGGCTCGATCGGCGGCGGCTTGCTGCTCGACCATGCCGGTGCCTACAGCCCCATGCTGCTGGCGGCGGCGGCCACCGGCCTGGGCGCCCTCGTGTTCTGGCGGCGCGGAGCGAAAGTGCACGCTTTGTCGTAAACGCATGTCGAAACCGCGCCGCGCGGTTCGTCGTTGGGGTGGAATGCGATTGTTCCGACCACCTCAACATCCCCCGAAGGAGACCGACATGCGATTCATGGTGATGATCAAGGCCACGGCCGACAGCGAAGCCGGCGTGATGCCCAGCCAGGAACTGCTCACCGCGATGGGCAACTACAACGAGGAGCTGGTGAAGGCCGGCATCATGCAGGCCGGCGAAGGCCTGCACCCCAGCAGCAAGGGCGCACGCGTGCATTTCTCGGGCAAGGAGCGCCGCGTCACCGACGGGCCGTTCGCCGAAACCAAGGAGCTGGTCGCCGGCTTCTGGCTCTGGAAATGCGCCTCGCTGCAGGAAGCCGTCGACTGGGTCAAGCGCTGCCCCAACCCAATGCCGGGCGACTCCGAAGTCGAGATCCGGCAGATCTTCGAAGCCGAGGACTTCGGCGCGGAGTTCACGCCCGAGCTGCGTGCGCAGGAAGCGCGTGTTTCGGAACAGGCGAAAAAGCAGTCCGGCCCAGCCTGAGGCAACCCGATTGACGGGGGTGAGAAAGCCCCATTTTGCGCATCAGCGCGCCGTGCCCTGCAGCTTCTGCGCCGCCGCGAACACGCCGTTGCGCACCAGTTGCACGGCTTGGCCGCGCGCCTGGCTTTGCGGCGACACGGTGGAGGTCACCGCCACCACCAGGTCCAGCGGCGGATGCACCCACACCAGTTGGCCGCCGTAGCCGCTGGCCATGAAGGTTCGGCGCGGCGCCGCAGCCGGCGTGATCCACCACATGTAGCCGTACTCCATTCCCACCGGCGGGCCGCCGGCGTTTTGCGGGCGCGTGGCATCCGCCACGTAGCCGGGCGACAGCAGCTGGACGCCATCCCAGCGGCCTTCGCGCAGGAACAGCTGGCCCAGCTTCGCCATGTCGATGGTGCGCAGGTGCAGGGTGTGGCGGTAGGTCGGCTCGGCCATCGCTAGCGGCGTGCCGAGCTGCTGCCGCGCATAGTCCGGCAGCGGCATGCCTGTGGCTTTTTCGAGCACGGCTCCCAGCATCGGAATCAGCGAGTTGTCGTAGCTGAAGGCGTCACCGGGCGTGCTGGCCAGCGGGCGCGACCAAGCCTGCGCCGGCCGCAGCTTCGCCGCCGTCCCGGCCGCGTCCTTCTGGTCAAAACCAGCGCTCATGGTCAGCAGGTGTTTGACCGTGATGCCGCGCGTTCTCGGATCTGCATTCAGCGCGGCCCATTCAGGCACCAGCTCCACGATGGGCTGGTCGAGGCCGCGCAGCTTGCCCTGCATGAGCGCGGTGCCGGTCAACGCCGACAACGCGCTCTTCTCCACCGACTGCCCGTCGCGCAGCGCATCGGGTGTGCCGTCGCGGTGGAACTGGTAGGCCACGCGGCCACCCAGCAGGACGACCACGCTCTGGATGTCCGCCAGGCGCTCGCGCAGCGCCTGCTCCACGTCGGCGAAGGCTTGCGCATCCGCGCTTGCTTCCTCCAGCGTCGCGCTCCGGAGTTCGGTACCCAAGGCAGGGGACCCGACGGCGAGCAGCGCTCCCAGAGAGACAGCGAACAGGACGGCTCGAACGCGGATGTGAAATGGCTGAAGGGCAGCAATCGTCATGGCGCAGCTTACCCGCGACATCCTTCGGCTTGCCTTAACGCCGCCGAGCTGTCCACGGGCCGCGCGCCCTCCACAATGGGGCATGCTCACGCCGCACCGCCTGCGCCTGCTGACCTTGGACCCACAGGCCCATCCGCGCGGACAAGCGCACCTCAGCTCGGCCAGCGGCTTGGTCCACGCCGGCGGGCAGCTCTACATCGTGGCCGACGACGAGCACCACCTGGCGCAGCTGGACGCGAACGATCCGGTGAATGCGCCGCTGCGCCTGCTGCGGCTCGTGCCCGGCACGCTGCCCGCCGATGCGGCGCTGCGCAAGCGCGCCAAGCCGGACCTCGAGGCCCTGGTCCACTTCCCCGCTGCGGGGACCAACGACGCCGGGCTGCTGGTCGCCTGGGGTTCCGGCTCGCGGCCGCAGCGTGATCGTGCCTTCGTCCTGGATCTGGACGCGCATGAGGCTGTGGCCCATCCCGCGCGCGAAGTCTCCACCACGACGCTGTACGCGCCGCTGCGCGACCATTTCGGCGAACTGAACCTGGAAGCCGGCTGCGTGATGGGAACGCGGCTGCACCTGTTCCAGCGGGCGAACGCCGGGCAGCGCCTGAACGGGCACATCGTGTTCGACGCGGACGCGGTACGCGCCTGGCTTCTTGCCGCGTCGCAGGTACAGCCGCCGCTGCCGCTGGCCATCGGGCCGCTCGACCTGGGCTCGGTGGACGGCGTGCCGCTCGGCATCACCGATGCCGCGGTGTGGCCCGACGGCGGCTGGGTGTTCAGCGCCGTAGCCGAGGACACGGCGGATGCCTACCGCGACGGGCCCTGCATCGCGTCGGTAATCGGCTGCGGAATTTCAGTGGGCCAAGTGCTCCGGTGCGAACGCTTGGCAGGCGCGCCCAAGGTGGAAGGGATCGCACCGGCAGGCGCCGGCCGGCTGTGGCTGGTCACGGATGCGGACGACCCGCAGCGGCCTTCGGAACTGCTGGAGCTGCGCTGGAGCGGCTGACCCGCCCTGCAACGACGCCGCGCCCGCTGCAAGCGGGTTGCAGCG
>NZ_JACCWG010000475.1 GCF_013697775.1 Ramlibacter sp. | reverse complement strand
GAGCAGCACGCCGCGCAGCACGTCGGCATGTGCGTCCAGCCAGGCGCCGTGGCCGGCCAGCAGCGCGGCGGCGTCGACATTCGGCGGGGCGGCGATCACCAGGTGCGCGGTCGGTGTTGCATGGCGTTCGCGCGTGCCGGCATGCAGCTGGTCCAGCAGGTCGGGCATGGCCAGGCACAGCGCACCGGCGCCGGGGTGCAGCGCCTGCAGCGAGGCGTAGTGCAGGCCCAGGCCCGAATACGCGCGCGGCAGCGCCGCCCGAAACAGGGGCCGGTTGCGCATCAGCGGCAGCAGTGAAGCCATTTGCTGCGGGTCGCGCTCCAGCCGCGCGATAAGGCGGGTGGAACGGTCGGTGACGTCGCCGTTGGCGCGCATGGCGGCGATGCGCAGGCATTCGTAGTCGTCGAGCAGTGCTTGCGGCCCGCGGCCCGCCGCCACCCAGGCCAGCCGCCAGGCCAGCGCGAACGCATCCCCCATGCCGGTGTTCATGCCGGTGCCGCCGATCGGGCTGTACAGGTGGGCCGCGTCGCCGGCCAGCAGCAGCCGGCCGCGGCGCAGCCGGTCGGACCAGCGCTGGTAGAACGGCGCGCGCGACAGCCACACCGGCGGGCCGCGGAACACGTCGCCCAGCCGCGCCGAGACTTCCCGCACGATGGTGTCGGCCTCGGCCGGGCCTGGCGGCGGCAGTTCGCCGTCTTGCTTGAGCACCACGCGCCAGTGGCCGCCGCCCAGCGGCACCAGGATGAAGAACAGGTCGTCCCACACGTAATAGGCGGCCTGGTCCTGGGGCGCATCGAGTTCCAGCGGAAAGTCGCCGAGAAGGAAGTGCATGGGATAGCGCGTGGATTCGAAGCGCGCGCCCATGGCCTCGGCCACCGCGCTGTGCTTGCCCTCGCAGCCGATCACCCAGCCGTAGCGCCGCGTCTGGCAGGCGCCGTTGGCGTCCATCAGCTGCACCTCGACACCATCGCCTTCCTGCGCCGCCGCGACCAGCCGCAGTTGCCGCTCGACGGCCACGCCCTGCCCCGACAGCGCGGCCCCCAGGTCGCGCTCGGTCTCGGCTTGCGGCTGCGCGATGAAGGGCCCAAAGCGGCGCGACGCGCGGTGCACCGCGATGGCCGCCAGCCTGCGGCCTTCCCAGTGCACGGCCAGCCGGTTCAGCGGCGCGCCCCGCGCGCCCAGCGCATCGTGCAGCCCGAGCAGCGCGAAGCTGTAGCGGCTGGCCGCGTTGATGGCCAGCGCCTTGCTGTCGCGCTCGGGCTGCGCCTTCGCATCGATGATGTCGAAGGCGCAGCCGTAGGCTGCCAGCGCGTTGGCTAGCGTCAGCCCGGTAGGGCCGGCGCCGGCGATCAGCACGGGCTTGTGGTGGTTGTGGTTGCTGCGCGGCATGCGGTCCTCAGCCGGCCAGGCCGGCCTCCGCGCCCTTGGGGCTCAGCTGCCGCAGTGCCTCGGCCACGGCCCGCGCGGCATGCCGGCCCTCGATGCGCGAGAGCAGGTCGCGCCGGCACAGGCCGACGTGGAAGTCGATGCCCGAGACGCGCTTGCCGGCCTGCAGGAACAGCACGTCCAGCACCAGCTCGCGCTGCCCGTCGCCGGTGCCCGACTCCACCACGCCGACGCTGACCTCGGTGGGCAGCGGAAAGGCGTAGGTGTCGAACTTGCAGTCCAGCCGCTGCAGGATCAGCCCCCACGAGGCGCCGTCGGCGCGCGGGCAGTGGCGTTCGATGCTGGCGATCACCGCCTGGCGCGCCGCCTCGATCAGCAGCATGGCGCCCATGTGCTGGCCGGTGACGTGGTCGGACAGGCGGTCCGCGCCGTCGTCCACCAGCAGCGCGAAGCGCCAGCGGCTGTCCACGCGCTGGGGCTCGGACACCAGCACGTAGTCGGTGTGGCGCTTGTGGGTGAGTTCCAGCGGTGCGCGCGGCGGCGCCAGCGCGACTTCGGCCGCGCCCAGGCCGGCGAGCCGTTCGCGCAGCAGCGGCCCCACGGCCAGGTCCATGCCCTGGCCCATGAACACGCGGGCGCCCGAGAAGTCCGCGCCGTTGTGCAGCATGGTGCCCAGCTGCGACTGGGTGAGCACCGAGGGCGGCCGGGCGAAGGCCGCGTAGTCGTCGCCGACCACCAGGTACACGTCGTCTTCCATGGTTGGTCCTCCTCTAGGTGTTGGATTGGGTGAGCGCGGTGGCGAAACGGTCGGCGATGCGGCCCACCATGCCGGCATCCAGCAGCGGCTCGGTGTAGACCCAGGTGGCCAGCAGGTCGCCCCGGAACTCCACCGCATGCAGCGCGAAGGCGTGGTTGCCGGCCAGCCGCCGCGCGAGCGGCAGGTAGTCGGTGACCTCGAATTGCGGCCACGCGTGGCGCAGCGCCAGCACGCCCAGGTTGGTCAGGCCAAAGCCGCCGAAGTGGCTGCCCTGCACGGCGGCCTTCATGCCGGCGCGCAGCACGGCGGGCGGCACGGAACGCAACCGCATGCAGTGGCGCATCACGGCGCCGAGCAGCACGCGCTGGTAGGCCGCAGCGACCTCGTGCAGCGTGCCAGCGGTTGCGTCGATGCGCGTGTCGGCCACGGCCAGGTAGCAGCCGAGCGTGCGCTGCAAGCCACTGTCTTGCGGCAGGCAGGCGCGCAGCGACACGGCCGTCTTGAAGTCCACGACGCCGGCGTACAAACCGGCCTCATGCGCGGCCACCGCGAGGCAGGCGCCGAGCAGGGAGTTCAGCTCCAGCCCGCTGTCCTTGCAGCGCATCTTCAATGCTTGCAGCGCGCCGGCGTCCAGCCGGATGCGGTGGTAGGCGGTGCGGCGCTGCGCCAGCGGCGCGGACACGGCGTGCGGGATCGCTGGCGCCGGCGGCGCCAGCGCTTCGGGCGCCTCGGCCGGCTTGAGGAAGCTGTCGATCGCCGGGCCCAGCGGCACCGGCGCCTGTGGCGCGGGCGCCTCGCCGCGCTGGAACGCGTCGCACAGGCCGAGCAGTTCCTCCAGCAGCGGATTGAACGAGTCGCCGTCGAAGATCGCGTGGTGGTAGCGCAGCACCAGCAGGTGCTCGCCGCCGGCTTCGTCCGACAGCAGCGAGGCGCCCCACAGGGCCTGCGCGGGATCGACCAGGCGTTCCAGTTCCCGCGCCATCGCGGCCTGCCATTCGCCGGGCACCAGCCGGCCGGCCAGTAGTTCCACCGCCTCGAACGGCGCCGCCTCCAAGAAGCAATAGCCCTCGCCTCGCGGGCACAGCATGCAGCGCAGCGCCTGGTAGCGCGCGTGCAGCAGCCGCATGGCGCGCCCGAGCGTCGCCGCGTCGAACGTGCCGCGCAGGTGCACGCCCTGCACGCCTTGCGTGGTGCCGGCCGCGTGTTCGTGCGCGGCCGCCATCGCCGTCTCGATCTGCCCGAGCCCGCGCACGGCGTCAACCATGGATGGCCCCCTGTGCGGTGGGCGCGGCGAAGGTGCGCTGCCACTCCGCCGCGTAGCGCGCATCGGTCGGCACCAGCACGCCCTGGCCGACGGCGTCCAGCATCGGCTGGTCGGAGGCGTCGTCGCCGAAGGCGATGCAGCGCGCCAGGTCGACGCCACGCTCCAGCGCGAAGGCGCGGATCGCGTCGGCCTTGTGCGCGCCGATGCAGGGCATGCCCTGCATCTGGCCGGTGTAGCGGCCTTCCACCGATTGCGGCACCGAGCACAACACGGCCTCGACGCCGATGGCATCGGCCAGCGGCTTCACCAGTGCGGGGAACGAGCCGGTGACCAGGCACACGCGCAGGCCCACTTCGCGCTGCGCACGCAGCAGCGCCATGCCCTGCGCGTTGTAGAAGCCGGCCTTGCGCGACTGCGCGTCGAACCAGGCGCGGCCGGCCGCTTCCACGTCGGCCACCGCCAGGCCCTGGAACACGCTGAAGTAGTAGCTGTTCAGGTGCTCGCGCGCGATGCCGTCGCGCACCCGGTCGCGCAGGCCGTCCCAGTACCGTGTGAAGCGCACCGGGTCCATGCCCGGCAGCGCCCACAGCCGCGCCAGGAAGCTGATCAGGCTGCGGGTGTTGATCAGCGTGCCGTCCACGTCGAAAAAGGCGTAGGCCACCATCAGGCCTCCACGGCGGCGGCCCCCGCCGGCACCGGAGATGGAGCGCCCGCCGGCGCGGCCACCCGCTTGGCCAGCAGGCTGGCCATGGTGCCGCCCATGAAGCGCTTCCACTCGAAGTCGCGCAGCAGCTCCTTCGGGCCGCCCGGCTTGGACAGCGCGCGCAGCAGCTGCGCCTGCGGCCCCTGGCCGCGGAACGACGGCCAGTCGGTGGCGAAGACGATCTTGTGGCCGATGCCGTATTCCATCAGCGCGTTCACCCGGCGCATCGGCTGCGCGGCGTAGGCGCTGATGTCCAGGTACACGTTGGGGCGCGAGGTGCACAGCATCACCGCCTCGTCGCTGTAGCAGTTGCTGGCGTGCGAGATGATGAAGTCCACGCCGGGGAACAGGCGCGAGGGCTCTTCCACCATGCGCGGGTGCGACAGGTCCAGCTGCAGCGCCGAGGCCGTGCCGCCGGTGTGCACCGACACCGGCAGGCCGCGGTCGCGGCAGATCTCGTAGAACGGCCACAGCGCGCGGTCGCCCGGATGCACGCCGCAGGGCGGGTACAGCTTCATGCCGTCGAAGCCGTGCGCGTCCAGGCTGCGCTCGAACAGGTCGGCGCTGTCCCTGCCCCAGCGCGGATCGACGCCGAACATCACGTGAAAGCGTCCCGGATGGCGGTCGCGGATCGCCCGGTGCCGCTCGATCATCTCGGCGATGGACAAGCGCGCGTCGCGCAGCGCGAAGGTGAAGTCCGGCAGCATCAGCACCGAGCGCGCGATGCCGGCATCGTCCATCTGCCCGACCAGCGCGTCGCAGTACGGGTCGTTGAACTGCGCCTCGCAGGCGGCGTGCACCCGCGCCTTGGGCACCGGCAGGCCCTGCGCCTCCATCCACTGGTGCGTGTGCTCGGCGATGGCCCGCACGAAGGTCGGCGACAGGATGTCGGTGGAGGCGACGAAGGCCTGGCCGTCGATGACGGGCACGCCGTCCATGTCCGGCACCGTGGCGTGTTCGCGCACTGTCATTGCGCCACCGCCCGTTCCACCAGGTCGATCACGTCCTGCACGGTGCGCACGTCGGCCATGGCCTCGCCCAGGCGGCTGACGTCGATGCCCAGGCGCTCCTCCATCTTGAAGGCCAGCGAGATCTTGGCCATGGAGTTGATGCCCAGGTCCGCCAGCTCGGTCTGCGGCGTGATGGCGAAGCCATCCTGAAGCTTGCGCGGGATCACTTCCCGCACCATGGCGAACAGGGCGGCCGCGAGTTGTTCCTTGGACTGCGGCGCAGCCGATGTGGTGTTCATGAAGCGTCTCCGGTGCTGATTCCCATCAGCTGGTTGCGAAAGCGGCCGAACACGGTGCTGCGGTCGACCTTGAGATTTCGGTTGAGCAGTCCGCTGTCCATCGTGAACTGCTGCTCGGTGAACACCAGCTTGCCGATGCGCGACGGCGCGGGCAGCGTGCGGTTGACGGTGTCGACGTGCGCCTGCACGGTGCGGCGCGTGGCCTCGGTGGCGCTGTCGCGCAGCGACACCAGCACCGCCACGCAGGGCAGGTCGCCGCCGCCGAAGACCACGGCGCGGCCGACGTCGGTGCTCATCTCCACGGCGCGCTCGATGTCTTCGGGCTGGATCTTGTAGCCGCCGGCGGTGATGAGGATGTCCTTCTTGCGGCCGGTCACGTACAGGTAGCCGTCGGCGTCGAAGCGGCCGATGTCGCCGGTGGCGATGCGCCCCGGCCCGGTGAAGGTCTTCTTCTCTTCTTCTGGGTCCAGCCCCATGTAGCCGTAGGCCAGCAGGTGCCGGTGGTTGAAGACGATCTCGCCGTCGTCGGCGATGCTGACCGCGCCAGGGTAGACCTCGCGGCCGACCGCGCCCAGCCGCACCTTGCCCGGCACGTTCCAGCTCAGGAAGCCGGCCTCGGTGAGGCCGTAGGCCGAGTACAGCCGCAGGCCGATGGAGTCGAAGAACGTCAGCGTGGTGTGGCGGATCGGCGCCGCACCGGTGATGGCCATGCGCACCTTGCCGCCGAAGGCATCGTGGAACGGCTTGAAGACGATGCGCCCGAGCGGCAGCCGCCAGGCTTCGGGCAACCGCGGCAGCAGCCAGCGCATCGCGTCCCAGGGTTTGCGCACGCGCGCGGGCAGCGCCAGGTAGCGCCCCTCCACGGTTTCGTACAACAGGGGCGCCGCGCCGATCACCGTGGGCCGCATGTCGCGCAGCGCGTGGAACAGGCGCAGCGGCGTGGTCAGCCCCAGGTCGAAACCGTACTGGATGGCGGCGTACATCATCCAGCGCTGCTGGAACGACGACAGCGGCAGGAAGGCCAGGATCAGGTCGTCGGGGCGAAAGCGGAAGTCGCGCCCGAAGGATTCGATCAGCACCTCGGTGCCCTTGCGGCTCACCTTCAGGCACTTCAGCCGCCCCGAGGTGCCGGAGGAGAACACCAGCGTGAACAGCTCGGGGTCGGGGTCGGGCTGCAGGCTCTCGGCGCTGCGCGCGGCGATGGCCCCGTCGCCCTCCAGCCGCATCGGCACCACCCAGGGCGTGGCGTCGGCGCGCTGGCGCTCCGGCGCCACCAGCAGCAGCGCCAGGCGAAAGCGCTCGGCCAGCTCCAGCGGCGGCAATTGGCCGAAGTGCTCCACCGGCGTGGGCACGCAGATCGCGCCCAGCTGCAGCAGGGCCAGGTCGTGCACCAGCCATTCGTAGCAGTTGTCGGCCAGGATGCCGACGCGCACGCCGGCGCCGATGCCGGCCGAAGCCAGCCGCACGGCGATGCGGTCGACGTCGGCGGCCAGCGCCGGGAAGGACTGCTGCCGGACGTCGTTGCCCTGGTGGTAGACCACCTTCTGCCGCGGCAATGTGCGCAGGCGGGACGTGAGTACGCTGAGCATGTGCGGTCCTCGCGTCAGGCCGGGCCGCCGGGCCAGTGCGGCTGCTGCTCCATGCGGTCCGCGAAGCGCGCGAACTCGGGGTGCGGCACCATCTCGAACGCCGTGCGGAACGTCTTGTAGAAGCGCCCGAGCACGCCGCGGTCGATGCACAGGTGGATGGGAATGGCCAGCATCGCGGGCTGCCAGCCGCCGGCGATCCACAGCCATCCGAGCAGCACCGCCGTGTTCAGCGGAATGCCGTGGATCACGTTGTAGAGCACGTACATCCAGCGCGGCACCACGCCCTTGCCGCCCAGCTTGCGCGGCCAGAAGTGCACGGTGGCGGCCGGGTAGTAGCCGATCACGTCCTGCCAGGCGATGGCGAAGAAGAAGTGCCAGTAGTTCAGCCCGGCGCGCTGCACGACCAGCAGCCCGAGCAGCACGGCCAGGATCACCAGGTAGTCCAGGCGCATCAGCCAGGCCGTGCGGCGGGTGAAGAACAGGTTAGCGGGGTCCATCGCGCAGCGCCTCCTTGGGGAACGTGCCGAGCAGGAAATCGCACAGCGGGTGGGTGATGTTGAAACCGTGGCTCGCCATCAGCCGGCGGTCGTGATGGGCGGCGTGCATGCGCTTCAACAGGCGCATGTAGCCGAAGCGGTCGAAGAAGCGGCACATCGGCGTGCTGGGCGCCAGGTGGTAGTAGAAGTGCAGCAGGTCCAGCTGCAGCAGGCTGAGCGCGATGCCCAGCGCGAAGCCGCCCGCCGCCGGCAGCCCCCACAGCCACAGCAGCGGCGGCGCGAAGGCGAGGTTGAAGGCGATGAAATACGCCACGATGGTGCCGGTCGGATGGACCGTGATGTGGTAATCCTCCATGCGCGGCGAGGTCATGTTGGCCGCGTCGAAAAAACCGTGGTGCTCACCCGCGTGGCGCTGGTAGGAGCGGCGCAGGCCGGGCTGGCGGCGGTGCGAGACCCAGCGGTGGTAGGCGTACTCGAACAGGTTGAACACCAGCAGCGAGGCCGCCAGCGCGATCCACGCGGCGCGCGCCGGCCGGCCCATGGAGCCCATTGCCAGCGCGCTCGCCACCGCCAGCGCGGCATACACCAGGGCGTTGTTGCGCACATTGGCGCGGCCGTCGTAGCGCCGCGGCAGGATCTCGCTGCGGTAGTTGGCGCGGTAGCGCTCGATGGGGTCGTTCATGGCCGCCTGCATCACGCGATCCCGATGCGCGCGGCGCGCGCGGCGTGTTCCTGGCGGATCTCGGCCAGCAGCAGCCGCACCTGGTCCTCCTCGGTCACCGAGGCCATCTTGCGGCCGGGGAATATCTCCACGTCGCCCATCACCGCCATGTACTGGTTGGCGCACTCCTGGTACAGGCCGATGTAGTGGTTGATGACCTGCTCGAAGGCCTCGGTCATCAGCCCGGAGAACTGTTCCAGCAGCGCACGCAGCCTGCCGCGGCGGTCGGCGTCCAGCCCCTGCAGGTGGCCGCGGATCATGGCCTCGCCGAAGCCGACGTGGTGCGCCTCGTCGGCGAAGGCGCCGCGGATGATCTGGCTGAGCGATGGGTCGATGCGCGACCAGTACTTGATCTCGTAGCGGTACAGCGGATAGGCCATGCCTTCCATCACGATGTTCTGCGCCAGCGAGCCGGCGATGAAGTCGCCCTTGTCCACCTGCTCCAGGATCAGGTCGTAGAAGTTGCGCACCGCCGGCGTGGTGTAGCGCTTGACCAGCGTCTCGCGCTTGGCCGGCGGCACGCCCAGGTCGGCCATGCGGCGGCAGAACACTTCGTAGTGGCGGCATTCGTCCATCACCTGCGTGCCCAGGTAGATCTGGCTGGCCTCGTCCGGCGCGCAGCGCAAGAGGCCGGCCACGGCCTCGAACGAGGTCTTCTCGCCGCCGATGAACACCGCCACGTCGATCAGGTAGACCTGCCGCAGCAGCGGGTCGGTGAACAGCTCGGGGATGACTCCCGTCTCCACCGGCGGGCGGCCGTAGCGCGTGTTCTTCAGGGTGCGCCAGGCGGTGCGTTCCAGCCACTGCTGGATCGACCAGCTGCCGTTGTCCCATTCGGTGGCGGCAAAGGCCGGCGTGTCGCGCGAGAACTGCGCTTCGATGTCGGGTTGGGTGGTGTCGGTCATGTTCATTCAGGCTCCCCACAGGACCAGGCTGATGGCGTCCAGCTTCACCTGGTCCTTGTCGCTCGCGAAGATTTCGAGGTCGCCCTCCAGGAAGGCGTCGGCCGGGTTGGAGCGCCCGTCGAACACCGCCGCCAGCACGGCCTCGGCGGCGCGCAGGTGCACCACGTGCCCGGCGGGCGCTCCGTCCTCCGTGTCGTCGCCGGTGTCCACCGATGCGATGCGGCAGGCGCGCACCGGCAGGTAGCGCTTGGTCCCGGAGTCGGTGGCCTCGACCACGATGGTTGGTTCCCAGCCCTTGATCAAGCTGGCGATGCGCGGGTGGGTGTTGGCCTTGTCCTTGAACAGCACCAGGGTTTCGATCAGGTCGGTCATGGCGTTCAGACGGCTTGGGTGGCGGCCGCCCGGGCACTCTTGCCCTTGGCGACGCGGTGGGACAGCAGCGCCGCGGCGCAGGCGAACACGAACAGTGCGGACCAGCCGGCAAGGTTGTCCCGCAACGTGTCGGCCAGCGTCGCCGCGGCGACGCCTGCGGCCAGCGCGGCCAGCACGAGGTACACCGGACCCGGCACGCGCGCCCGGAAGCCCGGCGCGCGGCCGGGCAGCTTGCGCAGCTTCAGGTGCGACGCCGCGAACGCGCCGTAAACGAAGGTGTAGAGCCCGGCGCCGACGCCCGCGACGACGGCGGCGCGGTCGCCGGCGATCACCCAGAACGCGGTCAGCAGGCTGCAGCCGGCCAGCGCCAGGATGGCGGCGGCCGGAATGCCCTGGCCGCTCACGCGCGCCAGCGCCGCCGAGGCGTGCCGTCCCAGCGCCTGCTCGCGCGCAAGGCCGTAGACCAGGCGCGAGGCGCCCATCAGGCCGGCGTTCAGGGTGGTGAGCAACGCGAAGAGCGACAGCCCCTGCAGCGCCCAGCGGCCCGGCACGCCCAGCAGCTGCTCGCCCAGCACCACGTGCGGTGCGCCGCTGGTGGCCAGCACCGCAGGCGGCAGCATCCGCTTGAGCGCCATGCCGAAGCTCAGGTACATGGCGCCGACCAGCAGCACGGCGATCACCATGCTCCAGGGCACGGCCCGCTGCGCCGCCTCCGGGCTGCGCGCCATCGGTGCCACCCATTCGAAGCCGACGTAGAGGAAGAACGCCAGGCCCACGCCGTGCGCCAGCGAGGCCGCCGCCGGGTCGGCGGCCGCCGGCACGGCAGCCGGCGCAGGTGCAACCAGGCCCAGGGCGGAGAACGAGAACGACAGCGCCACCAGCGCGCAGAACACCACCGTTTGCGCGGTGCGCGGCAGGTCGCGGCCGGCCACGTTCAGTCCGGCCAGGAAACCCACCAGCACGGTGGCGCCGGCACACTGCAGCGCCAGCGACGCGCCGGGGAACAGGGCCGCCAGAAACACCCGGATCTCGACCGCCGCCACCAGCGGAATCACCAGCAGCAGCACATAGGTGAAGAACAGGCTCACGCGGTCGCCGAAGGCGCGCTTCAGATACGTGCGGATGCCGGGCGCCGACGGCAGCCGTGCCGACATCTCGCCGATGGCCAGCGCGAACAGCAGGCACATGGCGCCGGCCGCGACGATGACGAACACCAGTTCGCCCATGGTGTGCGCGCCCGCCAGCAGGCCCAGCACCATGTAGCAGGAGGCCGCCACCGCCATGCCGGCGCTGATGGCCACGTACTCCAGCAGCTCCAGCGGCTTGCGTGCGGACGGGGTGTGCATGCGCGTCATCCGAACGCCGGCACCAGGGCCGCCTTCAGCGCCGGATCGATCGGGTCGCCGCCGACCATCACGTCGAGGATGCCGGTGCGCAGCTCCTGCGACACGATGCGCGCCAGCAGCTCGCCGTTGTGCACCACCTGCGTGGTGCCGTCGGGCAGCAGGTCGTAGTGCACGGTGTCGCCGCGCCGGTAGTCGGTGATGGTGGCGGTGAAGGCATCCATCGCCGCCCCCGCATTGGCCGGCACCGACTTGCGCAGCGCCTTGTCCCAGGCCAGCGCCATGCGCTCGCGCCCGATCGGGCCGTACAGGTATTCGAAAGACAGGCGCAGCGGCGTGGCGGCGCGGTACAGGTCGCCCGGCACGCGCACCGGCCCGGCGGCGAACAGCTTGGCCTCGTACAGCGTCACCGCGAACACCTTGCGCAGGCCGGCGCCCGCCAGCGACAGCCGCTGCCCATCGACCACGCACTGCTGCGTCGCCTGCTTCGGGTTGGTCTGCGTGTGCATGCGTTCAGTCCTGCGCCGCCAGCGCCTCGGCCAGCGCGCGCGCGTCGTCGGCCGCGGGCAGGTGGCAGGCGAAGCCGTGGCGTGCCGCCAGCGCCTTGACGCGGCGCGCTTCCTCCAGCGGAATGCGCCGGCCCAGGCTGTGGTGGCGGTCGGCCTGGCTCATGGCCAGCACGATGGTTTCGGACAGGCACGCCAGGTTGATGCCGGGCGCGAAGCCCAGCACGTTGTCGCGCCCGAAGGCGATGGGCTCGGGCAGTTCCACCAGCCCGCCGTCGAACAGGAACAGGTCCTGGCGATGCTTGCGCACCAGCGCGCCGACGTCGCCGGGGCGCGCCGCGTCGCACACGATGGTGTCGTCCTCGATCCATGACGACTCCACGAACGGCCGGCCGTTGCTGGTGGCCGAGATGATGGCGTTGGCCAGGTGCAGCCGCGACTTCAGGTCCACGCTGACCATGACCGGCGCGGCGCGGCCGATGGCGCCGGTGAAGCGCGTCTCGATCAGCGTGGCGAGCGCGCGGCAGGCGTCTTCGCCGCCGTCCTCCAGCAGCTCCTTCGGCAGCTTGCCGGTGGCGCGCAGCGCCCGCAGGTCGATGCGGATACCGCCGGGCACCGCCGTCTCCGGCTGGCGCAGCAGGTGCTGGTAGATCTCGCCGGCCACGGCGCGCACGTCGTCGATGGCGGCGGGGTTGGCCGGGTTGCCGAACAGCACCATGCGGCGGCACGCGGCAGAGGCTTCCAGCGCGGCGACGCGGCCCACCGAGCCGGCCGCGCCGATGACGGCCACGGTCTGCTGTTCCAGCGGGCGGCCCATGCGTTCGGCGGCGCGGCCCAGGCCTTCCACGCACATCAGCGCGGTGAGGCTGTTGCCGGTGGTGATCGGGATCTCGCAGTCGGCGATGTCCAGGCCGCCGCGGGTGATGACCGAAGTGAACGCGCCCAGGCCGACCATGCGCGCATCCACCGAGCGGGCCAGCTGCAGGTACTGCGCCACCAGCGCCTCGCGCTCGGGAGGCCGCAGCCGCATCATTTCGCGCGGCGTGAGCATGCAGGAGATCAGCCAGCCGTCCACGTAGCCGCCGGCATGCGACTGCAGGCGCGGCGTGAAGTGCACGGTGAAGGGCGAATCGTCGAACGCGCGCAGCCGCAGCATCCAGTCGCGCAGCGCCTTGCCCTGTTCGGGCGGATACGACTCGCAGCCGGCCGGCATGCAGCGCACCAGGTCGTCCATGTCCACCGGGTGCATGAGGAAGGCGAAGCGGCCGAGGTACGGCTGGCCGGACGTTGGCACCGGCACCAGTTTCGGCGGCAGCGGCGCGGCGGCCGCGGGCTCGGGCAGCCGCAGGGCGGTGCCGCCGGTGGCGTAGGTGAGCAGCTGGTCGAAGCGGCCGGCCTGGATCAGCCGGCCGACGGCGTCGAGCGCGACCACCGCCTCATCGATCTGTTCGCGCTGCACGATCAGCGGCGGCTGGATGCGCAGCACGTTGCTGCGGCTGACCGTGGGCAGCACCAGCAGGCCGTGCTCGTTGAGCAGGTGGCCCGACACCAGCGGCACGCGGTAGCCGCGGTCGTTCGCCATGCCGAGGAAGTAGGCGGCGTCGGCCGGCCACTCGGCCAGCTCCAGGCCCAGCAGCAGGCCCTTGCCGCGCACGCTGCTGAAGGCGCGCGGGTAGCGCGCGGCCAGCCCTTCCAGCTTGCCGCGCAGGTAGGCGCCGCTGTCGCGCGCCTGCGCGATCAGCGCCTGCTCGTCGGCGATCAGCGCCTGCACCGCCGCCACGGCGATGCGGCAGGTGAGGTGGTTGTTGGCGAACGTGGAGCTGTGGAACAGGCCCATCATCGGGTCCCAGGCACGCTCGGCCACCAGGCAGGCGGCGATGGGCACCAACCCGCCACCCAATGCCTTGGCCAGCAGCAGCACGTCGGGGTCGATGCCGTCCCACTCGCTCGCGAAGAGGCGGCCGGTGCGGCCCAGGCCGGTTTGCACCTCGTCCACCACCAGCAGCGTGCCGTTCGCGCGGCAGGCGTCCTGCACGCGCCGCAGGTAGCCTTCGGTGGGCGCGACCATGCCGCCTTCGCCTTGCACCGGTTCCACGATAAAGCCAGCGACGTCGCCGCGCGCCAGCCGTGCCGTGAGCGCCTCCACGTCGTCGTAGGGAACGTGCTCGAACTGCGTGGTGTCGGCGCCGAACGGCTGGCTGTACACCGGCGTGCCGGTGGCGGAGGCCGCGCCCAGCGTCTTGCCGTGGAAGCTGTTGTGGGTGGCCAGGATCACGGCGCGGCCGGTGCGCGCACGCGCCAGCTTGATGGCGGCCTCCACCGCTTCGGCGCCGCTGTTGCACAGCACGGCGATGCGCGGGCCGCCGGGCGAGATGTCGCTCAGCAGCTGCGCGAGCTGTTCGGCCGCGGGCGCGACCAGCGGCTGCACGAAGCTGGGCTCCTGCGATTCGCGCACCTCCTGCAGCACGTCCCACAGGAAGGCCGGGTTGTGGCCGAAAGCCAGCACGCCGTACTGCGAGGAGAAGTCCAGGTAGGCGCGGCCAGCGTCGTCATACACATGGCAGCCGGCGCTGCGCACGATGCGTTTGTCGACCTTCAGCAGGCCGGTGATGGCGGCGCGCTCGGGGTTCAGTGCGGAGCTGCGGGTCACGGCTTGGGCCCCCCGTGTTCGGCAATCATGTTTTCGATGGATTGCAGGGTGCTGAAGTTGGCCGGGTTCACCGCGCCCCTGGGCAGCCGGATGTTCCAGGCGCCTTCGATGGCCGCGGCGAGGTCCACCACGCCCAGCGAATCCAGCACGCCGGCGCGCAGCAGATGTGTCTGCGGCGTGACCGGCGGCAGCTCGCCCTGCACGGATGCTTTCTCCAGCAGGCCGAGCAGGCGTTCGCGCAATGCGTCGTGTCCGCTCATGTTTGCAGCAGCGCCTGCAGCGCGCCCCGGTTGACCTTGCCGCGGTCGTTGTACGGAATGTCGGGCACGAAGTGGAAACATTTGGGCACCATGAAGGGCGGCAATGTCTTCGCCAGGTGGCGGCGGATGCTGCGTTCGTCGGGTTCGGCGGCCACGCAGAAGGCGTGGATCTCCTTGTCGCCCTCTGCAGCGGCGTGCACCAGCAGCGCGGCCTGGCCGATGCCCGGGATCGCCGTGAGCGCGCGTTCGACTTCCTTCAGCTCGATGCGAAAGCCCCGCACCTTCACCATGTCGTCCACCCGGCCGCGGTACCAGCAGGTGCCGTCGGCTTCGATCTGCACGATGTCGCCGGTGCGGTACCAGGTGCGGCCCTCGGCATGCAGGAAGCGGCTCTCGTTCAGGTCGGGCCGGTTGGTGTAGCCGGAGGCGATGCAGTCGCCCGCGCAGCACAGGTCGCCGGTGCCGGCAGCGAGCAGTTCACCGTCCTCGCCCAGCACCTTCAGCACGACGCCGGGCACGCCGGGGCCGAGCGGCACCTCGTCGCCCTTGAGGTCATCCGCGGTGACGCGGTGCGCCGTGATCAGGTTGGTTTCGGTGGGGCCGTACAGGTTGTAGACCGGCCGGCCGCCCATCCACGCATGGATCTCGCGCAGGTAGGGCATCTGGAACGGCTCGCCGCCGTACAGGAAGCGGCGGATCGCGGTGGAGTCGGTGCCGAGCAGGCCGCCCTGCTTGACCAGCGCCACGATGTTGGACGGCACCAGCCAGACGTTGGTGACGCGCTCCTCGCGGATGATGTCCACCACGTGCACCGGGAACACGGAGTTGTATTCCGGCACCAGGATGGTCGCGGCGCCGACGTTCCAGGCGTTGTAGTGGTCCAGCACGCAGAAGTCGAAGCCGAAGTGCGCCTGGTTCAGGAACACCTCGTCGGTCTGGAATCCGAAGGCGTCCTGCGCCCAGTCGATCGAGAAGCCGGCGCTGCGGTGCGAGATGCGCACGCCCTTGGGCACGCCGGTGGAGCCGGAGGTGTAGAGCACGTAGGCGATGTCGTCGCGGTTCTTGTCCGCGGGCGCCTCGTCCAGGGGAGCGAGCGCCTGCACCGATGCGACCGATGCGACCGAGTCGCGCCCCGCCGACGCGGCCTGCGCCGTCTCGGTGAAGAGGGTGGCGGGCATGGGCGCGCCCTGCAGCACGTCGCGCAGGCGCGCGCCGGTGAAGTCGGTGAACAGCGCCGCCGGCCGGCTGTCCTGCAGGATCTCGCCGATGCGCTGGTCGGGGTAGCGCGGATCGACCACCGTGTACGCCAGGCCGCAGCGCAGCGCGGCCTGCGCGAAAGCCACGGCCTCGATGCTCTTGTAAGCCAGGACCGCGGCGATGCCTTGCGGCTTGTGGCCCAGGCTGTCGCGGATGAAACGCCGCATCCGGTCGATGAGGCGGTCGAACTCTGCATAGCTCAGCGCGCGGCCTTCGCACTTGACCGCCATCCGGTCGGGATGGCGCCGGGCCGCGGCGTGGAGATAGCGGGCGATGTTGTTCATGTGGGTTGTTGTGGAAGGAAGCGGCTCAGCACAGGGTGGCGGACACCGCGCCCCAGGCGAACGGGCCGTTGGCGGCCAGGATCACGCGCTCGCCCGCGGCGGCGCGCCGCAGGTCCAGCCAGTCGCGCAGGTTCACGATCACGTCGGCCGCGTCGCAGTGCGCCAGCCGGTTGACGTTGCCGCGGTACACCCGGTCGGTGGGCAGGCCGCTCGCGCGGCTGAAGATGCGCACCACCGAGTGGTTGATGGTGTTGGTGAGCAGCTGCGCGTAGCTGGCGGCGGGCAGCCCGTCGGCGCGCTGCAGCGCGCCGATGGCCGCGCTCATGCCGCCGACGGTGCGCTTCACGTACTCGCCGAAATCGTCCTCGGTCTTCACGTCCTGCAGCGACCAGTCGACGAAGTGCGCCACGTTGTCGATGCGCAGCGCCGTGCCCGCCGCGCCGTTGCCGCGCTCGCCGCTCACCAGCACGCAGCCGGCCGTGTCGCTGATGACCGAGATGCCCGGCTCCACCATGCGCGACTGTCCTTCGATCTTGTCGGCCGCCAGCACCAGCACGTGGCGCGCGCCGGCCAGCACCAGGCCGCGCGCCAGCTCGAAGGCCGACACCGTGTTGACGCACTGGGTGAAGCTCACGCCGTGCGGCACGGCACGCGTGAGGCCGGCCTCCTGCGCGATGCGGCCCATCAGCCGGCTCGGCTCCATGGTGTCGTGCACCTGGCCGCGCGAATAGAGGCTGGACGCATAGACGAAGGCGTCGATGTCGCCGCCTTGCAGGCCGGCGGCCCGCAGCGTGTCGCCCAGCACCGCCGCCGCCAGCTCCTCCACCGCACCGTCGTGCCGGGCATAGGTCTCCAGCCCGACGGCGTGCAGCGTCGCCAGCAGGTCGGGGTCGGCCCGCAGTTCGGCGATTTCGGCGATGGGCCGCAGCTCGCCGTGGCTGTAGGCGGGCGCGCGCAGGTAGACAGGGCTCATGTCGGCGACAAGCTCCGGGAGGAAGACACGTTTTTCGGCAACAGCCTCCCCGCGCCGCCCGCGAACGGGCGGCGAAGGCAGAGACCGGGAGGAACGCGCGGTGGCGCTAGTGGATGGCCTTGCCGATCGCCGTCCAGAACTCGGCGAACATGCGGCACTGCTCGTTGAAGCCCTGCACCAGGCGCGCCCGGCTGGCTTCGTCCACGTCGAACTCGAGCGCGGCGTGCAGCGATTCGAGCTTGTGCTCCTTCTCCGCCGCGCCGATGTGCGCGTAGAAGAATTCGGCGGCCTCGTGGAATTCGTCCTTGGTCGGCCACATGCCCATGTACTTGCGCGCGCCCTCGTAGAGCTGCGTCTCCATGGTGTAGGCCTGCCATTCCTGCGCCAGCTGGGCGCCGGCGGCGGTGGCGCCGTCCATCGCGTAGATGCGCTTTTGGCCCTCGATCAGCGCGTAGGTCTGCGGCAGCGCGTCGAACTCCGCGGACAGGTTGGCCCAGACGAGCTTCTGGCGGTCGCCGAACTGCTCGGCCAGGCTCTGGGCCCAGGCGTCGAACAGCACGGAGTGCACCTTGTCGTACTGGCCATTGCCCATCTCGGAATACAGCGTCTTGGCGTATTCGGTGCGCGCGGCGATGTTCTTGGTGCAGGCCAGCACGGTGGCCAGCACTTCGGGAAAGGCCCGGTTGAACTCGCCGTAGTTGCGCACGAACACGGCCACCTGCTGCAGCTCGAGCCGCCGCGAGGTCCACAGCTCGTAGAAGGAGTTGTTCAAGGCGGCGTGCTTGTAGACGGTGACCGCCAACTCCTCGAGACATTTGCGGGATTCGTCAACGCTCCACGCGCGTGAAACTTCAATGCTTTGCATTTTCATCTTCCCTCTATCCAATCGCTGAAACCGCCGCCCGCCGGGACGGCGAACGTGTCCGTCAATGAAGCGAGTCAGGCGTGAACCTGACCATCGGCAAGAGTCCCAGGGACAACGCCTTCGCCGTCGCCGCCGTCTTGTTGGCAACGCCGAGCTTTCGCAGGCAATTCTTCATGTGGAAATTGACTGTGTCCGCCGAGATGCAAAGCAGGTCTGCTGTCTCAAAAGCGGTTTTGCCAGAGGCCGCCCATAGAAGAATTTCCTTTTCGCGCCCAGTCAGCCGGGGCAAATCCAAGCAGTGCATGTCGACCGTCCCTTTAACTTCTTGTCGCAGAAGAACCTTAGGTTCTCTTGCCTTCCCTTGACTCGAACGAAAATGATTATGAAGAGACGGAGTTTTTGTGTAACTCCCAGCAATGGTGGGTTTTGTAACCACAGCCCGCGCGGGCCGCGCAGCCATGCGGCACCGCCGCCGCATGGGCGCAAGCTATGTGCAAATGGATAAAAAGACCCAGAACGCGCGCGGCGGCGGCGGCCGCGGCGTGTGCTGCTTTGGCTACCAGGCCCGTGCGGGCTGGGCGAAGCCGGCGGGGGCCTCGCGTTCGTCCTCGAAGGTCACGACCTCGAAGGCATCGTCCTGGGCCAGCAAGGCGCGCAGCAGCTTGTTGTTCAGCGCGTGGCCCGAGCGGAACGCGCTGTAACCAGCCAGCAGCGGCTTGCCGACCAAATACAGGTCGCCCATGGCGTCCAGCAGCTTGTGCTTGACCAGTTCGTCGTCGTAGCGCAGGCCGCCGGAATTGAGCACGCGGTAGTCGTCCATCACGATGGCGTTGTCCAGCCCGCCGCCCAGGGCCAGGCCGTTGGCGCGCATCGCCTCCAGGTCCTTGGTGAAGCCGAAGGTGCGCGCGCGCGCGATGTCGCGCGAATAGTTGCCCTTGCCCAGGTCGAACTCGTAGCGCTGGCCGGTGGAATCGACCACGCGGTGGGCAAAATCGATCTCGAAGCTCAGCTTGTAGCCATGGAACGGATCGAGCCGCGCCCACTTCAGGTTGTCGCCCTCGCCTTCGCGCACCTCGACGGGACTCGTGACGCGGATGAAGCGGCGCGGCGCGCGCTGCAGCTCGATGCCCGCGCTTTGCAGCAGGAACACGAACGAGGCGGACGAGCCGTCGAGGATGGGAACCTCTTCGGCGGTGATGTCCACGTAGAGGTTGTCGATGCCAAGGCCCGCGCAGGCCGACATCAGGTGCTCCACCGTGAGAACCCGCGCACCGCCATTGGAGATGGTGGACGCCATGCGGGTGTCCGTCACCGAGCTGGCCGACACCGGAATGTCCACCGGCGTGGGCAGGTCGGTGCGGCGGAACACGATCCCCGTGTCCGGCTGGGCCGGCCGCAGCGTGAGCTCCACCCGCTGCCCGCTGTGCAGCCCCACGCCGACGGCGCGGGTCAGGGACTTGAGGGTGCGTTGCTGGAGCATCGGGTGATTTTAGGCGGCCTGGGGCTGCTCACTTCGATACCCCGCGCGCGTGGCATTTGTGGCAGCGGCCGGCGGCCGGGGTGGGCCAGGCTCCGGGATCACGCTCGCGGGCGCCTGCCCTGGTGCTCGGAGATCACGTCGTCAACACCGCTGTGCCGCGCGGCCTCTGTGGCGACCGCGAATGGACCCTGCGCCTGGCCCACCCCGACCGCCGGCCGCACGTGGCGTTTTCGCGCACCACCGCCCCTCACCCCTGCCCTCTCCCCAGAGGGGAGAGGGGGAAAGAGAGAGGGAGAGACGAAGCGAGAGCCACGACGCGACGTGGAGGGTGGTGGTCGGGATGCCCGGGCGCAGGGTCCATTCGCGGTCGCTACGGAGCTTGCGCGGCACCACGGTGTTGACGACGTAAAGCTGGCACGCCCGGGCAGGCGCCCGCGAGCGTGATCCCGGAGCCCGGGCACGACGCAACAAAAATAGGGTGGGCACCTCACGGCACCCACCCCAGACACTCCCCTTGGAGAACCTCAGGAGTTCAGTTCAGCAACAGCTCAGTCCGCCTGCTTGCGCAGGAATGCCGGGATCTCGAAATCGTCCATGCCGCCCGAGGACAGCGCGTCGACCTTGGCCGCTGCCTGCGTGCGGTTGGTGCGCCACACGCTGGGCACGGCCATGCCGCCGTAGTCGGGCTGCTGCGACGGCACCACGCCGATGCTGGCCGCGACATTGGCCGCGTGGCTGTCGCGCGTGACGATGCCGGGCCCGCTGATGGCGTGGCTGATGGTCGGCACGTGGAACGGCACGTTGTCGGTGCCGGTGCGCAGCACCTGCAGCGGCGGCGCGGTGCGGCGCTGCTGGCCCTGGCGCGACAGGCCGGTGGCCACCACGGTCACGCGGACCGCGTCGCCCAGCTCGTCGTCGTAGGCCGTGCCGTAGATCACGTGCGCGTCCGGCGAGGCGTAGGCGCGGATGGTGTTCATCGCCAGCTTGGACTCGGCCAGCTTCAGGCTGCCCTTGGCCGCGGTGATCAGCACCAGCACGCCCTTGGCGCCAGACAGGTCGATGCCTTCCAGCAGCGGGCAGGCCACCGCCTGTTCCGCCGCGATGCGCGCGCGGTCCGGGCCGTGGGCCAGGGCCGTTCCCATCATCGCCTTGCCGGGCTCGCCCATCACGGTGCGCACGTCTTCGAAGTCCACATTGACGTGGCCGGGCACGTTGATGATTTCCGCGATGCCGCCCACGGCGTTCTTCAGCACGTCGTTGGCGTGCGCGAACGCCTCGTCCTGGGTGATGTCGTCGCCCAGCACGTCGAGCAGCTTCTCGTTGAGCACCACGATCAGCGAATCGACGTTGGCTTCCAGCTCGGCCAGCCCGTTGTCGGCGTTGGTCATGCGGCGGCCGCCTTCCCAGTCGAACGGCTTGGTGACCACGCCGACGGTGAGGATGCCCATCTCCTTGGCCACGCGCGCGATCACGGGGGCCGCGCCGGTGCCGGTGCCGCCGCCCATGCCGGCGGTGATGAACAGCATGTGCGCGCCGGTGATGGCTTCGCGGATGTTCTCCACCGCCGCTTCGGCCGACTCGCGGCCCTTGTCGGGCTTGCTGCCGGCGCCCAGGCCGCTGCCGCCCAGCTGGATGTGCTTGTGCGCATTGCTGCGCGCGAGCGCCTGCGCGTCGGTGTTGGCGCAGACGAATTCCACGCCCTGCACGCCGCGCTCGATCATGTGCTGCACGGCGTTGCCGCCGCCGCCGCCCACGCCGATCACCTTGATCTGCGTGCCCTGGTGGAACTCTTCCACTTCAATCATTTCGATGCTCATTGCATTCTCCGGAAATTCGTTGCAGTTGCCGTTCGGGGTCGTTTTAATGGTGTTCATCTACTTGCGCATGGGGGGTCGGTGCACCGCCATCGCTCCTTTCTTGTTGCGCGAGGGCTTCCCCTCGCCAGCCATGTCTTGTGGGGGAACATGGTCTAGAAGTTCCCCACGATGAAGTCCTTGAGCCGGCCGAAGGCGCTGCGCATCGCGCCCGCCTGCCGGTCGGCCAGTTCACTGCTCATGCGGTCGCGCCATGCTTTTTGCAGCAGGCCCATCGCGGTGGAACAATGCGGATACGAAACCATGTCGGCCAGCGCGCCCGAATAACGCGGCACGCCGCGGCGCACCGGCTTGAGGAAAATGTCCTCGCCCAGCTCGATCAGCCCGGGCATGACCGAGCTGCCGCCGGTAAGCACGATGCCCGAGGACAGCACTTCCTCGTAGCCCGACTCGCGGATCACCTGCTGCACCAGCGTGAAGATCTCCTCCACGCGCGGCTCGATCACGCCGGCCAGCGCCTGCTTGCTCAGCTCGCGCGGCGGACGGTCGCCCAGGCCGGGCACGGTCACCTGCACGTGCGGGTCGATCAGCACCTGCTTGGCGTGGCCGCTCTCGATCTTGATGTCCTCGGCGCTCTTGGTCGGCGTGCGCAGCGCCATGGCGATGTCGCTGGTGATCAGGTCGCCGGCGATCGGGATCACCGCCGTGTGGCGGATCGAGCCGCCGGTGAAGATCGCCACGTCGGTGGTGCCCGCGCCGATGTCCACCAGCACCACGCCCAGCTCGCGCTCGTCGTCGGTCAGCACGGACAGGCTGGAGGCCATCGGGTTGAGCATCAGGTGCGTGACGTCCAGGCCGCAGCGGCGCACGCACTTCATGATGTTCTCGGCAGCGCTGTGCATGCCGGTGACCAGGTGCACCTTGGCTTCCAGCCGCACGCCGCTCATGCCGATCGGCTCCTTCACCTCGTGGCCGTCGATCACGAACTCCTGCGCCTCGGTCAAGAGCAGTTGCTGGTCGGTGGAGATGTTGATCGCCTTGGCGGTCTCGAGCACGCGCAGCTTGTCGCTGGCCGTGACTTCCTTGTCGCGGATGGCCACCATGCCGCTGGAGTTGATGCCGCGGATGTGCGCGCCGGTGATGCCGGTGCACACGCCGGCGCGCGAGATGCTCGCGCCGATCATCTTCTCCACTTCCTTCAGGCATTCCTGGATGCTCTGCACGGTGGCGTCGATGTTGACCACCACGCCGCGCTTGAGCCCGCTGGAGGGCACCGTGCCCATCCCCGCGAGCTTCAGCTCGCCGCCGGGCAGCATCTCGGCCACCACCGCCATCACCTTGGCGGTGCCAATGTCCAGCCCGACGACCAGTTCCTTGTAGTCCTTCGCCATCTCCATCCTCTATTTTTTCTGCGCGTCCGCACCCGCGGTGCTGACGCCCCTCAACCGGATCGCATAGCCGTCGCCGTGCCGCAGGTCGGCCGACATCAGCGACTCGGGCGTGCGCGCGTATTTGGAGGTGACCTGGGTCAGCGTCTGCACGAAGCGCTGCATGCGCGCCATCACCTCGGCGGGCGTGCCGCGCCCCAGTTCCACCACGCCGCCCGTGTCCAGCGTCAGTGTCCAGCTGCCGCGCCGCGTCAGCGCGAGTTCGCTCACGCCCAGGTCCAGCGGCTCCAGCAGCGGCACCAGCGCGTGGTGCATCGCCAGCACCTGCGGCGCCTCGGCGTCGGGGCCGGACAGGCGCGGCAGGTCCTGCTGCTCCGCGTCGCCCACGTTGGCTTCGAACACCTCGCCGAAGTTGTTGACGAGCCGCGCTTCGCCTTCGGGGCCCCACAGCGCCGCGGGCTGGTGCTCCTGCAGCCGCACCCGCAACCGGTTCGGGAACTGCCGCCGCACGACCGCCTGGCGCACCCAGGGCACCGCCTCGAAGGCGTCGCGCGCGCGCTGCAGATCCACCGTGAAAAAATTGCCGGACAGCTGCGGCGCGACGTTGGCGCGCAGCGTGACCGCGCTGTTGTGCGCCACCTCGCCTTCCACCGTGATGCCGGACAGCGCGAACAGCGGATGCCGCACCGCCCACCAGGAGAACGCCGCCGCGAGCAGCACCGCGCCGGCCGCGAACAGCACCGTGGCGGTGGTGTTCATCAGCCGGACGTCGATGGGTTGTTGCTGCGGCAGCGCTGCGTTCATGTCTGCGCAGCCCCCTGGTCGAGGTCGAGCGAGGCGGAGGCCAGCAGCTGCAGGCACAGGTCCTCGTAGCTGATGCCGGCGGCGCGCGCGGACATCGGCACCAGCGAGTGGCCGGTCATGCCGGGAGAGGTGTTGATCTCCAGCAGCGAGGGCTTGCGCGTGGCGCCGTCGATCATCACGTCGACCCGGCCCCAGCCGCGGCAGCCCAGCACGCGGTAGGCCTTGACCACCATCTCCTGGATCGCGGCTTCCTCTTCTGCCGGCAGGCCGCTGGGCACCAGGTACTTGGTGTCGTCGGTGAAGTACTTGTTCTGGTAGTCGTAGTTGCCCTCGGGCGCGACGATGCGGATCACCGGCAGCGCGTGCGCGGTGTCGCCCGTGCCCAAAATCGGGCAGGTGACTTCGTCGCCCGAGACGAACTGCTCGCACAGCACGTCGGCATCCAGCGCGGCGGCGGCATCCACCGCCTCCTGCATCTGCGAATAGCCCTGCACCTTGGCTACGCCGATGGACGATCCCTCGCGCGCCGGCTTGACGATCACGGGCAGGCCCAGGTCGTCGGGAATCACGCGCACCTGCTCGCGCGTGTAGGCGCCGCGGCGCAGCAGCGTGTAGCGCGGCGTGGGCAGGCCCTCGGCCAGCCAGACGCGCTTGGTCATCACCTTGTCGATGGAGATCGCCGAGGCCATCACGCCGGAGCCGGTGTAGGGAATGCCCAGCAGTTCCAGCGCGCCCTGCACCGTGCCGTCTTCGCCGAAGCGGCCGTGCAGCGCGATGAAGCAGCGCGCAAAGCCCTTGCGCTTGAGCTCGACCAGGTCGCGCTCGGCCGGGTCGTAGGCATGCGCGTCCACGCCCTTGGACTGCAGGGCCTTCAGCACGCCGCTGCCCGACATCAGCGAGACCTCGCGCTCGGCGGACTTGCCGCCCATGAGGACCGCGACCTTGCCGAAAGACCTGGGATCCAAGTCCCGTTCGCCCTGAGCTTGTCGAAGGGTCATGCCGCACCTCCCATTTCCACCAGCTTGGCCGGCACGCCGCCGATGGAGCCGGCGCCCATGCACATCACCACGTCGCCGTCGCGCGCCATGTCCAGCACCGCTTCGGGCATGGCATCGATGTCGCCGACGAACATCGGCTCCACCTTGCCGGCGATGCGCACCGCGCGCGCCAGCGAGCGGCCATCCGCCGCGACGATGGGTTCCTCGCCGGCCGAATACACCTCGGCCAGCAGCACGGTGTCGGCCAGGCTCACCACCTTGACGAAATCCTCGAAGCAGTCGCGCGTGCGGGTGTAGCGGTGCGGCTGGAAGGCCAGCACGATGCGCCGGTCCGGAAAGGCGCCGCGCGCGGCCTTCAGCGTGGCGGCGAGCTCCACCGGATGGTGGCCGTAGTCCTCGATCACGGTGAACCGGCCGCCGCCGGCGGCCTCGCGCACCTTGACGTCGCCATAGCTCTGGAAGCGCCGGCCCACGCCCTTGAATTCGGTCAGCGCCTTCAGCACCGCGTCGTCCGGAATGTTCAGCTCCACCGCGATCGCGATAGCCGACAGCGCGTTCAGCACGTTGTGCATGCCCGCCAGGTTCAGCTTCACGTGCATGTCGGGCAGCGTCACTCCGTTGCGCCGCTGCACGGTGAAGTGCATCTGCGCGCCGCTGGCCTGCACGTCCACCGCGCGCACCTGGGCTTCCTCGCTCAGGCCGTAGGTGGTCACCGGGCACTGCACCTCGGAGACGATGGAGCGCACGGCGTCGTCGTCCACGCACAGGACGGCCGTGCCGTAGAACGGCATGCGGTGCAGGAACTCGACGAAGGCCTTCTTCAGGTTGTTGAAGTCGTGGCCATAGGTCTCCATGTGGTCGGCGTCGATGTTGGTCACCACCGCCATCACCGGCAACAGGTTCAGGAACGAGGCGTCCGACTCGTCGGCCTCCACCACGATGTAGTCACCGCTGCCCAGCTTGGCATTGGCGCCGGCGCTGTTGAGCTTGCCGCCGATCACGAAGGTGGGGTCCAGGCCGCCTTCGGCCAGCACGCTGGCCACCAGGCTGGTGGTGGTGGTCTTGCCGTGCGTGCCGGCGATGGCGATGCCCTGCTTCAGGCGCATCAGCTCGGCCAGCATCATGGCGCGCGGCACCACCGGGATCTTGCGCTTGCGCGCGGCCAGCACCTCGGGGTTGTCGGCCTGCACCGCGGTCGACGTGACCACCGCGTCGGCGCCGATCACGTTGGCGGCCAGGTGCCCGACGAAGGTCTGGATGCCCAAGGTGGACAGGCGCTTGAGCGTGGCGCTGTCGGCCAGGTCCGATCCGGAGATCAGGTAGCCCTGGTTGCGCAGCACCTCGGCGATGCCCGACATGCCGGCGCCGCCGATGCCCACGAAGTGGATGTGTTTGATTGCGTGTTTCATTTTCCGGCCAGTTCCTCGCATGCCAACACGATGTCGGCGGTGGCCTCCGTCTTTTGCATCTTCTTGGCCGCGGACGCGCGCTGCAGCAATGCCGCGCGGTCCAGGCTCTTGATCGTTTCCGCCAGCGTCTCCGGGCGCAGGTCGCGCTGCTGCACCAGCCAGCCGCCGCCCGCATCGACCAGGAATTTCGCATTCGCGGTCTGGTGGTCGTCCACCGCGGCGGGGAACGGCACGAACAGCGCCGCGGCGCCCACCGCCGCGAGTTCGGTCACGGTGCTGGCGCCGGCGCGGCAGATCACCAGGTCGGCCTCGGCGAACGCATCGGCCGTGTCCTCGATGAAGGGCGTGAGCTCGGCGTGCACGCCGGCGGCGATGTAGTTCGCGCGCAAGTCGTCGATCTGCTTGGCGCCGCTCTGGTGCAACACGTGCGGGCGCTGCGCCGCGGGGATCAGCGCCAGCGCCTTCGGCACGATCTCGTTGAGCGCCTTGGCGCCCAGGCTGCCGCCCACCACCAGCAGCTTCAGCGGGCCCTCGCGGCCGGCGAAGCGCTCTTGCGGGGGCGGCTGGCGCAGGAAGGCTTCGCGCAACGGATTGCCGACCCAGCGGCCCTTGCCCATCACGTTGGGAAACGCGGTGTAGACGCGGTCGGCGACGCCGGCCAGCACCTTGTTGGCCATGCCGGCCACCGAGTTCTGCTCGTGCAGCACCAGCGGCTTGCCCAGCAGCGCGCTCATCATGCCGCCGGGAAAGGTGATGTAGCCGCCCAGGCCCAGCACCACGTGCGGGCGCACGCGGCGCACCACGACAATGCTTTGCCAGAAGGCTTTGAGCAGGCGCAGCGGCAGCAGCACCAGCGTTTTCACGCCCTTGCCGCGCACGCCGCCGAAGTCGATGGTTTCCAGCGTGAAGCCGCGCGGCGGCACCAGCTGGCTTTCCATGCTGCCGGGCGCGCCCAGCCAGTGCACGCGCCAGCCCTTGGCGCGCAGGGCCTCGGCCACGGCCAGGCCCGGAAAGATGTGGCCGCCGGTGCCACCAGCCATCACGAGCGCGCGGCGTTCAGTCATGCGCTCCGCCCTCCGCGCATCAGCATGCGGTTCTCGTAGTCGATGCGCAGCACCACCGCGATGGCCACCACGTTCATCAGTACCGCCGAGCCGCCATAGCTCATGAGCGGCAGGGTCAGGCCCTTGGTCGGCAGCGCGCCCAGGTTCACGCCCATGTTGATGAAGGCCTGGAAGCCGACCCAGATGCCCACGCCCTGCGCCACCAGGCCGGCGAACACGCGGTCCAGCGCGATCGCCTGGCGGCCGATGTGCATGATGCGGCGCGCCATCCACAGGAACAGCGCGATCACGGTGAGCACGCCCACCAGGCCGAACTCCTCGCCGATCACGGCCAGCAGGAAGTCGGTGTGCGCCTCGGGCAGCCAGTGCAGCTTTTCCACGCTGCCGCCCAGGCCCACGCCCCAGATCTCGCCGCGGCCGATGGCGATCAGCGAGTGCGACAGCTGGTAGCCCTTGCCCAGCGTGTGCTTCTCGTCCCACGGGTCCAGGTAGGCGAAGATGCGCTCGCGCCGCCAGTCCGACAGCGCGATCATCAGCCCGAACGCCACCAGCATCACCGCGGCGATCAGGAAGAACATGCGCGCGTTCACACCGCCCAGGAACAGGATGCCCATGGCGATCACGGCGATCACCATGAAGGCGCCCATGTCGGGCTCGGCCAGCAGCAGCACGCCGACCACCGCGACGGCCATCGCCATCGGCAGCACGGCGCGGAAGAAGCGCTCCTTCACGTCCATCTTGCGCACCATGTAGTCGGCCGCATACAGCACGGTGGCGAACTTGGCGAGCTCGGATGGCTGGAAGCTCATGAAGCCCAGGCCAACCCAGCGCTTGGCCCCGTTGACGCCCTTGCCCACGTGCGGCACCAGCACCGTCACCAGCAGCAGCAGCGCCAGCACGAACAGCCAGGGCGCGCATTTCTCCCAGGTGGCCACCGGCACCTGGAAGGCCAGCAGGCCGGCGACGAAGGAGATCACCAGGAACAGCGCGTGGCGCGAGAGGAAATAGGTGTGGGCGTAGCGCGCGAACTTGGGGTTGTCGGGCATCGCCACCGAGGCCGAATACACCATCACCAGGCCCCAGGCCAGCAGCGCCACCATGATCCACAGCAGCGGCTGGTCGAACGCGTGCACGCGGACGGCGGCCAGCGGCCTGCTGGCCTGGCGATGCTTTTGGCCCGGAAGCCAGCGGAGAACGGCTGCCATCATGACGACTCGCCCTCCAGCAGGGCGCCCGCTTCGTCGGCCAGCGTGGCGACCGCGGCGCGGAACACCTCGGCGCGGTGCGGGTAGTTGCGGAACATGTCGAAGCTGGCGCAGGCGGGCGACATCAGCACGGCGTCGCCGGCATGCGCGCGTTGCGTGGCCAGGCGCACCGCTTCCTCCATCGTGGCCGCGTCCAGCAGGGTCACGCCGGTGGATTCCAGCACTGCGCGGATCAGCGGCGCGTCGCGGCCGATCAGCACCGCCGCGCGCGCGTACTGCGCCACCGGCACGGCCAGCGGCGCGAAGTCCTGGCCCTTGCCGTCGCCGCCCAGGATGACGACCAGCTTGCGCTCGGCGCCCAGGCCCAGCAGCGCGGCCACGGTGGCGCCGACGTTGGTGCCCTTGCTGTCGTCGAAGTACTCGACGTCCTGCACGATGCCCACCGGCTGCACGCGGTGCGGCTCGCCGCGGTACTCGCGCAGGCCGAACAGCATGGG
>NZ_JACCWG010000468.1 GCF_013697775.1 Ramlibacter sp. | reverse complement strand
GGTCCACCATGTGCGGCGCGTGCGGCTGCAGGTCCTGGTCGGCGCGCAGGTAGCGCACGCCGTCGGGCGTGTCGCGCCAGGCGGCGCGCGTCACGCCGAAGGCCAGCGGGCGGTAGCGCGGGGTTTCGCGGATCGGCTGGCTCATCGCGGCGAACGGCTCAGCTCTTCGCGACCTTGGCGGCGCGGCCGTCCAGGAAAGCGCGCACGCGTTCCTTGGCTTCCGGCGCGCTCTGGGCGATGGCCGACATCAGTGCTTCGGTCAGGTAGCCGTGGTCGGCCGGCTGTTCGGCGATGCGCGGCAGCGCATGCGTGAGCGCGTAGTTGGTCAGCGGCGCGTTCTCGGCCACGCGCTCGGCCAGCGCCAGCGCCTTGTCGAACGCCTGGCCCTTGGGTACCAGGTACTGCGCGAAGCCGGCGCGCTCGCCCTGCTCGGCGTCGTAGACGCGGCCGGTGAGCATCATGTCGGTCATGCGCGCGGTGCCGATCAGGCGCGGAATGCGCACCGAGCCTCCGCCGCCCACGAAGATGCCGCGCGAGCCTTCGGGCAGCGCGTAGAAGGTGGTGTCGTCGGCCACGCGGACGTGGCAGGCGGCGGCCAGCTCCAGCCCGCCGCCGACCACCGCGCCGTGCAGCGCCGCGACCACCGGCACCGGGCCGTACTGGATGTCCTCCAGCGCGGCGTGCCACATGCGCGAATGGTGCAGGCCGGCAGCCGCGTCGCGCTCCTTGATTTCCGACAGGTCCAGGCCGGCGCAGAAGTGATCGCCATCGCCGTCGATCACGGCGGCGCGCACCGTGGACGGCAGGCGCTGGAAGGTGTCGCGTAGCGCGAGCACCAGCGCGTCGTTGAGCGCGTTGCGCTTGGCTGTGCGGCTGAGCCGCACCACGGCGACGGCGCCGCGAATGTCGAGTTGAAGGTCGGGGTTGTTCATCCGGGTTTCCGCTGTGCGTTGATTATGGTTATGACGGATAATCAAATTCAAGCCACGAGTGCCCCCATTCGCCTAGGATTTACCCGCATGGACCACGCCAACCTGATCGCCATCGACATCCACACGCACGCCGAGGTGAGCTGCTGGAATCCGTTCGACAACTACGGCGAGGAGTACGACCGCGCCGCCGACAAGTACTTCAAGAACGGCCGCCGCCCGACCATCGCCGAGACCATCGCGTACTACCGCGAACAGAAGATCGGGCTGGTGATGTTCACCGTGGACAGCGAGTCGCAGCTGGGCCGCCGGCGCATCCCGAACGAGGAGATCGCGCAGGCCGCGCGCGAGAACGCCGACATGATGGCGTGCTTCGCCAGCATCGATCCGCACAAGGGGAAGATGGGCGCGCGCGAGGCCGAGCGGCTGATCCGGGAAGAGGGCGTGAAGGGCTTCAAGTTCCACCCCACGGTGCAGGGCTACCACCCGTACGACCGCATGGCCTGGCCGATCTACGAGGTGATCAACGCGCACAAGCTGCCGACGATCTTCCACACCGGCCACAGTGGCATCGGCTCGGGCATGCGCTGCGGCGGCGGGCTCAAGCTGGAGTACAGCAACCCGATGCACCTGGATGACGTGGCGATCGATTTCCCCGACATGCAGATCGTGATGGCGCACCCCAGTTTCCCGTGGCAGGACGAGGCGCTGTCGGTGGCCATGCACAAGCCCAACGTGTGGATCGATCTTTCAGGCTGGAGCCCGAAGTATTTCCCCAAGCAGCTGGTGCAGTACGCCAACACGCTGCTGAAGGACCGGGTGCTGTTCGGCAGCGACTACCCGCTGATCACACCCGAGCGCTGGATGGCCGATTTCCAGGAAGCGGGTTTCCGCCCCGAGGTGATGCCCGGCATCCTGAAGGGCAACGCGGTGCGGTTGCTGGGCCTGGCGTAACGGTCAAGCGAGTTCGAAGAAGCGCAGGACGACGCGGTCCGGGTGCCGCATGCCGGCCCCGACGAACATGCGTTCGTTGATCCAGCCGAGTGCGCGCGACGCGGTTTCGAAGCTGGGGCTGCAGCGAAAATAGATCGCCGAAGGATCGACCGGCTCGCCGCGCGCGAGCCGGGCCATGAGTTCCGGCGGGCCGCTGCGGATGGCGCGGTTCTGAACGTAGATCAGGTCGCCCGCATCCGTTTCCAGCACGTAGCGCGCATCCAGTTCCGCGAGCGTGTTGCTCACGATCAACTGGAAGTCGGCGCCGCCGGGGAGCACGCGTGCTGTCCATCCGTCGCCTTTTGCTTGTCCACCGAGGATGGGGATGAGTCTTCTGCGTCCTCTCGGGCTCTCTCCCACTTCTTGCGGTGTGTCGACTTGCACGTCGATGTCGGCGAAGAGCTTCAGTGTTGGCTGCAGGAAGTCCATGCGCTGCAGCATAGCGCGCATGGACCACGCGCACGCCGCATGCGGGCGGGCTGCGCCGCGCGGACATGGCGTCCCGCGCTTTGCGCGGGCAGACCTGCATCGAACGGGAGCGGGGCTGCGCGGTGGAACTCGCTACGCGCTTGCAGCGCTGCGCTCAGACAGCCACCGCGAGTCAGTCAACGAGAAAAATCGGGGTCAGATTCCAATTTCGCAGGCCCTTCACGGGCCTGGAATGCGT
>NZ_JACCWG010000463.1 GCF_013697775.1 Ramlibacter sp. | reverse complement strand
CAGCACCGCGCCGGATTCGCGCATGCGCGCGGCCGGCGGTGCATCGGCGGCGGCCGGCACCAGCGCGGTGGCGGCGGTGCCCACGGGCACCGGGTCGCCCTGGGTGGCGATGTTTTCCTTGATGGTGATGGGCACGCCGTCAAGCGGGCCCAGCGCCGCGCCGCGCAGCCAGCGCGCCTCGCTGGCGCGCGCCTGCTCCATCGCCTGCTCGGGCCGCGGCAGGTAGAGCGCCTGCAGGTGGTGTTCCCAGCGCTCGATGTGGCCCAGCACCGCGCGGGTGACTTCCACCGGCGAGATGGTGCGCTGGCGGTAGCCGTCCACCAGCGCCGTCGCGCTCAGTTCATGCAGGGCGTCGGGCATGGTCGGCTCCGCTCAGGCCCAGGAGATCGACGACAGGTCGTTCACGAAGACCGGCATGTCCTTCCACAGGCCGCGCACGCCCTTGTTGGCGATGGTCACCCATTGCGGCTGGTACAGGTAGGCGTGCACGGCGTCGTCGGCCAGCAGCCGCTGGATGTCGGCCAGCAGCTTGGCGCGGTCCTGCGCACGGGGCGAGTTCTTGTACTTGGTGTACAGCTCGTCGAACTTCGCCGAGTGGTAGCCCCAGTAGTAATCGGGCTTGGAGAAGTTGCCCAGGTCGAACGGCTCGACGTGGGAAATGATCGTCATGTCGTAGTTCTTCGGGCCGCCGTACACGTTGGACAGCCATTGCGCCCATTCCACGTTCTGCAGCTTGGCATTGATGCCGACCTTGGCCAGCTGCGAGGCGATGACCTCGCCACCCTGGCGGGCATAGGGTGGCGGCGGCAGCGTGATGGTCACCTCCAGCGGCCCGGTGATGCCGGCTTCCTTCAGCAGCGCCTTGGCGCGCTCGGGGTTGTAGGGATTGACGCCGGTGGCGTCCACGTAGCCGAAGGCGCCCGGCACGTAGTAGCTGCCGATGGGCACGCCATAGCCTTCGCCCGCGCCCTGGATCACTGCCTTGCGGTCGATGGCGGCGGTGATGGCGCGACGCACGCGCACGTCGTCGAACGGTTTCCTGGCGTTGTTGAGGGCCAGGATGGTCTTGGCGCGCGAACCGGACACCAGCACCTGGAATTTCGGGTTGCCCTGCAGCTGCGGCACGGCACGCGGCGTGACGCGCGGGAACACGTCCACGTCGCCGGCCAGCACGGCGGCCACCTGCGCCGCCACGTCGGGGATGAAGCGGAAGCTCACGCGCTTGAGCTTCACGTTGGCGGCGTTGCGGTAGCCGTCCCACTTGGAGAGCACGATGGACGAGCCCTTGACCCAGTTCTCCAGCTTGTACGGGCCGGTGCCGGTCGGTTTGGTGTTGTTGCCCTCGGCGCTCTTGGGCTCCACGATGATGGCCGTGGCCTGGCCCATCAGGAACAGGAAGTCGGGGTCGAGTTCCTTGTTCAGGATCACCACCGTGTGCTCGTCCACCGCCTGCGTGGTGATGTTGGCGAAGGTGCGCTTGTCCTTGTTGGTGCTCTTCTCGCCGCCGGCGCGGTCGAAGGAGAACTTCACCGCCTGGGCGTTGAACGGCTCGCCGTTGTGGAACTTGACACCTTTGCGCAGCTTGAAGGTGTAGCTCTTCAAATCGGGCGACACCTCCCAGCTCTCGGCCAGCAGCGGCGTGACGCTGCCGTCGCTGTTGATCTTGGTCAGCGTCTCGTAGATGTTGTAGAGCGACACCTCGGCAATGGAGGACGCGGCGCCGGCAGTCGGGTCCAACCCCGGGCTGGGCTCCAGCGCCATGGCGATCACCAGCGCGTCCTTGCGGCCCTGCGCGAAGGCGCCGGCGGCGGGAAGGGTGGCCAGGGCGGCAAGGGAAGCCGAGTGCGTGAGCATGCTGCGACGCTTGATCATCTTGTGGTGCTCCGAAGGGAAGAGAGAAGAGAGACAGTTTTCAGCTGAACAACCATCATCCCCGAGAGTTCGCGCTGAAGGCAAGAGGGATTTGCTTATTCGGCGGGCACCCCGGCGACAGCGGACGCGGCCATGGGGGGCTCGGCTTGCGGAACAGCTTCAAGCAGTGTGCGCGTGTACGGGTGCTGCGCGTTCGTGAACAGCTGCTCCGGCGGACCCTGCTCGACGATGCGGCCCTGCCAGAGCACGGCCACGTCGTCGCACAGGTGCTGCACCACCGCCAGGTCGTGGCTGATCAGCATGTAGGTGATGCCGAATTCGGTCTGGAGGTCCTGCAGCAGGTTGAGCACCTGGGCCTGCACCGACACGTCGAGCGCGCTGACCGGTTCGTCGGCCACGATCAGGCGCGGGCGCGTGACCAGCGCGCGCGCGATGGCGATGCGCTGGCGCTGACCGCCGGAGAACTCGTGCGGGTACTTGCCCAGGTCGGCGGCGCGCAGGCCAACCGATTCCAGCACCGCGCGGGCGCTCTCGCGGCGCGCCTCGCGCGGCACGGGGCCCTGCGCCGCCAGCGGCTCGGTCACGATGCGTTCCACCGTCTGGCGCGGGTCCAGGGAACCGTAAGGGTCCTGGAACACCATCTGGAAATCGCGCCGCGCCTGGCGCAGTTCCTCGGCAGGCAGCGCGTGCAGGTCGCGGCCCAGCATGCGCACCTGCCCCGAGGTGGGCTTGTCCAGCGCCATCACCAGGCGCGCCAGGGTGGACTTGCCGGATCCGGATTCGCCCACGATGCCCAGGCTGCGCCCGGCCTGGATGGTGAAGCTCACGCCGTTGAGCGCATGCACTTTGCCGGGCGCGCGCAGCAGCTTCTCGCGCGGCAGCGTGTACTCGCGCACCAGGTTGTCGACCTGCAGCAGCGGTGCGGTCATCGTGGCTGTTCCTCCCTCTCCCCCTGGGAGAGGGCTGGGGTGAGGGCGTCCTTCTGCGCGGCCTCCGCCGCCACCGCGTCCAGCCGGATGCAGCGCACCCGGTGGCCCGGCTCCACCTCGTACGGCGGCGGCACGGTCACGTGGCACTCGGAAACAGTGAAGCGGCAGCGCCCGGCGAAGGGGCAGCCGGGCGGCAGGTCCACCAATTCCGGCACGCTGCCGGCGATGGTGGCCAGGCGCGTGCCCTTGGCCGTGCGCAGGCCGGGCCGCGCGGCGAACAGGCCGAGCGAGTAGGGGTGCATGCGGTGCGCGAACACGGCGCCGGTCGGCCCGCTTTCCACCACGCTGCCGCCGTACATCACCAGCATGCGCGCCACGTTCTGCGCGATCACGCCCAGGTCGTGCGAGATCAGCAGAAGGGCCATGCCGCGCTCGGCCACCAGTTCGCGGATCAGCTCCAGGATCTGGCGCTGCACGGTGACGTCCAGTGCGGTGGTCGGCTCGTCGGCGATCAGCAGCTGCGGCCCGCAGGCCAGCGCCATCGCGATGGTGATGCGCTGGCGCTGGCCGCCCGAGAACTGGTGCGGATAGGCGTCGATGCGGCGCGCCGCATCCGGAATGCCGACGCGGTCGAGCAGGCGGATCGCCTCCTTGCGCGCGTCCGCCGAGCCCATGCCGCGGTGCAGCCGCAGCGGCTCGGCCACCTGCCGGCCGATCGGGTGCACCGGGTTCAGCGCTGTCATCGGCTCCTGGAAGATCATGCCGATGCGGTTGCCGCGGATGGCGCACATGGCGCGTTCGCCGCGGCCCACCAGTTCCTCGCCCTCGAAGCGGATGCTGCCGGTGACCTTGGCGTTGTCCGGCAGCAGGCCCAACAGCGCCATGACGGTGATGGACTTGCCGCAGCCGGACTCGCCGATCAGCCCCAGCGCCTCGCCGCGCTCCAGCGTGAAGCTCACGTTGCGCACCGCGTAGGCGGGGCCCCGGTGGGTCTGCAGCAGCACCGAGAGGTCGTGGACTTCGAGCAGGGGGCTGGCGTTGTCCATCATCGCCAAGCCTCCCGCCGGGCCGCCCCAAGGGAGGCTTGCACCCCCTCGGGGGGCAGCGACAGCACGCAGTGCGGAGCGTGGGGGCTCATCGTTTCCTCGCCAGGCGCGGATCGAACAGGTCGCGCAGGCCGTCGCCCAGCAGGTTCAGGCCCAGCACTGCAAATGCAATCGCAAGGCCGGGGAACACCGCGAGCAGCGGCGCCTGCAGCAGCATGGTCTGTGCCTCGCTCAGCATGCGGCCCCACGAGGGCTGCGGCGGCTGCGTGCCCAGGCCCAGGTACGACAGCGCGGCCTCGGCCAGGATGGCGATGGCGAAGCGGATGGTGGCCTGCACGATCAGCACCGAGCCGATGTTGGGCAGCACGTGCTCGATGGTGATGCTGAACGTGCCCCTGCCGCAGGCGCGCGCCGCCAGGACGAACTCGCGGCTCCACACCGCGTTGGCCGAGGCGCGCGTGATGCGCGCGAAGATCGGGATGTTGTAGATGCCGATGGCGATGATGGCGTTGACCATGCCGGGGCCGAACACGGCGGTCAACATGATGGCCGACAGGATCGCCGGGAATGCCAGGCCGAAATCGGCCACGCGCATCACCAGCTCCTCCACCCAGCCGCGCCGGGCCGACGCCAGCAGCCCGAAGCCAGCGCCGGCCAGCAGGCCGATGCTCACCGCGATCACGCCCACCGCGATGGACGCGCGCGCGCCCACCAGCAGCAGCGAGGCCACGTCGCGCCCGTACGGGTCGGTGCCCAGCCAGAACCTGCCTCCCGGGCGCAGCAGCTTGGACGCCATGTCCACGTCGTACGGGTTGTGCGGCGTCCACACCAGCGAGACGAGGGCCGCGAGCGCCAGCAGCAGGGTCAGCACGGCACCGAGCACGAAGCTGGGATGGCGCGCCGCGCGCTTCCAGAAGCCGGCGCCGCGCGCCGGCGGCGCGACGGGCACCGGCAGGGTGGCGGTGAGATCGGGGCCGCTCATGAACGTGGCCTCATGGAAATGGCCTCATATGTCGCTTGCCTTCACGCGCGGATCGATCGCCGCATACAGCAGGTCCACCACGAAATTGACGACAACCACCATGGCGGCCAGCAGCATCACGCAGTTGCGCACCACGATGATGTCGCGGTTGGAGATCGACTGGAAGATCAGCCGCCCCAGCCCCGGCAGGTAGAACACGCTCTCCACCACGATGGTGCCGGCCAGCAGCTCGGCGAATTGCAGGCCCATGATGGTGATGACCGGGATCATGGCGTTGCGCAGCACGTGACCCCACAGCGTGCCGGTGCGCGACACGCCCTTGGCGCGCGCGGTGCGCACGAAGTCCTCGCGCAGCACCTCCAGCACCGCCGAGCGCGTGATGCGCGCGAGGATGGCCGACTGCACCACGGCCAGGGACAGCGCCGGCAGCAGCAGCGCCTGGAGGGCGGGCCACCAGCCGTCTTCCCAGCCCGGAAAGCCGCCGGCGGCGAACCACTTCAGGTGCACCGAGAACAGCATGATCAGCAGGATGGCGAACCAGAAATTCGGGATGGCGATGCCGATCTGCGTGAGGCCCATGATGCCGACGTCGCCGGCCTTGTTGTGGCGCGCCGCGGCGTAGACGCCGGCGGCCAGCGCCAGCACGGTCGTCAGCGCCATGGCCATCACGGCCAGCGGCACGGTGAGGGCGAGCCGCTCGAGCACCAGCTCGCCGACCGGCGTGCTGTAGGCGTAGCTCAGGCCCAGGTCGCCGTGCAGCATGCCGCCGACCCAGTCCCAGTAGCGCAGCAGGGCGGGCCGGTCCAGGCCCAGCTTGGTGGCCATGGCGGCCACGGCGTCGGGCGAGGCGTCCGGGCCCATCAGGATCTGGGCGGCGTTGCCGGGAAGGATCTCCAGCACCAGGAAAACCACGACGGAGGTGCCTACCAGCGTGGCGACCAGGGTGATGAAGCGTTTGAGAAAGAAAAGACCCATCGCCCGGCGGATAATGCCAGAAGTGAAAAGCGCAGGATTCCGGCCATGGCTCTGATGATCACCGACGAGTGCATCAATTGCGACGTCTGTGAGCCGGAATGCCCCAACCAGGCCATCTTCCTTGGTCCGGAGATCTACCAGATCGATCCGCACAAGTGCACCGAGTGCGTCGGCCATTTCGACGAGCCGCAGTGCGTGCAAGTGTGCCCCGTGGCCTGCATCCCGCTGAACCCGGAATTCTCCGAGAGCCGCGAGACGCTGCTGCAGAAATACCGCCGCCTGACGGCGCGGGCGCCCGATGCGGTGCCCCCGGGCTCAACCTGATTTCTTTTTGGCGGAGTGCTTCTTCGCGTCTCCGGCGCCGTGGTCCTTGTGCGTCGGCGCCGTGGCGTGCTTGGACCTGCCGTGCTTGGGCTTCTTGCCCTTGATGATGTTCGGTGGATCGGCTTGCGGCGATCCTGCCGTCGCCTGCGGGCGCGGCACGATCACCGGCGGCGCGGCCCGCTTTTCCTGCGCGAGCCGCTCCTTTTCCAGCGTTTCGGCCGCCCGGGCGTTGCGCTGCGCGGCGGCCGTGGTGTCGGCGGCCTGCGCCGCGCTGCGCGGATCGGCGGCGTCCACCGCGGCGCCGCCGGGGCAGGGCTTCTGGCTGTAGCTGTTGCCGCAGCGGTAGACGGTCTGCGCCGATGCGGTGCCGGCGCCGAGCGCCGCGAGCAGCAGCACGGCGAGGGTGGTGGTTCTGTGGTTCATCTGTCCTCTCCTCCTTTTGTGTGAAATCAGCTGTCCACCGGACGCGGCGGCTTGGGCCGCGGGGCCTTGTGGGTGTGCACCACCAGCGTGGCCTTTTCCATGTCGCCGTCCAGCATGGCCGGCACGGCCTTCAGCGTGCGCGCCACGCACTCCTCGAGGCCGGTGCGCTGCTCGGGTGCGGGCTTTTGCAGCACCCAGTCGACCACCTCGGACTTCACGCCCGGATGGCCGATGCCCAGGCGCAGCCGCCAGTAGTCGCCGGTGCCCAGCTGCGCATGGATGTCGCGCAGCCCGTTGTGGCCGGCGTGGCTGCCGCCGAACTTCAGCTTGGCCTGGCCCGGCACCACGTCCAGCTCGTCGTGCGCGACCAGGATTTCCTCAGGCGCGATCTTGTAGAAGCGCGCCAGCGCGGCCACCGCGCGGCCCGACAGGTTCATGAAGGTCTGCGGCTCCAGCAGCCACACCGTGCGGCCCTGCACGTTGGCGCGCGCCACCAGGCCGTGGAAGCCCTTCTCGGGTGCGAGCGACACCTTCAGTTCGCGCGCCAGCGCGTCGACCCACCAGAAGCCGGCGTTGTGGCGCGTCGCCTCGTACTGCGGACCGGGATTGCCCAGGCCGACAAACAACTTGATCATGGAGCTGGATTAGAAAACAAAAACGGCCCGCCGAAGCGGGCCGTCGTTGCGTACGCGGCACGGATGCCGCGCGCGTCCTTACTTCTTGGCGGGCGCCTTGGCCGGAGCGGCTTTGGCATCCTTCGCCGGAGCGGCCTTGGCGTCCTTTGCGGGCGCCTTGGCGGCTGCCTTGCCGGCCGGCTTGGCAGCAGCAGCATCGGCGGCCGGCGCGGCGGCGGCTTCGGCGTTTGCGGACTCTTCGGCCGCGGTGGTCACCACCGACACCAGCACCGGGTTCGGCTTGCCGTGCGTCACGGCCTTCACGCCCTTGGGCAGCGTGATGTCGTTCAGGTGCAGCGACTGGCCCTTCTTCAGGTCCGACAGGTCCACCTCGATGAATTCCGGCAGGTCGGCCGGCAGGCAGGAGATGTCCAGCTCGCTGATGACGTGGTTGACCAGGCAGTGTTCCAGCTTGACGGCCTGGGACTCTTCCTCGTTCTTATAGTGCATCGGCACCTTCATGTGCAGGCGCGTGTTGGCGTCCACGCGCTGGAAGTCCACGTGCACGATCTGCGGCTTGTACGGGTGGTAATGCACGTCGCGCAGCAGCACTTTGCCTTCCTTGCCGCCCAGTTCCATCTCCAGGATGGAGGAATGGAAGGCTTCCTTTTTCAGGGCGTGCCACAGCGCGTTGTGATCGAGCTCAATCAGTTGCGGCTGGCCTTCGCCACCGTAGACGATGCCCGGCGTCTTGCCGGACGTGCGCAGACGGCGGCTCGCACCCGTTCCCTGCTTGGCGCGCTCGAAAGCGACGAATTTCATAACGTTCTCCAAAATCAGAAAGCCCACCGCGACCAGTGTGGCTTTCGCTTCAAAAGGAGCTTCTAAACGAAGCCCCGCGGGTGCTCAGAACAGGTTGACCTGGTCCGAGAAAAGACTCATCACCGACTCGCCCTTGGCGATGCGCTGGATCGTTTCGGCGATCAGCGGCGCCACGGTGAGCTGGCGGATCTTGCCGCAACCGCGCGCGGCGGCCGACAGCGGAATGGTGTTGGTCACGACGACCTCGTCCAGGGCCGAGCCCTTGGCGATGCGGTCGATGGCCGGTCCCGAGAAGATCGGGTGCGTGCAATAGGCGTAGACGTTCTTCGCGCCGCGCTCCTTGAGCACCTCGGCGGCCTTCACCAGGGTGCCGGCGGTGTCGATCATGTCGTCCATGACCACGCAGTTGCGCCCGTCGATCTCGCCGATCACGTGCATCACCTCGCTCACGTTGGCCCGGGGCCTGCGCTTGTCGATGATGGCCAGGTCGGTGCCCAGCTGCTTGGCCAGCGCGCGTGCGCGCACCACGCCGCCGACGTCGGGCGAGACCACGATCAGGTCTTCGTATTTCTTCTGGCGCAGGTCGCCCAGTAGCACCGGCGACGCGTAGATGTTGTCCACCGGGATGTCGAAGAAGCCCTGGATCTGGTCGGCGTGCAGGTCCATGGTCAGCACGCGCGCCACGCCCACCGTCTGCAGCAGGTTGGCCACCACCTTGGCCGAGATCGGCACGCGCGACGAGCGCGGGCGGCGGTCCTGGCGGGCATAGCCGTAATAGGGGATGACGGCGCTGATGCGTTCGGCCGAGGCGCGCTTGAGCGCGTCGACCATGATCAGCAATTCCATCAGGTTCTCGTTGGTCGGCGCGCAGGTGGACTGCACCACGAAGACGTCGCGCGCGCGCACGTTCTGCTTGATCTCCACCGTGACTTCGCCGTCGGAGAAGCGACCAACGTCGGCCGCGCCGATGGAGATGCCCAGGTGGGTTGCGATCTCTTCGGCCAGCGCCGAGTTGGCGTTGCCGGTGAACACCATGAAATCGGGGGTGTTGGAAGCGACCTGCTGCATTGCGTGCGGACCCAGCGGACTTTCAGAAACGTGCATCTATGTGCGCCGCGGCACGCGCTTGCGTGCCGCTTGGCGTATTTGGCAGGGGAGGAAGGACTCGAACCCTCGCATGCCGGAATCAAAATCCGGTGCCTTGACCAACTTGGCGACTCCCCTACACAGGTTGACGGCCTTTCAGCCGCCCACCGATGAATCGTCGCTGGGAGCCCATCCAGCCAGAGGATGGGCCTCCATATTGCTGCACTCCCGCACCTGCCATTCGGCCGGCGCCTGCCTGAGCCTGAGCTCACCGGGCAGCGGTACGAACACCGCGCTGCCCGAACCGGTCATGCGGCCCCGCAAGTCTTGCGAGGCCAGCCATTGCAGCGCCTGAATCACCCCAGGACAAAGCCGCTCGGCCACCGGCTGCAGATCGTTGGTACCGAAACGGTACGGGTTTGCAGCAAAGCCTGAAATTATAGCAGGGTCGCTGTTCCGCTTGAGAAGCGGATCGCCAAAGATTCTTCCTGTGTCCAGTCCGTGTGCCGGCTTGACCACGGCGAAGCGCGCGAACGGCAGGTCCAGCGGCGTGATCCGCTCGCCCACGCCTTCAACCCAGGCGTTGCGTCCGCGCAGGAAGAACGGCACGTCGGCACCCAGCGCCAGGCCGATGCGTTCCAGTTCGCCCAGTGTGAGCCCGAGCTGCCACAGGCGGTTCAGTGCCAGCAGCGTGGTGGCGGCGTCCGACGAGCCGCCGCCCATTCCGGCTTGCGCGGGAATGCGCTTGTGCACGCCGATGTGCGCGCCTGCCGGCGTGCCGGTGGCTGCCTGCAAGGCACGCGCGGCCCGCAGCACCAGGTCGTCGTCCGGCAATGCCACGGTGAGGTCTTCGCGGCTGAGATGTCCGTCGGCGCGGTGCTCGAAGTGCAGCGTGTCGTACCAGTCGATCAGCATGAAAGCCGACTGCAGCAGGTGCAAGCCGTCGGCGCGGCGCCCGAGCACGTGCAGGAACAGGTTGAGCTTGGCCGGCGCCGGAACGTCGTGGAGCGCTCGCATGGCGGCGCGGGTCAGCGCTCGAAGGCGACGCGCAGGTCGGCGACCGGCTGCGGATCCAGCCGGCGCGCATGGATGCGTCCCTGCGGCAGCTGCGTCAGGTTCACCTGCCAGCCGGGCACGGCGGTGTCGGTGCCGGCCAGCCAGTCGAACAACGCGGCGATCGGAATGGGCGTGCCGGTCGCGGCGGCTGCCAGCGCTTCGAGCGACGTGAACTGGCGGCCCTGCCCGCCGTTGTTCAGCACCGCGCCTTCAGCATTCCAGCTGAGCCTGGCAAGCGTCGAGCCCAGCGGGGAGAAGAGTTCGAGCTCGCCCGACTGCGCCGTGCCGCGCAGCTCGAAGCTTGCGGAGAATGACTGGCTTGCCTGGCCCTCGACTTGCAACGCGAGCCGGCCGTTCACCGCCTGCCCCGGCTGGAATTCTCCGGTCGCTGCCGTGGGGGCCCGCGGCGTGGCGCAACCCTGCACCAGCGCCAATGCCGCCAGCGCCACCGTCCAGTCGATGCATCGCCGGCGCAGGCTCACGGGCGGACCTTCAGCCGCTTGAGCGTCTCCTGCAGGGTTTCGCTTTCGTTGTTCATCAGCATGCCCTCGCGCCAGATGGTCTGTGCGCGGTCGCGCTGGCCCATGCTCCACAGCACCTCGCCCAGGTGCGCGGCGATCTCGGCGTCGGGCCGGCTCTTGTACGCCGTCTCCAGGATGCGCACGGCTTCCGTCTTGTTGCCCATGCGGAATTCCACCCAGGCCAGGCTGTCGCTGATGAAGGGATCATTCGGCGCGAACTCCAGCGCCTTCTGGATCAGCTGCTTGGCCTCGGGCAGGCGCATGCTGCGCTCCGCCAGGGAGTAGCCCAGCGCGTTGTACGCGTGGTGGTAGTCGGGCTTGGCGGCGATCAGCTGGCGCAGCAGCCGCTCCATGTCGGGCAGATCGTTGAGCTTCTCGGCCATCATGGCTTGGTCATAGAGCAGGTCCGGATCGGCGGGGTCCTTCTTCGCCGCCGCGCCCAGCAGCTCGTAGGCAGGCTTGTACTGCTTGAAATCCCGCAGCAGGCTCACTTCGGCCATCAGCTTCGCGCGCGCATCGCCGGGGTTGCGCTCGGGCAGCGACTGGATCAGCTTGCGCGCGTCTTCCAGCTTGCCCTGGCGCGCCAGCAGCGAAGCGCGGCGGCTCTGCGCGGCCAGCAGGTCCTGCGAGTTCTCGATCTTGTCCAGCCAGGCGCCGGCCAGCGGATAGTCCTTGCGCTTCTCGGCGATCTGCGAGAGCGACAGGTAGGCCTGCGCCAGCCCGCGGCTGCGTTCCTCGCCGCTGCGCTGCTGCTGCGCCAGCTCCACGTAGCGCTTGAGCGCGGCCTCGGCCTTGGGCAGCTGGTTGTCCTGCACGAACAGCGTGCCCTGCACCAGCCAGGCCTCGGGAAAGTCGGGCCGCTCGGTGGTCACCACCTGCAGCTGCTCCAGCGCTTCGGGGTAGCGCTGCGCATCCAGCAGCGCACGCGCATAGCCCATGCGCAGCTCGGGCAGCGGCTTGCCCTGCGCCAGGTACTGGCGCACCAGCGCCTCGGCCTGCGGCTGCTTGGCGTCCATCAGCTCCAGCGCCAGCAGCACCGGCCCTTCGGCCTGCGGCGAGAGCGCATGGCCGCGCCGGGCGGCTTCCAGCGCGCCCGCGCCGTCCTCGGCCAACAGGCGCATGCGGCCCACGGCGGTCCAGGCGGCGGCTCCATAGGTGCGGTCGGCCAATTGCTCGGCAAATGCCTGCTCCACCAGCGTGGCGGCGGCCTTCTTGTCGGCGGCGCGTGCATAGGCGCGCGGAATGGCGCCGATTGCCGCGCCGCGTTCGCCCGGTTCGGCCAGCGCGATCTCGGTCTTCAGCGGCTCCAACGTGTCGTCCACGCGGTTGAGCACCAGCAGGATCTGCAGCACATAGCGGTTGGCTTCGCGCGACTTCGGGTAGGCCTGCTTCCACGCACGCGCCGCCTGCAGGCCGGATTCGCCCGAGCGCGCCTGGAAGGCGATTTCCACGGCGCGCTGGTAGAGCGCCGCGTCGTTGGTCTTGCGCGCTGCATCCAGGATCAGGCTGAAGCCGGTGCCCGGGTCGTTGCCCTGCGCGTTCAGCTCGCCCAGCAGCAGCTGGTAGAACAGCGACGCATCCAGCGCGCTGGGCGGCGGCGGCGTGTCTTCCTGCTGCGCCTGCGCGGTCGCAAGCAGGGCCGGAACCAACAGCGCAGCCAGCGCCAGGCGGGTCGACAATTTCATGCGGCCCATAATAATCGAAGGCTTTTGCCACGAGCTGCGCCCTTTACGTAGGCGGGCGAAGATGCCGGACACCCATGCCCGAACTCCCCGAAGTCGAAGTCACGCGCCTCAGTTTCGCCGACCGCATCGCCGGCGCGCGCATCGAGTCGGTGCGCCTGGGCAAGCCGCTGCGCTGGCCGCTCGGCCGCGAGCCGTCCACCCTGGCCGGCCGCGAAGTCCTGGGCGTGCGGCGGCGCGGCAAGTACCTGCTGCTCGACCTCGACCAGGGATTGCTGCTGCTGCACCTGGGCATGTCGGGCAGCATCAGTTTCGCGCCCGCGCAACCCGAGGCGGGCGCGCACGACCATTTCGACCTGGCCACCACGCGCGGCGTGCTGCGGCTGAACGATCCGCGGCGCTTCGGCGCCGTGGTCTATGCCGAGAGCGAAGCCGATCCGGTGGCGGCCAAGCTGCTGGGCGGCCTGGGCGTGGAGCCGCTGGACGGCGGCTTCCACGCGGGTGACTTCGCCGCGGCGCTCAAGCGCCGCAACGCGCCGATCAAGCAGGTGCTGCTGGCCGGCGACGTGGTGGTGGGCGTGGGCAACATCTACGCGTCCGAGGCGCTGTTCCTGGCCGGCATCCGGCCGACCACGCGGGCGTCGCGCATCAGCGGCCCGCGCGCCGCGCGGCTGCATGCGGCGGTGCGGGAAGTGCTGGCGCGCGCGGTGGCCAAGGGTGGCAGCACCTTGCGGGATTTTTCCAACGCCCACGGCGAGTCCGGCTACTTCCAGCTGGAGGCCATGGTGTACGACCGCGCGGGCGAGCCGTGCCGCGTCTGCGGCAGTCCGATCAAGGCCATCCGCCAGGGCCAGCGCAGCACCTATTTCTGCCCGCATTGCCAGAAAACCTGAGTGTTTTCAAAGGGGTAGGGTGCTATAGTGAACCGTAGCACTCGAGGGCGCAGTGGGTACTTCCTTCAACGAACAATTCGACCAGCATGGCGCCTGGCGACGCGAATTTGCACTGCGGCTCAAGCTGCTGTCCGAATGGCTCAAGGACAACGACCTGCTCGATAGCGCGGTCGAAGAGCGGCTGCGCCGCCTCGAAGGCCAGATGCGCTCGGACAAGGTCATGGTGGCCTTCGTCGCCGAGTTCTCGCGCGGCAAGTCCGAGCTGATCAACGCCATCTTCTTCGCCGGCTACAAGCGCCGCATCATGCCGGCCAGCGCCGGGCGCACCACCATGTGCCCGACCGAGCTGGGCTACGACGCCGACGTGCCGCCCTGCCTGCGCCTGCTGCCCATCGAGACGCGGCTGCATCCGCAGCCGCTGATGGAGTGGCGCTCGGCGCCCGAGAACTGGACACGCATCGACCTGGACGTGAACGACCCGGCGCAGCTGGCCCAGGCCCTGGAAAAAGTGGCCGAGGTGCGCCGCGTGACCCAGGAGCAGGCCAAGGCGCTGGGTTTCTGGCACGAGGACCTGCCCGAAGACAACCCGCCGACGGGTCCGGACGGCCTGATCGAGGTGCCGCGCTGGCGCCATGCGCTGATCAACATCGCGCACCCGTTGTTGAAGCAGGGCCTGGTCATCCTGGACACGCCGGGCCTGAACGCCATCGGCGCCGAGCCGGAACTCACGGTCAACCTGATCCCCCAGGCGCACGCGGTGGTGTTCATCCTGGCGGCCGACACCGGCGTCACCAAGTCGGACCTGACCATCTGGCGTGAGCATCTGATTGCCGAGAATTCGCAGGCCGATGCGCGCCTCGTGGTGCTGAACAAGATCGACACCATGTGGGATTCGCTCAGCACGCCGATGCAGGTGCAGGCGCAGATCGAGCGGCAGCGCGCCACCACTGCGGAAATCCTGGGGCTGGCGCGCGAGCAGGTGATTCCCGTGTCCGCGCAGAAGGGCCTGGTCGCCAAGGTCAACGACGACGCCGCCCTGCTGCAGGCCAGCCAGCTGCCGGTGCTGGAACGCGCGCTCAGCGAGAACGTGATGGGCCAGCGCCGCAAGATCCTGCGTTCGGCGGTGGCCGGCGGCATCACCGAGCTGCGCACGGAAGCCGGACGTGCCCTCACCATGCGCCGGCGCGACATCGGCGAGCAGATGGTGGAGCTCAAGGGCCTGCGCGGCAAGAACCTGTCGGTCATCAAGCACATGCGCGGGCGCATCGAACAGGAGCAGGGCGACTTCGACGCCAGCGGCGCGAAGATCCACGCCGTGCGCTCGGTGCACCTGAAGCTGCTGCACGATGTGTTCGAGCTGCTGGGCAACAACACCTTGCGCACCGAGATGGCGGAGCTGACGCAGGCGCTGCGCCAGCCGGGCATCAAGCTGGGCGTGCGCAAGGCCTATGCGCGAACTTTCGAACGGCTGCGCCTGGGGCTGGCCAAGGCGCAGAGCCTGTCCGGCGAGATCCAGTCCATGCTGACCGGCACCTTCCGCCAGCTCAATGCCGAATACGGCTTTTCGCTGCAGGCGCCGCGCGAGCCGGACCTGGCGCGCTACGAACGCGACCTGGACATGGTGGAGCGCAGCCACAACCAGTACCTGGGCATGGGCAACGTGCTGCGCCTGGCGCAGCCGGAGTTCGCTGATCGCCTGGTGCGTGCACTGGCCACCCGCCTGCGGGTGGTGTATGAATCGGCGCTGGGCGAGGTGGAGCTGTGGAACAAGTCCGCCGCCGCGCAGCTGGATGCGCAGCTGCGCGAACGGCGCCGCAATTTCAGCCGCCGCCTGGAAGCCATCGAGCGCATCCAGCAGGCCGCCAGCGGCCTGGACGAGCGCATCGACGAACTCGACGGCCAGGACCGTGCGCTGACCGGCCTGGACACCAAGCTGGCCGAGCTCACCTCGCACCTGACCGAAGGCCCGGTGCCAAGCAGCGCCGACAACGCCGCCTCGCTGCGCAAAACGGCCTGAATTCCGCGTGAGTCCGGGCGCGCGTTCGACAGCCGACGTCGCCGGCCTGGTGGTGCGCTGGCAGCGCACGCACGGGCGCAACCAGCTGCCGTGGCAGAACACGCGCGGCCCCTACCGCGTGTGGCTCTCGGAAATCATGTTGCAGCAGACGCAGGTGAGCGTGGTGCTGGACTACTACCCCCGTTTCCTGGCCCGCTTTCCCGACGTGCGCGCGCTGGCCGAAGCGGACCTCGACGACGTGCTCGCCCTGTGGAGTGGCCTGGGCTACTACAGCCGCGCGCGCAACCTGCACCGCGGCGCGCAGGAGATCGTGGCGCGCTTTGGCGGCGCATTCCCGCCCACCGCCGAAGCCTTGCAGACGCTGCCCGGCATCGGCCGCTCCACCGCCGCGGCCATCGCGTCGTTCTGCTTCGGCGAGCGCGTCGCCATCCTGGACGGCAACGTCAAGCGCGTGCTCACGCGGACGCTGGGGTTCGGCGACGACCTTGCGGTCGCGGCCAACGAGCGCGCCTTGTGGGCCAAGGCCGAAGAACTGCTGCCGCGCGATGATCTTGCCGAGGCGATGCCGCGCTACACGCAAGGCCTGATGGACATCGGCGCCACGGTCTGCCTGCCGCGCAATCCGAGCTGCCTGATCTGCCCGCTGCAAACGGTTTGCGTCGCCACGCGCGAAGGGCGGCCCGAGGCTTATCCGGTGAAAAGCCGCAAGCTCAAGCGCAGCGCGCAGTCGCTGTGGCTGCTGCGCGCGCACACGGCCGACGGATCGGTGTGGCTGCAAAAGCGCCCGACGCCCGGCGTGTGGGCAGGGCTGTACTGCCTGCCACTGTTCGACAGCCGCGAAGCGCTGGAAGACGCGCTGCCACCCAAGGCCCGGCGCGGGCTGCGCGATGCCGAACCGTTCGTGCACATGCTCACGCACAAGGACCTGCACCTGCATCCGGTGGAGGCCGCGCTGCCCGCGGGCGACTGGCGTGCCGGCCAGGAGGGCGGCTGGTTCAGCCCGGCGCAATGGCCGCAGCTGGGACTGCCGGCGCCGGTGCGCAGGCTGCTGTCGGCCTAGAGTCGTCTCAGCCGACGATTTCTCGGTGCCGCTTGAGCGTGGTCCAGCGCTCGCCGAGAGTCGCCGTCAGCCGCTCCACCAGGTACACCGAGCGGTGCTGGCCGCCGGTGCAGCCGATGGCCACAGTCACGTAGCTGCGGTGGTTGCGCGCCAGCGGCTCCAGCCAGCGCTGCAGGAACTGCGCGATGTCGGCATACATCTGCTGCACCTCGGGCTCGTTCTCCAGGTAGGCGACGACCGGCGCGTCCATGCCGGTCTGGTCGCGCAGCGCAGGCTCGTAGTACGGGTTGGGCAGCATGCGCACGTCGAACACATAGTCTGCGTCCACCGGAATGCCGCGCTTGTACGCGAACGATTCGAACACCAGCGTGAGCTGCGACAGCGGCGCCGACAGCAGCGACTTCACCTGGGCCTGCAGCTGCGCGGCACGCAGCACGCTGCTGTCGATCACGTGCGCCTGTTCGCGCAGGTCGGATAGCAGTTCGCGTTCCAGCTCGATGGCATCGACCAGCGCGCGCTGCCGGTCGTGCTTGTCAGTCTTTTCCTCGCCGCGCGCAAGGTGGCTGAGCGGGTGGCGCCGCCGCGTTTCGGAAAAGCGCCGCACCAGCGTGTCGGTGGTGGCGTCGAGGAACAGCGGGCGCACTTCCACGCCCTGGCGCCGCAGCTCGCGCAGCTCGGCCGGTACCAGCGGCAGCGAAGTCGCGCTGCGCACGTCCATGGCGATGGCCACGCGCATGGCGCCATGCTGCCGCTCCAGCGCCACGAAGGACAGCAGCAGCTCGGGCGGCAGGTTGTCCACGCAGTAATAGCCGGCGTCCTCCAGCGCGCGCAGGGCGACCGATTTGCCTGAACCGGACATGCCGGTGATAAGGATGAGCTCCATGCTGGCCGCCTTGGGCTCCTTGGAGGAGGGTGCGCTCATGGCCGTGGCGCCGCGTCCGCGGCCTTGTCGCCCAGCATTTCCTTCGCGTGGGCCAGGGTGGTGCCGGACAGGCGTTCGCCGCCCAGCATGCGTGCCACTTCGGCCACGCGTTTCTCGCCTTCCACCGGCGTGACGGTGCTGGCAGGGCCGGCCGCATCGGCGCGCTTAGCGACCACCAGGTGGTGGTCGGCGCAGGCGGCCACCTGCGGCAGGTGCGTGACGGCCATCACCTGGCGGTCGCGCCCCAGCTGCTTCATGAGGCGGCCCACGGTTTCGGCGACGGCGCCGCCGACGCCCGAATCCACCTCGTCGAAGATCAGCGTCTGCGCCGTGCCAAGGCGGCTGGTGGTCACGGCAATGGCCAGCGCGATGCGCGACAACTCGCCGCCCGAGGCCACCTTGCCGATCGGCCGCGGCGTGGTGCCGGCATGGCCGGCGACCAGGAAGGCGACATCTTCCAGGCCGGCAGCCGTGGGCTGCGGGCTGGCTTCCAGCACGGCTTCGAAACGGCCGCCCTGCATGCCCAGGCCCTGCATCGCCAGCGTGACCGCTTTGGCAAGCTGCGGCGCGGCCTTCGCGCGCGCCTTGGAGAGCTGTTTCGCCTCGGCCAGGTAGGCCTCGCGTTCCTTTTTCTCGGCCTGCTCCAGCGCGGCCAGGTCGGCGGCCGCGTCCAGGCGGGCGAGTTCATCCTTCCAGGAGGCCAGCAGCGCCGGCAGCTCGGACGGCTGGCGCTTGTAGCGCCGCGCCAGCGACAGCCACAGGCCCATGCGCGCATCGAGCTCGGCCAACCGCTCGGGATCGAGTTCGGTCTTGCGCAGGTAGGCCTGCAGCGAATGCGCCGCGTCCTCGGCCTGCGCCACGCTGGAGGCCAGCACTTCGGCCAGTGTCTGGAACTCCGGCTCCAGGTGCTCCTGCTCGCGCAGTGCGCCCAAGGCCTGGTGCAGCCCGCGCGTGGCGCCCGTCTCCTCGCCCTGCAGAGCCTGCAGCGCGTCCTGCGCCGCATCCAGCAGCGCCTGCGCATGGGCCAGGCGCGTGTGGCCGGCGTTCAGCTCGTCCCACTCGCCGGCGCCCGGCGCCAGCTTGTCGACCTCGCCGATCTGCCAGGCCAGGCGCTCGCGTTCGCGCTGCAGCGAGTCCTGCGCGCTGCGGGCATCGTCCAGCGCCTTCTGCGCCAGGCGCCAGGCCTGCCAGCGCTGCTGCAGCGGCTGCAGGGTGATGCCGGCATAGCCGTCGAGCAGGCCTCGCACCGCCTGCGGCCGTGTGAGGCTCTGCCATGCATGCTGGCCGTGGATGTCCACCAGCTGCTCGCCCAGCTCGCGCAGCTGCGTCGCCGTGGCGGGCCCGCCATTGACCCAGGCGCGGCTCTTGCCCTGGGCGTCGATGGTGCGGCGCAGCAGCAGGCTGTCGCCGGCCTCGAAGCCGGCATCTTCCAGCCAGGGCAGCAGCGCGGGGGCCAGGTCGAATTCGGCGCTGATGTCGGCGCGTGCCGCGCCTTCGCGCACCACGCCGGCTTCGGCGCGGCTGCCCAGCGCCAGCTGCAGCGCGTCGACAAGAATGGATTTGCCCGCGCCGGTTTCGCCGGTGAGCACCGAGAAGCCGCCGGACAGGTCGAGCTCCAGCTCGCGCACGATCACGAAATCGCGCAGCACGATGCGCTTCAATGCCATTGTGTGTTCAGCCTCCGCCCTCGTTCCAGTGCAGCTTCTGGCGCAGCGTGTCGAAGTAGCTCCAGCCGCGCGGGTGCAGGAAGCGAGCCTTGTGGTGCGAGCGGCGCACCGTGATGCGGTCGCCCTGCAGCAGCGAAGCGAGCGACTGCATGTCGAAATTGGCGCTGGCGTCGCGCCCGGACACCAGCTCGATGGCGATCTCCGCCGCGTCGGGCAGCACGATCGGCCGGTTGGACAGCATGTGCGGCGCGATCGGCACCAGCACCCAGCCCGGATTGGACGGATGCAGCAGCGGCCCGCCCGCCGACAGCGCGTACGCGGTCGAGCCGGTGGGCGACGCCACGATCAGGCCGTCGGCGCGCTGGTTGGCCACGAAGTGGCCGTCGATCTCCACCCGCAGCTCCACCATGCCGGAGGTGGCGGCGCGGTTGACCACCACGTCGTTCATGGCCAGCGCGTCGAACACCACCACGCCGTCGCGCACCACGCGCGCGTGCATCAGGGGGCGCTGGTCTTCCTCGTACTCGCCGGCCAGCATGGGCGGCAGCACGGTGCGGTATTTGTCCAGCGCGATGTCGGTGATGAAGCCCAGCCGGCCCTGGTTGATGCCCACCAGCGGCACGCCGGCGCGCGCCAGCTGGCGGCCCACGCCCAGCATGGTGCCGTCGCCGCCCACCACCAGCGCCAGGTCGCAGGCGCCGCCGATGCCGGCCAGGTCCATGGCAGGCCAGCCGCCGATGCCGGCATGCGTCGCCGTGTCGCGCTCCAGCACCACCGCGCAGCCCAGCGAGGCGAGGAACTGGGCGATGTCCTCCATGGCGGCGCGGGTGGACGACGCCTGCGCGGGCGACAGCGCGGCGTGGTACTTGCCAATCAGCGCGACCTGGCGGAAGACGGAATCCATATCTGTAATTTACAGCACGGGATGGATGCGAAGGCGCTTCACCGCTGCGCCCGTGTCATTGCTTGTTCGCCCGGGTCTCCTTCTGGGCGATCTTGCGCTTTTTCTTCGGGGGCTCGTCTTCGGACTGCGCATCGTCCTCGATGTAACTGATCATCGTCTTGGGGCCCAGGTGCTTGAACTCGTTGCGCTTGCGCTTCCACTGGCTGCTCTCGTTGGACAAGGCGACCAGCCGCTTCACGGAAGTTCGCGTGTAGAACCCGTTGAGCCCGTCGATCAGGTCCTGCACCCTTTGCTTCTGTTTCTGCAGCACCTTCTTCCGGGACGCCGTTGCGCCGGAGATCTGCCCCTTGATCTCGTCGCGCTTGGCGACCAGCAAGTTGCGCTTGCCCCGCAGGTAGCGCAGCTCGGACTGGGTGGTGCGGAAGTGCTTGAGGTGCACCTTGGACACCCGTCCGACATGGCGGTCGAGCTTGCCGCGGCGGCGCTTGTGCTTGGCCTCGGCCCTGGTCTTCGCCTTGCCCGTGAGGGTGCCGCGGTCGATCAGCTCTTTTTGCAGCGACAGCTTGGACAGCGTCCCGGTGGTGGCGACCCAGGTCTTGAGCCTGGGCTCGTTGTCCTCGATGTTTCCGGTTTCGTCCAGGATCGCGCGGCTCATCTCGCGCGGCAGCGGCTCTTCTTCTTCCGACGAGGACGAGTCCGCGTCGGAATAGCCGTCCTTGTCCGAGAACCTGGACAGGCCGATCGTGTCGCGCACGTAGCCCACGGCCTCCTTCCTGTTCTTCACCGTGGAGTCGTCGAAGCCTTTCATCAGGCCGGTCAATGCCTTGTTGAACAGCTGCCGCTGCCGCTTGTCCAGGTCGAGCCCTTTGGCCTCGCCGTCATCGTCTTGCGCCAGCTCCCAGGATTTCTTCAGGATCTTCTTCACGCACAGGTACACCGCCTTGTAGGCGGCCCCTTCGAGGGTGCTGTTCGGCAGTGGCCGGTTGACGTCCTGCAGCGCGGAAAAGGCCAGGGCCATGTCGTGCGGCCCTTTGGGATCTTCCGGGATGGTGCTTGCGAACCCCTCTTGCGCGTCGATCTCCAGCAGCCGGCCGGTCTTGCCGAATTCATGGTCGCGCGCGGCGTTCTCGTGCTCCCGGATGGCGCGCGCTTCGCGCTGGGACTTGGTTTCCGCTTTGGTGCTGGTGCGCTGGCGGCCCTTGAGCGGGGGGCTGTTGAAGCGGTGGTAGTGCAGGATGTGCTGGACCACCAGCTGCACGTCGACCGGCAGTTCGGCGGAAAAGCTGATCTCACCGCTCTCCCAGTCCGCCACCGCGGTTTGCGTTGCCTCGCGCACCTGCTGTTCGGTCAACTGGCTGAGGTCGGCATCGTCCAGGATCGCGCCCAGGTCGCGGTAGGAAAAGTCGCCCTTGGTCTCGATTTCTCCTTCGTCCGATTGCGACTCGCCGTCGCTTGCGTCGACGCCTTTCTTGCGCCCGCGCGTCGTCTTGGTCCTGGCGCGCTTGCCCAGCTCGACCAGCCTCTTCGCGGTGGACGAGCGCTCCGGCGGGAAGTTCGCCGCGGTGTCCAGCGTGGTGTGCAGCCGCCGGCCATCCTGCTTGATGGAATACTTCTCGCCGATCTGCCCTCGCTCGAGCAGGTCGTTCAGGTACTCGGCGCTCAGCGTGCCGTGGGTGCGCCCGTCGGTCGCGAGTTCGGCCAGCGCCGCCTGGAAGGCGCGGATCCCCTGGGCGGACGCACCGCGATGTCGGCCGTGCTTCCTGGCAAACGCGCGCGCGTCGGCTTCGCTGTCGATTTGCTGGTTGGCCGGCGTGAGGAACTGCCCCTGGACCACGCCCCTGGAGGGCTGGGCAGGCTCGCCGAAGAGCTGCCGCAGCTGTCCTGCCTGCCTGCGCTGGCGCGGGCTGGCGGCCAGGGCCTGGCTCCAGGCGCCGCTGTCGCCCGTGTCGTTGCCGGCCGGCTGCATGCGTGACCGTGCTTTGTCTCTCGCCTGGTTTGGCATCGTGCTGTTGCCGGTGCGGCAGGCCGCGGGCCGCAACTCCTCCGCTGGATGGGTTGAGCCGAAAGATAGCAGGATTGTCGAGCTGCGCACAGGGCCGCGGCGGCCGGACGGCCCGCGCCACCGTAGAATTCCCGCAGTCCCCAGGAGGGGCGCATTGCCATGCTCGACGACCGCGCCAAGTTGCTGCTGAAAGCCCTGATCGAGCGCTACATCGCCGACGGGCAGCCCGTGGGTTCGCGCACGCTGTCGCGCGCCTCCGGGCTGGAGCTGTCGCCCGCCACCATCCGCAACGTGATGTCCGACCTGGAGGAGCTGGGCCTGGTGGCCAGCCCCCACACCTCCGCCGGGCGCATTCCCACGGCGCGCGGCTACCGGCTGTTCGTGGACACCATGCTGACCGCGCGGCGCGAGGAGCTAGGCGCGCCCAGCCTGCCGCCGGACCAGCCGCAGAAGGTGATCGCCCAAGCGGCCCAGCTGCTGTCCAACCTGTCGCAGTTCGTCGGCGTGGTGGTGGCGCCGCGGCGCAGCTCGGTGTTCCACCACATCGAATTTTTGCGCCTGTCGGAGCGGCGGGTGCTGGTCATCCTGGTCTCGCCCGACGGCGACGTGCAGAACCGGGTGGTGCACACGCCCGGCGACTACACGCAGTCGCAGCTGATCGAGGCCTCCAACTACCTCAACGGCAACTACGCCGGATTGACCATCGAGCAGGTGCGCGAGCGCCTGAAGAACGAGGTCGAGCAGCTGCGCGGCGAAATCGTGCTGCTGATGCAGACGGCGGTGGACGCCAGCAGCGACGCCATGACCCAGGCGCATGAGGAGGTCGTGATTTCCGGCGAGCGCAACCTGCTGGCCGTGAGCGACTTCTCCAGCGACATGACGCACCTGCGGCGCGCCTTCGAGCTGTTCGAACAGAAGACCCAGCTGATGCGCCTGCTGGACATTTCGTCGCAGGCCGAGGGCGTGCGCATCTTCATCGGCGGCGAAAGCCAGATGGTGCCGTTCGAGGAGCTGTCGGTGGTGAGCGCGCCGTACGAGGTCGGCGGCCAGGTGGTCGGCACGCTGGGCGTGATCGGCCCCACGCGCATGCCCTACCACCGCATGATCCAGATCGTGGACATCACTGCCAAGCTGGTCGGCAACGCGCTCAGCCACAACAAGTAAGCGTGCCGGGTGGGCGCTCCTACAATGCCCGCTGGGGGGCGTTAGCTCAGTTGGTCAGAGCAGAGGACTCATAATCCTTTGGTCGTTGGTTCAAGTCCAACACGCCCTACCACCCGTCCAAATGGCCGCCCAACCGTGAAGCAATACTTTGGACTGTTGCATTCCGTTTTCACACGGGTTGAAACGGCTTGTAACCTCAGCCGTTTCTGGCTAAGGTGGGTGCATGCCTGCCGAGTCCTACTCCGAGGCAGTTGCGCAATTTCCTGAGACCGAGGCTTCGCCGCTCGAGTCCTCGTTCGGGCCATCAAGCCAGTTCGAGGCCGTTCGCGTCCAGGAACATGACGGGACCATCTCGACCTTCATGTATGCGCGGCTGCACAACTTCGCCGCGGTGTGCCAACGCCTGGGTGGCTCGGACCTCACCCATTTCGTCAACGACGTGCGGCGCATCGTGTCCACCGCAGTCGCCGCGCTGGGCGGCGAGATCGCACAGCGCCGCCCCGATTCCATCTTGTGCGTGTTCTCCCACCGGGCCGAGGACCGCACGCCCAACCACGCGCGCCGCGCCCTGCACGCGGCGGTGCTGACGGTGCACGAGTCGGTGCAGCTGGCCCTGCGCATCGCCGCGCGGCCCGACTGCGCCGGCCTGCCGCCGTTGGCCATGGCGGTGGGCGTGCACCTGGGCGTGGGCGAGGTGACGCCGCGCATGAACAAGACCCAGGGCATGGTGCACGCCGTGGGTGAGGCGGTGGAAATCGCGCGCCTGCTGGAAATGACCGCGGCCGACCTGCACTGGAGCGTGGTTACCTCGGGCGCTGCCCGCCAGGGTGCGGGGCCGCGCGTGGCCTCCGGGCGCAGCGGCTCGCTGGGGCTGCCGGACGAAACCTTCCTGGAAGTGGTGGAAATCGCCGGCTTGGTAGCGCGCGAAGGCTCCACCACGCCGGCCAGCTATTACGAAGCGCTGCGCACCTCGCTGCAAAAGAACCAGCAGCTGCTGCGCAGTGCCGCCCATGCCGTGGGCGTCAACCACCCCGCCAACATGCAGTACGGCGGGCCGCTGCTGATCGAAGGCTACCGGCTGCTGCGCAAGATCGGCGAGGGCGGCATCGCGTCCATCTTCCTCGCCCAGCCCGCCGCCGGCGGCGCCGCGCAGGTGCTCAAGGTGCTGCGCATCGAGGAAGCCGACGCGGTGATGGGCCTGCAGCGCTTCATGCAGGAGTTCGCGCTGCTGGCGCAGATCGACCACCCCAACGTGGCGCGCATCCACCGCCAGGATTTCTCCGCCGGCAACGCCTTCATCGCGATGGAGTATTTCCCGCTGGGCGACCTGCGTGCGCGCATGCGCCGCCCGCTCGACCCCGGCATCGCCATGTATTACCTGCGGCAGATCGCCGCGGGACTCGAAGCCATCCACCAGGTCGGCGTGGTGCACCGCGACCTGAAGCCCGATAACGTGATGCTGCGCCAGGACGGCACCATCGCCATCGCCGACTTCGGCGTGGCCAAGCAGGTGTCGATGCTGATGACCGACACCGGCGCGGGCGAGGTGGTGGGCACCCCGTATTACCTCAGCCCCGAACAGGCGCTGGGCCGCCCGGTGGACCGCCGCTGCGACATCTACAGCCTGGGCGTGCTGGCCTTCGAGATGCTCACCGGCGGCAAGCCTTATCACGCGGACACCGCGCAGGCGCTGCTGCAGCTGCACGTGCAGGCGCCGGTGCCGCAGTTGCCGCCCGCGCAGCGCAAGTGGCAGCCGATTTTGGAGCGGATGATGGCGAAGAACCCGGACGAGCGCTTCGACTCCGCGACCGCGCTGCTCGATGCGCTGGAGGCGCTGGAGTGATCGGGCTCGGTCCGCGAGGACAATCACCGTGGCGCGCCGGCGTGGCCGGCAAGGTGCTGGGGGACTACGTCCTGGAAGCGGTGATCGGGCGCGGGCGCGGCAGCACCGTGCATCTGGCGCGTTCGGCCGACGGTGCGCGCTTCGCGCTGAAGGCGGCACGGCGGCCGAAGGACTTCCGCGCCGAATTCGCGCTCGCGCGTTCGCTGCGCCATCCGCACGTGGTCGACGTGCAGGACCACGGCGACGACGGCGGCCAGGCCTTCCTGGTGATGGAGCATTGCGCGGGCGGCGACCTGGCCCGCCGCGCACCCGATCCCACCGACGCGGGCGCACTGTTCCTGCAAGCCGCCGAAGCGCTCGCGCACCTGCATGCCGCAGGCTGGGTGCACCGCGACGTCAAGCCCGCCAACCTGCTGCTG
>NZ_JACCWG010000409.1 GCF_013697775.1 Ramlibacter sp. | reverse complement strand
CGCTGCCGGCCGCATGGCACGGCCTGGCCGCCGCTGCCGATGCCTTGCTGGCCCCCTTGCCGGAGCGCCTGGCGCCGGCCGTCTCCCTGCACTGAACGAGGAACAACACGATGAACAACGCCGCTTCCACCGCCGCGCTCGCGGGCGTGTCCACACTCCGCGTGGGCCTGGGTTGCATGGGCATGAGCGAGTTCTACGGGCCGGCCGACGACGAGGCCAACCTGCGCGCGCTGCACACCGCCTTCGCGCTCGGCTACCGCCACTTCGACACCGCCGACATGTACGGCCGCGGCGCCAACGAGCAGCTGCTCGCCCGCTTCGTGGGCGAGCTCGGCGCGCGGCGCGCCGAGGTGCTGCTGGCCACCAAGGTCGGCATCGAGCGCCTGGCCGACGGCAACATCGCCGCCAACTCGCGCGCGGACTACATCCAGGCTGCCTGCGAGGCCAGCCTGCGGCGCCTGGGCGTGGAGCGCATCGGCCTGCTGTACCTGCACCGCAAGACGCCCGAGGTGCCGATCGAGGAGACGGTGGGTGCGATGGCGCGGCTGGTGGAGCAGGGCAAGGTGGGCGCGCTCGGCCTGTCGGAGGTGTCGGCCGCCACGCTGGAGCGCGCCTGCAAGACCGCGCCCATCGCCGCCCTGCAGAGCGAGTATTCGCTGTGGAGCCGCGACGTGGAGGCGGCGGTGCTGCCGATGTGCCGCGCGCACGGCGTAAAGCTGGTCGCCTACTCGCCGTTGGGCCGCGGCTTCCTCACCGGTGCGGTGTCGCCCGCCACGCTGGCCGAAGGCGACCTGCGCCGGCGCCTGCCGCGTTTCCAGGAAGACAACTTCCGCGCCAACGAGGCGCTGCTGGCCGTGGTGCAGGGCATCGCGCAGGCGCTGGGCTGCAGCACGGCGCAGGTGGCGCTGGCCTGGCTGCTGGGCAAGGGCGACGACGTCCACGCCATTCCGGGCAGCCGGCGCGAGGCCAACATGGCGGCCAACATCGCCGCGCTAGGCATCCGGCTAAGCCCGATCGCGCGGCGCGAACTCGACGCCGCGTTCGCCGGCGGCGCGGTGCACGGCCTGCGCTATCCCGAAGCGCTGCTCAAAACGGTGAACGTCTGACGGCAGGGCAGCAGCAAAGGACACCGCCATGCAGCGACTCCAACTCGACACGCCCGCCGGCCGCATCGCCGCCCTCGCATCCGACGGCGACGGCCCGGTGGTGTTCCTGTGCCACGGCAACTCCGGCGGCGCCGACGACTTCGCCGGGCTGCTGGCCAGCCCGCTGGGGCAGCGCCTGCGGCTGGTGGCGCTGGACCTGCCGGGCCACGGCGCGTCGGACCCTGCAAGCGACCCGGCGCGGGGCTACAGCATCGGCGGTTTCGGCGACGCGGTGGAGGCCGCCATCGCCACGTCCGGTGCCGAGCGCTACTGGCTGGTGGGCCAGAGCCTGGGCGGGCACGTGCTGATGGAATCGCTGCACCGCCTGCCGGGCGCGCGCGGCCTGGTGCTGCTGTCGGCGCCGCCGCTGGCCGCGCACATGCTGGCCGCGGCGTTCAAGCCCGACCCGACCGGCGGCGCGCTGTTCGCGGCCGAGATCTCGCGCGAGCAGGAGACGCTGATGGCGCGCGCCTTCGTCAACACTGGCGACGGCCCACTGGCCGACCGCATCCGCGCCGGCATCCGCGCCACCGACCCGCGCATGCGCGAATGCCTGGGCGCGAGCCTGGGCGCCATCGCCGACGAGCGCGCGCTGTTCGACCGGGCGGCGGTGCCGGTGGCTGTGGTGGCCGCCACCGACGACGCGTTCCTGCAGGGCGCCTACTACGCGACGCTGCCGAAGGCGCGCATGTGGGGCGGCCAGCCCATCTGGTGCGAGGGCAAGCCGCACGCGCTGCAGCTGGCGGCGGTGGCCGACGTGGCGCGCGTGGTCGAGGCGATGGTGGACGCCACGGCATGAACCTCGCGCCCCGGTCGGTGTCCCCGGCGGAATTCCATGGCGATGTACGCTGTTGCCGTAGCGACAAGCACAGCGACAGGGAGAACGCATTCATGGACAAGGACACCCAGGACATCCGCATCCGCCCCGCGACCTTCGAGGATCGTGAGGCCATCGCCCAGCTGCACGTCGCCGGCTGGCGCACCACCTACGCGCCAGCATTAAACCCGGCGTACCTGCAAGCCGACGTCGTCACCGACCGCCGCGCCACCTGGAACGAGCGCCTGTCCGCGCCCAAGCCCAACCAGCGCGTGCTGGTGGCCTGCGCCGGCGGCGACGTGCTGGCCTTCGGCTGCGCGTTCCTCGGCTTCGATCCCGAATGGGGCTCGATCCTGGACAACCTGCACGTGCGGCGCGACCTGCAAGGCCACGGCCTGGGCACGCGCCTGCTGCATGAAGTCGCGCGCATCTGTGCCGACGAAGCGCCCGCGCTGCCCATGCACCTGTGGGTGCTGCACGTGAACGTGAGCGCGCAGGGCTTCTACCAGCGCCATGGCGCGCGCAACGGCGGCACCATCACCTGGAACGCGCCCGAGGGCTCGCAGGTTCCGGTGTGGCGCTACTACTGGCCGGCGGGCCAGTTGCCGCTGGGCGACTAGGACACTGCATGGCCCCGGCGGATCGCAGTGCGCTGCGCAAATGGCTCGGGGCCCTGGCCGTCTTCACCGGCGCGGTAATGGGCACGCTGGACACCTTCGTGCTGTACGTCGCCACGCCGCACCTGCGCGGCGTGTTTTCCGCCACCGCCTCGGAAATCAGCTGGATCAGCACCAGCTACGCCGCCTCCGCGCTGGTGTGCATGCTGATTTCCGGCTGGGCGGCCGAGCGCTTCGGGCGCAGGCGCGTGTACCAGTCGGCCATCGGCGTGTTCCTGGCGGCGTCGGTGGCCTGCGGCCTCACGCGCTCGCTGGAACTGCTGGTGGCGGTGCGCGTGCTGCAGGGCGGCGCGGCGGGCGTGCTGCTGGCCGTGGAAATGATGATCCTGCGGCAAAGCTTCGGCCCGACCGAACTGGGCAAGGTGATCGGCGTGTACGGCGCCACCACCATGGTGGGCCCCAGCCTCGGACCGTTCCTGGGCGGCTGGATCATCGACAACCTCGACTGGCGCGCCATCTTCTTCATCAACCTGCCGATCGGCGTGCTGGGCTTCCTGCTGGTGCAGTCGTTCGTTGCGCCGGACCCGCCGCGCGCCGAACGTGCGCAGGCCGGCGTCGACTGGCCGGGGTTGGTGCTGCTGGCCGTGGGCATGTTCTCGCTGATCTGGCTGCTGGAGCGCGGCGACCGGCTGTATTGGTTCGAAACGCGCTCCAACGTGGCGCTGCTGTGGCTGGCCTGCGCGTCGCTCGCCCTGTTCGTCGCGCACGAGCTGATGACGCCGCGGCCGGTGGTGCACCTGCGGGTGCTGCGCGTGCCGGAGTTCCGCCGCGTGGTGGTGTTCAACTTCGCGCTGTATTTCCTGGTCACCGGCACGCTGTTCGTGCTGCCGATCTACATGCAGGAGCTGCTGCGCTTCTCGCCCACCAAGGCCGGCACCGCGCTGGCGCCGCGCGCGCTGGTGATGATGGTGGTGTTCCCGCTGGTGGGCATGCTGTTCAGGCGCGTGCCGCCCAAGCTGCTGGTGTGCGCCGGCCTGGCCGCGGGGCTGGCCAGCGCGGTGCTGATGTCCGGCTTCACGCACGAGACCGGCCTGCACGACATGATGCTGCCGCTGATCCTGCAGGGCGTGGCGGTGGCGCTGGTGCTGGTGCCGCTGACCTCGGTGGGGCTGATGTCGGTGGACCGGGCCGACGTGCCGGCCGCCTCCGCGCTGGACTCCACCGTGCGCCAGCTGGGCGCCAGCCTGGGGGTGGCGGTGTTCGCCACGCTGGTCACGCATTTCCAGCTGAGCAACTGGGGCGCGGTGCGCCACAGCGTGACGGTGCACAACCCGCTGTTCTACGAACGCTTCAAGCGGGTGAACGAATTCTTCATGGTGCGCGGCACCGACGACCACACCACGCTGCAGAGCGCCTACCGCCTGCTGAGCGCACGCGTGACGCAGCAGGTGGGCGTGCTCACCTACCACGGCATCTTCGAACTGGTGGCCGCCGCCTTCGCGGTGCTGCTGGCCGCCGTCGTCGTGACGCGCCTGCAGGGGCGCGAGGCGGCTTAGGCGCATACGCGCACAGGGAGCACTCGGGACATGGCAACGGGAATCGGAACGAGCTTGTGGCGCGACTATCGGGTGGCCACGCTGGCGGTGCTGGCACTGTCGCTGGTGGCGCTGGGCTGGTTCACTTTCTTCGCGCGCAATACCGAGCAGACGGACAACGCCATCGTGCGCTGCGACATCACCGACGTGGTGTCGGAGGAGCGCGGCATCATCCGCGCCGTGCGCTTCGCCGACAACCAGGCGGTGGCGGTGGGCGACACGCTGGTGGTGATGGACAAGGAGGCCTTCACCGCAGCGCGCAACCGCGCAGCCGCGGCGCTGGACTCGGCCAGGGTGCAGCTGGACGCCGCGGTGCAGGACCAGGCGCTGGCCGACATCGACTCGCGCGCGCAGATGGACAAGTCGCGTGCGTCGGCCGAGGCGGCCCGCGCCCGCATCGCGGCCGTCGACTACGAGGTGCAGCAGATCGAATCGGAAATGGCGGTGGCGCAGGCGAAGCTGGCGTCGGAAGAGGGCAGCTTGCGGCGCACGAAGCAGCTGTACGCGCAGAACTTTCTGTCGGAAAAGCACCTGGAAGACGCCGGCACCGGCCAGCAGGTGGCGCTGTCGGCCATGCGCGGCATGCAGGCCAAGAAGGAATCGGCGCGCGCGCGCCGCGCGGCGGAGCAGTCGGCGTTGCGCGAAGCCGAGGCCAGCAACCAGCAGGCGGTGCGTTCGCGCGACGCCAAGCTCGCCGCCGCCGACGCGGCGATGCGCACGCGGCAGACGCAGGTGGAAGTGGCGAAAGCTGAACTGGAGCTGGCGCAGATCAAGCTGACCCGCACCGAGATCAAGGCGCGCCGCCCCGGTGACGTGACGAACCGCCGCGTGGCGGCCGGCGAGCACGTGGAAGTCGGCCAGCCGATCGCCAGCGTCACGTCGTGCGGCGAAAGCGCCTGGGTGGAGGCGAACTTCAAGGAAACGCAGATCGAGCGCATGGTCCCCGGCCAGCCGGTGACGGTGCGCGTGGACACCTATCCCGGCGTGGCGTTCAGGGGCACGGTGGAAAGCCTGGCCAACGGCAGCGGCTCGATGTTCAGCGTGCTGCCGCCGGAGAACGCGACCGGCAACTTCACGAAGGTGGTGCAGCGCTTTCCGGTGAAGATCAGGCTGGAGCCTGTGCAGGATGGCGGGCACAGGCTGCGAGCGGGGATGTCGGCGGTGGTGGCGGTGGAGCTGGGGACAGTGGCGCGCGTGGCCGCGCAGCCGGCGAGTGCGGCAGCGGCGCAGCCCTGAGGGTAGGAACGCGCCGCCGGGCGGACGTGTCGACATCAGCTACGCCACATCTCTGGCAGCGATCAGTTTCAGGCCGACGGAGTACCTGCTGTGCGGCGCAACGAGAGTCGACGCAACGCGTGCGCTTCCATTCCGCTCGGCATCACTTCTTACCCGGCGGACGGATTCATCCAGACCGCACCCCACAAGTGGCCGTCGGGGTCGGCGAGATCGCGCGAGTACATGAAGCCATGGTCCTCGGGCGGGTTCGCGTCGGCCTGCCCGCCGTGCGCGGCAGCCGCGCGATTGATGGCATCTACTGCATCGCGGCTGTCCATCGCCAGCGAAAGCATATGCCCGGCGCTGCCGGCCGGCGGGAAAGGACGTTTCGTGAATGTGCGCCACTTCGCGTGCGTGATCAGCATTACCTGGATCGACTCACTCCAGCGCATGCACGCGCCGCTATCGTCGCTCAACTGCGGGTTCGGCTCGAAGCCCAGCGCCTTGTAGAACGTGGCCGAGGCTGCGAGGTCGGCAACGGGCAGGCTGATGAAGATGGACCGGATCATGGGGGGTTCCTTCGTTTGTCGGGCTCCGGACATTCGGAGCTCCGCAGGCACGACGAACAAGGGGGGCCAGAATCGACAAACCCTTCGCAGGTGGCGCTCGGGCCGAGCCCCAGCACCAAGCGGAGTCTCAGTCCAGCGGCCGCGAATGTCCGCTTCCGACCAAAGGAGACATTCACGGCTTAATGAACCCGCAGCACCTCAAACTGCTGTTGGATTGAAGCGACCTTTATCGACACCTCATCCCCCTCGCATTTGCCCAGCATGGCCCTGCCCAAAGGGGCTTCGCTGCTGATGACCTGACTGCCGCTGACCAACTTCATGCTGCCCCCATCCGGGCCGAGAAAGAGGTGTTGCTGCTTGTCGTCGGAATCGACCAAGCAGACCAGCGCGCCGAGCTGTATACCTTTTTTGACGTCGTAGGGACGTGGGCGGAACTGGCGCCAATTGGCCAGCGCCTTGCGGATGGCTTCGGCGCGCCGAACTTGCCCGGTGGCCAGGTAGGCGGCTTCGAGTCCCAATGTGTCGTATTTGTTTTCGGCGATGTTTTCTTCGTGAGTCGCCGTTTCATGGGCTGCCCGCACTGCCTGTTCGGCTTGCAGCAAGTCTTCGGCAAGCCGTTTCAGCACCTGCTGTTGCAACAAGAATTTATCCATAACGAAAGGTAGGGATCTCAGGCAAGCGGGGGCAGGCCTTGATTATGAAGGTCTCCAAACGGCCGAACGCTCCGACAAGGAAGCCTTTTTATACGGGGCAACTTGCGCGAATGCCCGCTTTTGGCCGGAAGCAGCCATCCTCACTTGCGACTGCCGGCCCACCTGCTTGTCAGGAGGACACTTCCTGACGAAGCTCTTGAGCGAGGCCGATCAGAATCTTCTCGGGACCGCGGATGTAGCAAAGGCGATAAGTGTCTTGGTACTGGACCACTTCGCCAACGAGCTCCGCGCCACGTTTGCGCAACCGCGCGAGCGTGTCATCGATGTCTTCCACGGTGAACATCACTCGAAGGTAGCCTAAAGCGTTGACCGGCGCACTGCGATGATCATCAGCCACGCGGGGCGCCAGGAAGCGAGACAACTCAAGACGGCTGTGGCCGTCCGGCGTACGCATCATCGCAATCTCCACTTGTTGCTGGCCGAGGCCGGTGACACGCCCGGCCCATTCCCCTTCGATGGTGGCGCGTCCCTCGAGCTCAAGACCCAGTTCGCTGAAGAATTCGATGGCGGCGGCAAGGTCCTCCACGACGATGCCGACGTTGTCCATACGCTTGACAGTCACTTTGTCTCCTGCAACGGGTAAGCGACGGACCTACCCCCCTCGGATTATGCCCGGCCACGAACCATGTCGAGCAGGCGGCCCAGGATGCGCTCGCCATCGGCCCGCAAGCCGTTGTGGGCGTACTCGTTGGTGATCCAGGCCCGCAGCCCACGAACGCCGCGAGCTGTCTCCTCGGCAAATGATCGCTCCACGTAGACGTCGTCGACATACACGGTCGCTGCCACAGGGACCTCGTTGCGGGCAAGGCGGTCAGCGTCGTACAGGCGCCGCCATGGATGCTGGGCCAGAATTTGCGCCGCCTCGCGATGCGCGCGCAAGCCCGCATAGTCATCCCACATCCACGGGAAGACATGCTCCGCTCCGAGCAGGTCGCCAGTCACTGCGTCCTCGGGGGCAAGCCGGTGTGCCGACCAGCGGGTGGCACCGCCGTCGGCGTACGAAGACTCATGGAGCGTCGCGTAGATCGGATTACGCTCCCACGCAGATGCCATCTGCACGTCGACCATGAATGCCGCCGAGCCAAAGGGCAGCTCGAGCAGGTGGTGCAGCCGTTCAAACCCGGCGCTATCGCCGAGCCACATCCCCGTCTGCCGAAACCGGTTCGATGTGAGGCGGTCGCCGTTGGGCAAGCGGACGTTTTCGTCGTCGAGCCGGCGCAGGATCGCCCGCAACCGAACGAGGTCTCCGGGGTATCGGTCGTGATAGCGCTTATTCGCTTCGCGCACGCGCACCCATGTCGCCGCGTAGACCTCGTCGACCGGCCGATTGGTGATCGGCGCGAGGCCCCCGGTGATCAAAACCTCACGCAAACCCTCGGGCGCCAGCGACAGATAGGTGAGCGAGGTGAAGCCGCCGAAACTCTGGCCCAGCAGACTCCAACGATCGATGCCGAGTTCGGCGCGGATCAGTTCGAGATCCCGCACGATCGAGTCGGCGCGAAAATGCGTGAGGTACTCACCCTGCTCGGCGCCGTTGCCCCTGGTGACCTGCCCCCTTACAGCCATACCAATCTAAATTCCAGGAGGTCCGTCAACCAGGAGAATGACGGACATGAAGAAGAGCAGGTTTACCGAAGAGCAGATCATTGGTTTCATCAAGCAGGCGGCG
>NZ_JACCWG010000341.1 GCF_013697775.1 Ramlibacter sp. | reverse complement strand
TCCGTTCGCCTTCGATCTGTCGTCGAAAAGCTCACAGTAGCCCCGCCTCCCGGACCTGCCCGGCGTAGGCCTTCAACCGGCCAAGATAGTTGTCGTCGACCAGCCAAGGTAATTGTCGCCAACCAGCAATGGCAAGGGCGACGGCGAGGAAGACGGTGATAAATGGGAGGGCACATGCACGGCGGGCTTTAAGTGCGAAGGCGATACGCTGCAATGCGAGGTGGCAAAGGCAGTCAATGACCTTCGCTGCTCGTATGCCAAGGAAGCGCACGTCGAGGAGGTCGCCCGCTACAACGCTGACAAGGCCGGCAACATCGACTTCAAGCCGGACATATCCGCGAACGGTGCAACTCAGACATTTACTGCGTCATCGATCGATACCACGTCGCTGTTTGGCGGTGGTGGAACCGGCTTCGCCGACTACTCGTTCAGCTACATGGGTCAGACGTTGGTGATCCCCTTCAGCCAATACAACCCGTGGTTGCTGGCGGCGGGCAATGTGCTCGTTGCCATTGCTTCCCTGATCGCCATGTACATCTTTGCGAGGAAACGCTAAATGCCAGCTTTAGGTGCAATTCTCTATGGTGCTTTCCTCTGGGCTGTTCGCAAGGGCCTGATTGATGTGTTGATCGGCTTGGGCATCGGCGTTGCCACGTTCGTGGGCATTGACGCCATCATCGACAAGCTCAAGGGCGAGCTGTTGAATGCCCTGTCTGGCTTGCCGGTGCAGATGGTTGCTGTGCTGGCCTACATGAAAGTCGGCGTGGCGCTCAACATCATCATTTCCGCGCTGGTTGGCCGGCTTGCGCTCGATGGCGTGAAGAACGGTACGTTCAAGAGCTGGCGGATCAAGTAGCCATGCTGTACCTGATGACGGGCGCGAACGGCGCCGGCAAAACCCTCTTCACGCTCAAGGACGTGCGCGAGCTGCAGCTCAAGACCAATCGCGATGTCTACTACAACGGGCGCTTCGAAATGCTCGCAGAGTTCGGCTGGAAGAAGATCGACATCAAGGACTGGGAGTCCATCCCCGATGGCGCGATCTTCGTAGTTGACGAATGCCACAACGATTTCCCCTTGCGTGGCAACGGTGCCCCGGTCCCGCGCTACGTGCAGCAGCTTGCCGAGCACCGCAGGCGTGGCTTTGATTTCTTTCTGATCACGCAACACCCGCAGAACATCGATGTCTTCGTGCGCCGGCTCATTGGCCCGCCCGGTTGGCATCGGCACCTGAAGGTTGTTGGCCTCGGCATGGTCAGCCAGGCCGAGTGGAACCATGCCAATCCGAACTGTGAAAAGCCAGGTGCTGCGGCCAGCGGTCAGAGCACGATGCGCACGCACCCGAAAGAGGTCTACGGGTGGTATTCGTCGGCCACGCTTCACACAGGTCGGCCGCGCATCCCAAAGCAGCTGGTGTATGGCTTGGTGGCGCTGTTGCTGGTGCCTGCCTTGCTGTGGTTCGCGGTGTCGCGCATGCGCAGCTCGTTTGGTGGTTCTGCGGTTGCCGGTGCCAAACCTGCTGCCAGCGCGCCGGCTTCGCTCTCTTCATCTACGCACGTGACGGGTCGCCCGGGGGCCACCGTCTTCAACATCGGTGATGGTGCCAACGCTGCGGCGTACCTTGCCTCCCGTACGCCGCGTCTGAATGGCCTCCCCCATACGGCGCCGGCATATGACACCCTCACGCAGCCGCAACAGGTGCCCTACGTTGCTGCGTGTCTGCTCGGGAAAAAAGATGGTCACGAGACCTGCAATTGCTGGACGCAGCAGGCGACATTGCTGACCACGCCTGATGCGTTGTGCAGGCAGGTAGTCGCTCAGGGCTATTTCGTGGACTGGCATCGCCCGCCTGAGCTGGTAGCACGTGCATCGAGGTTGGCGGCAAGCGAACCGGTATCAGAGCTGCCGCCGGCTGGTCATGGCATGCACATCGTCAGCAACGGGCGTTTGCCGCCGGCTGGTGCTGTCCCTGCTTCTTCTGAAGCTCCCAGCGCCGGGCCGACGGTGTTGCGCCCTCTTCCTGCTGCGCCGTCCAAGCGATGAGCGCGATCTCGCGGGCTCGGCCGTTGTGTGGCGTGGTGGTGATCGCGATGGATGCCGGTGCCACCCGTCTCGTCAAGCGTGCTCAGCGCCCCGCGTGGCCGCTGCATCGCGGTCGCATGCGTGGTGTCGCCCGCGTGCGCTCCGTTCGCCCGCCCACACGCTGCCCGCGCGCCCTGATGACGGTCTTCCTGCCCGGAGCCGGCCAAAGCCGCAGGCTGGCCGGCCCCGC
>NZ_JACCWG010000376.1 GCF_013697775.1 Ramlibacter sp. | reverse complement strand
CGGCCGATCTCCTTCGAGAGCGCGTTGCGCCGCGCCTGCAGCTCTTCGGTATGCGTCTGCAGCGACTTGCGCTCGCCTTCGAGCTCGCCGAACCGCGCCGCGTCGAGGAAGGGCTGCGGCGACTTCCTCGTGTCCAGTCGGGCGATGACCTGCGCGAGGTCCTTGCGCAGGAGCGTGATGTCGAGCATGGAAGTGGCGGCGCGTGGAGGAGCAGGGAGCGGGATTGTAGGGATCGGGCTGCGCGCCACCGGGTTCCCCCGCCCTGCCGGCGCTGACACGCCGGAGAATGCGGCTGTCCACACTCCAGGGCGAAGCCCTCGGACCTCAGCCCTTGACGATTCCCATCGACTTGTCGCCCAGACCGAGCGGCAAGGGAAAGTGGACAGTCTCCGGCGTGCCCGCGAGGGTGCGCACCGACACGGCGCCGAGGGCACGCAAGCGCTCGATGACCTGCTGGACCAGCACCTCGGGCGCCGACGCGCCCGCGGTGACGCCGACGCGGCGCTTGCCCTCGAACCACGCCGCCTGCAGGTCGTCGGCGGCATCGACCATGTAGGCGTCGGCGCCGAGCCGCTCCGCCAGCTCGCGCAGCCGGTTGCTGTTCGAGCTGCTCGGGCTGCCCACCACGACGAGGACGTCGACGCCGGGCGCCAGCACCTTGACCGCGTCCTGCCGGTTCTGCGTCGCGTAGCAGATATCCTGCTGCTTGGGCTGGCGCACGTCGGGAAAGCGGCGCTGCACCGCGGCGAGGATCTCCGCAGCGTCGTCGACCGACAGGGTCGTCTGCGTGACGACAGCGAGCGGCTGGCCCGGCGCGATGTCGACGAGGGCGACGTCGGCGACGTCCTCGACGAGGTGGATCCCATGCTCGAGCTGCCCCATGGTCCCCTCGACTTCGGGGTGCCCCTTGTGGCCGATCATGATGAACTCGTAGCCGAGCTTGGCCAGCTTCGCGACCTCGACATGGACCTTGGTCACGAGCGGGCAGGTGGCGTCGAAAACCGAGAAGCCGCGTTCGGCGGCCTCCAGGCGCACCGCCTGCGAAACGCCGTGCGCGCTGAAGACGAGCGTGGCGCCGGGCGGCACCTCGGCCAGGTCCTCGATGAAGATCGCGCCCTTGTGCTTGAGGTCGTTCACCACGTAGGTGTTGTGCACGATCTCGTGGCGCACGTAGATCGGCGCGCCGAATTTCGCGAGCGCGCGCTCGACGATCTCGATGGCGCGGTCCACGCCGGCGCAGAAGCCTCGCGGCTCGGCCAGCAGCACTTCGTGCGGGGCGTTCATAACACTCCGATCACCTGCACCTCGAAGGTGACGGGCTGGCCCGCGAGCGGGTGGTTGAAATCGAACAGCACCGAGTCGGGCTTGCCGTCGCCGTCCTTGTCCTCGGCCACCTGGCGCACGGCGCCGGCGTACTGGCCCATGCCGTCGGGCGTGGGGAACTGCACCACGTCGCCCACGGCATAGTCTTCATCGGGGTCGCCCATTTGCACCAGCAGCTTGCGCGCCACCCACTGCACCATCTCCGGGTTGCGTTCGCCGAAGGCCTCGCCGGCCGGAATCTCGAAGCTGGCGCGCGCGCCCTCTTCCAGCCCGATCAGGCGCTGCTCCACCGCCGGCGACAGCTCGCCCGTGCCCAGCGTGAGCGTGGCGGGCTTGTCGTGGAAGGTATTGATGATGTCGCCGCCCGGGCCGGACAGGCGGTAGTGCAGCGTGAGAAACGAGCCCGCGTGGACGCGAAGCGAGGAGGAGGCCATGGAAGTCCCGATAAACTGGGCCTCATTGTAAGAACCATGCGCCTCAAAGACCTCCCCCCCGATGCCCAACCCCGCGAAAAGCTGCTGGCCCGCGGCGCAGGTGCGCTGGCCGACAGCGAACTGCTGGCCCTGCTGCTGCGCACCGGCACCGCCGGCAACGGCGTGCTGCAGATGGCGAGCCAGTTGCTGGACGAATTCGGTGGCATCGCCGGGTTGCTGCATGCCGACGTGGACGACCTCAAGCGCTTCAAGGGCCTGGGCGGCCCCGCCAAGCGCACGCAGCTGATCGCGGTGCTGGAGCTGGCGCGCCGCGCCATGGCCCAGCAGTTGCGGCAGCGCGAGGTGTTCGGCTCGCCCGAGGCCGTGAAAAATTACCTGCAGCTGCATCTGGCGCACCGGCCGCATGAGGTGTTCGCCGCGCTGTTCCTGGACGCGCAGAACCGGCTGATCGCCATGGACGAACTGTTTCGCGGCACCTTGACGCAGACGTCGGTCTATCCGCGCGAAGTGGTGCTGCGCGCGCTGCACCGCCAGGCCGCCTCGGTGGTGCTGGCGCACAACCACCCCAGCGGCGCGGTGCAGCCTTCGCGCGCCGACGAGGCGCTCACGCACACGCTGAAGGCCGCGCTCGCGCTGGTCGACGTGCGCGTGCTGGACCACGTGATCGTGGCGCCGGGCGGCGCGCTGTCGATGGCCGAAGCCGGCCTGATGTAGCAAGGACTGTCATGAAGGCGAAATCGCTGCAGGGACTCAAGGCCATCCGCGACAAGGTGGCCGAGCAGCAGCGTTTAGCCGCAGAGGAACAGTTGCGCCGCCAGGTGGCGCAGCGCCGCGCGCATGCCGACGCCACCCTGTTCGCCCGGGCCGCCGGCAAGGTGGAACCGCTGCGCCCGAACGGCCGCGTGCTGCTGGCCAACGACCCGCCCGCGCCGATTCCGGTACAGCGCCAGCTGGACGACCAGCGCGTGCTAAAGGAGGCCATCAGCGACGAGTTCGACGCCGGCACGCTGCTGGACGTGGACGACGCGATGAGCTTTCGCCGCCCCGGCGTCGGCACCGACGTGACGCGCAAGCTGCGCCGCGGCGAATGGAGCATCCAGGGCGAGATCGACCTGCACGGCCTGCGGCGGGAAGATGCGCGCGAGGCGCTCGCCGGCTTCGTCCGCGAGTCGTACCGCACCGGCTTGCGCTGCGTGCGCGTGGTGCACGGCAAGGGCCTGCGCTCCCCGGGCAAGACCCCGGTGCTCAAGGGCAAGGTGCACAGCTGGCTGATCCAGAAGAACGAGGTGCTGGCGTTCGTGCAGGCGCGGGGGGACGAAGGCGGTGCGGGGGCGGTCGTCGTGCTGTTGAAGCCTTCGGGCTGAGATCGCCTGCGTGGTGGCATCGGGCAGTGGCTGGGGTGCCCGGGCTCCGGGATCACGCTCGCGGGCGTCTGCCCTGGCGCGCGGACATCTCGTCGTCAACATGGTGGTGCCGCGCAAGCTCTGTAGCGACCGTGAATGGACCCTGCGCCCGGGCACCCCAACCACTGCCCTCCAC
>NZ_JACCWG010000335.1 GCF_013697775.1 Ramlibacter sp. | reverse complement strand
GTGCCGGCCGGTGCGGGGGCCGTCACCGCCGGCTTCTTGCTGGGGAAGAAAGTGGCCTGGTGCCCGGTGTAGACCTGCCACTGGTCCCACAACAGCACCATGGAAAAGCCAAAGATCACCCACAGGATGGTGCGGCGAATGTCGTTCATGGATTTTTCTTGTCTTGGTAGGGTGGGCACAGATGCGCGAACAGGCGCGGTTTTTCAACCGGCACCGGATCGTGCCCGCCGGCGCACCAGGGATGGCAGCGCCCGATGCGCCGGGCGGCCAGGTAGCTGCCGGCCGCCGCGCCGTGGCGCTCTAGCGCCTCCAGCGCGTACACGGAACAGGTGGGCGTGAAGCGGCAGGCGCCGCCCAGCCAGGGCGACAGCAGCAGCCGGTAGCCCTTCACCGCACCGATCAGCAGGCGCCGCATCATCGCGCGCCGCCTTTTGCGAATAGCTGCAGCAGCTCGCCGCGCACGGCCTGCTTCAGCGCGTCGGACCAGGCGCTGGGGAACTGCTCGCGCGCAAAGCCGCTGCGCAGCCGCACCACGTGGGCGGTGCGGGCCAGGCGGGCTTCGAAGGCGATGCTCACGTTGTAGATCTGCCGCTTGATGCCATTACGGGTGACGGCGCGCTTGGCCCAGCGCTTGGGAACGACGGCACCCAAGGACACTTCAGGCACCGCGGCCTCACGCACGGCAAACAGGGCCTGCGGTTCATCGGACCCAGGCCCTGCTAAGGAAGGAGGCCCGGCGGGCGCACGGTGCAGCACAAAGTGCGCGGTGCGCGACACCGTCGCGCCGGCCATGGCCGCCTCGAATTGCGCCCGGGTCTTGAGCCGCTGCACGAAAGTGTCGCGACCAGCGCCGGCGGGAAAAGGAGGCTGCCTTGCCGGCTTGCTCAGGCTGCCAGGCGCTTGCGGCCCTTGGCGCGGCGCGCGTTGATGACGGCGCGGCCGCCACGGGTCTTCATGCGGACCAGAAAGCCGTGAGTGCGTGCGCGGCGGACTTTGGAGGGTTGGTAGGTGCGCTTCATGGTCGGAGTTCTCTATTGAATCTCAGGGTAACCCATGATTATCGCGGAAAACCCATGGCCCGGCAATCGCTTATGGCCGGTTTGCGTGGTGCCGCCTGAGCTTCGCGCAGCGCCGGCGCCTTTGTGGATAAGGTCTTCATAAACTAGAATGCGCTGTTTCGCGCGCGAAACTAATCCACAAGGCGAACGGCAACATGAGTGAGGGGCAACACAACAGTCTGGCGTCAACGGCCAGCCTGGGCGCGGGGGACAGCCTTTGGCAAGCCTGCGTCGACCAACTCGCGCAGGAACTGCCCGAACAGCAGTTCAACACCTGGATCAAGCCCCTGGTGGCGCAGGTGTCGGAAGACTTCTCCAAGGTCACTTTGTATGTGGCCAACCGCTTCAAGCTCGACTGGGTCCGCGCCCAGTACGCCGGCCGCATCGCCGGCATGCTGGAAAAGATCTACGGCCAGCCGGTGCAGCTTGAGTTAGCGATCACTCCTCGCGAGAACGCGACCAGAACATACGTCACGTCCACCAACGTGGTGCCGACCTCGGTTCCCGAGTCCACCGAGCCGGACGAAGACGCGGCCCTCGCGGCCTTCAAGACCCGCCTGAACACGGGCCTCACCTTCGACACCCTGGTGGAAGGAACGGCCAACCGCATGGCGCGCGCCGCCGCCATGCACGTGTCGGGCACGCCGGGGCATCTGTACAACCCGCTGTTCATTTATGGCGGAGTCGGCCTGGGAAAAACCCATCTGGTCCACGCTGTGGGTAACAAGCTGCTGGAAGACCGGCCAACGGCCAAAGTTCTCTACATCCACGCCGAGCAATTCGTTTCCGATGTGGTCAAGGCCTACCAGCGCAAGACTTTCGACGAGTTCAAGGACAAGTACCACTCGCTGGACCTTTTGCTCATCGACGACGTGCAGTTCTTCGCCAACAAGGACCGCACGCAGGAAGAATTCTTCAACGCGTTCGAAGCGCTGCTGGCCAAGAAAAGCCACATCGTGATGACCTCCGACACTTATCCCAAGGGCCTGGCGGACATCCACGAGCGGCTGGTCTCGCGCTTCGATTCCGGCCTGACGGTGGCCATCGAGCCGCCCGAGCTGGAAATGCGCGTGGCCATCCTGATCAACAAGGCGCGCGCCGAAAGCGTCGAAATGCCCGAGGAAGTGGCCTTCTTCGTTGCCAAGAACGTGCGCTCCAACGTGCGCGAGCTGGAAGGCGCGCTGCGCAAGATCCTGGCCTATTCGCGCTTCAACCAGAAGGAAATCTCCATCGCGCTGGCCCGGGAGGCCCTGCGCGACCTGCTGTCGATCCAAAACCGGCAGATCAGCGTGGAGAACATCCAGAAGACGGTGGCCGACTACTACAAGATCAAGGTCGCCGACATGTACAGCAAGAAGCGGCCGGCCTCCATCGCGCGGCCCCGGCAGATCGCCATGTACCTGGCCAAGGAACTGACCCAGAAAAGCCTGCCGGAAATCGGCGAGCTGTTTGGCGGGCGCGACCACACCACCGTGCTGCATGCCGTGCGCAAGATCTCCGGCGAGCGCCAGAACGTGACCGAGCTGAACCAGCAACTGCACGTGCTGGAGCAGACGCTCAAGGGATGACCGACAGCAGCACCGTTCGCCGGGAACTGGCGCCCGTTCGCCCCGAGCCTGTCGAAGGGCCGTAGCGGCATCGACAAGCTCAGCCCGAACGAAAATTGCGGCGAAAATGGGGGTTTCGCGCCGCGCGACCAACCGAAACCACACAGAAAACACCAGAAGAGGCAGAGATGATCGTTCTGAAGGCAACACAAGAAAAACTGCTCTCGGTCCTGCAGTCGGTCGCCGGCATCGTGGAGAAGCGGCACACGCTGCCGATCCTGGCCAACGTGCTGCTGCGCAAGACCGCCGGCAGCCTGCAGTTCACGACCAGCGACCTCGAGATCCAGATCCGCACCACGGCCGAACTCGAAGGCGACAGCGGCAGCTTCACCACCACGGTGGGCGCGCGCAAGATGATCGACATCCTGCGCACCATGCCGGCCGACCAGACCGTGAGCCTGGAGTCCAGCCAGAACAAGCTGATTCTGAAGGGCGGCAAGAGCAAGTTCACCTTGCAGACATTGCCGGCCGAGGACTTCCCGCTGGTGCAGGAAGCGCCCAGCTTCGGCCCCACCTTCAGCGTGCCGCAAAAGACGCTGAAGGACCTGCTGAACCAGGTGTCCTTTGCCATGGCGGTGCACGACATCCGCTACTACCTGAACGGCATTTTGTTCGTGGCCGAAGGCAAGCAGCTCTCGCTGGTAGCCACCGACGGCCACCGCCTGGCCTATGCCAGCGCCATGCTCGACGTGGAAGTGCCGCGCCAGGAAGTGATCCTGCCGCGCAAGACCGTGCTGGAGCTGCAGCGCCTGCTGACCGACGGCGAAGGCGCCATCGAAATGCAGTTCGCCAACAACCAGGCCAAGTTCGCCTTCGACGGCATGGAGTTCGTCACCAAGCTGGTGGAAGGCAAGTTCCCCGACTACAACCGCGTCATCCCCAAGAACCACAAGAACTCGGTGACCCTGGGCCGCGCGCCGCTGCTGGCCAGCCTGCAGCGCACCGCCATCCTCACCTCCGAGAAGTTCAAGGGCGTGCGCCTGAACATCGAGCCCGGCACCCTGCGCGTGGCGAGCAACAACGCCGAGCAGGAAGAGGCCATCGACGAACTCGACATCGACTACGGCGGCGACGCCATCGAGATCGGCTTCAACGTCACCTACCTGATCGACGCGCTGGCCAACATGGGCCAGGACATGGTGAAACTGGAACTTGCCGACGCCAACAGCTCGGCGCTGGTCACCAACCCGGACAACGCCGCGTTCAAGTACGTGGTGATGCCGATGCGGATTTAAGAGAAGCGAACACATGGCTGCAGAAGAACACGCGCAACCCGAGTCCAGCGGCAACGGCGAAAACGCCCCGCAAACGCCCCCGACGCTTGCCAACGGCGGCGACTACGACGCGAGCTCCATCCAGATCCTGGAAGGCCTGGAGGCGGTACGCAAGCGCCCGGGCATGTACATCGGCGACACGTCCGACGGCACCGGCCTGCACCACCTGGTGTTCGAGGTGGTGGACAACTCCATCGACGAAGCGCTGGCCGGCCATTGCGACGACATCATGGTCACCATCCACACCGACAACTCGATCAGCGTGGTGGACAACGGGCGTGGCATTCCCACCGGCATCAAGTGGGACGACAAGCACGACTTCAAGCGCAGCGCCGCGGAAATCGCGCTGACCGAACTGCACGCGGGCGGCAAGTTCAACCAGAACAGCTACAAGGTCTCGGGCGGCCTGCACGGCGTGGGCGTGAGCTGCGTGAACGCGCTGTCGAAAATGCTGCGCCTGACGGTGCGCAACGACGGCAAGATGCACGTGCTGGAGTTCTCGCGCGGCTTCGTGCAGAACCGCATTCTGGAAGACCGGAAGGCGCCGGACGGCACCATGGTGCCGGTGTCCCCGATGCAGGTGATGGGCGACACCGACAAGCGCGGCACCGAGGTGCACTTTCTTCCGGACAACACCGAGATCTTCAAGGAAAACGCCGACTTCCATTACGAGATTTTGGCCAAGCGGCTGCGTGAACTCTCGTTTTTGAACAACGGCGTGCGCATCCGCCTGCTGGACGAGCGCACCGGCAAGGAAGACGACTTTGCCGGCGCGGGCGGTGTGAAGGGCTTCGTGGAGTACGTGAACAAGGGCAAGCAGGTGCTGCACCCGAACGCGTTCACGGCCATCGGCGAGAAGCTGAGCGACCAGCAAAGCATGATCGGCGTGGAAGTGGCCATGCAGTGGAACAGCGGCTACAACGAGCAGGTGCTCTGCTTCACCAACAACATTCCGCAGCGCGACGGCGGCTCCCACCTGACCGGCCTGCGCGCGGCGATGACGCGCGTCATCAACAAGTACATCGACGACAACGAACTGGCCAAGAAGGCCAAGGTGGAAATCTCCGGTGAGGACATGCGCGAAGGCCTGACCTGCGTGCTGAGCGTGAAAGTGCCCGAACCGAAATTCTCCAGCCAGACCAAGGACAAGCTGGTTTCCAGCGAAGTGCGCGGCCCGGTGGAAGACGTGGTGGCCAACAAGCTCAACGACTTCCTGCAGGAGCGGCCGAACGACGCCAAGATCATCGTCGGCAAGATCGTCGAGGCGGCGCGCGCGCGCGAGGCGGCGCGCAAGGCCCGCGAAATGACGCGGCGCAAGGGTGTGCTGGACGGCATGGGCCTGCCCGGCAAGCTGGCCGACTGCCAGGAGAAGGATCCCGCGCTGTGCGAGATCTACATCGTGGAGGGCGACTCCGCCGGCGGCAGCGCCAAGCAGGGCCGCGACCGTAAATTCCAGGCCATCCTGCCGCTGCGCGGCAAGATCCTGAACGTGGAGAAGGCGCGCTACGAAAAGCTGCTGACCTCCAACGAAATCGTCACGCTGATCACTGCTTTGGGCACCGGCATCGGCAAGGTGCTGGCCGAATCGGGCAAGAGCGGCGTGGACGACTTCGACGTGGCCAAGCTGCGCTACCACCGCATCATCATCATGACCGCCGCGGACGTGGACGGCGCGCACATCCGCACGCTGCTGCTCACCTTCTTTTACCGCCAGATGCCCGAGCTGGTGGAGCGCGGCCACATCTACATTGCGCAGCCGCCGCTGTACAAGGTGAAGGCCGGCAAGGAGGAGCTGTACCTGAAGGACGGCAGCGAACTCGATGTCTTTTTGCTGCGCATTGCGCTGCTGGGCGCCAGCGTGCACACGGGCGGCGCCAACCCCACGGTGCTGAGCGGCGACACGCTGGCCGAACTGGCGCGCAAGCACCAGGTGGCCGAGCAGGTGATTGCCCGCCTGGGCGGCTTCATGGACGCCGAGGCGCTGCGCGCCATGGCCGACGGCGTGCGCCTGAACCTGGACACGGTGGCCGACGCGGAACAAAGCGCCGTGCTGCTGCAAAAGCGTTTGCAGGAAACCGAAGGCACGGGGCACGCCACGGCGGCCGAAGTGGCCAGCGAATTCGACGTGCGGGCCGACAAGCCGATCTTGCGCATCAGCCGCCGGCACCACGGCAACATCAAGAGCAGCGTGATCACGCAGGACTTCGTGCACGGCGCCGACTACGCGGCGCTGGCCACGGCCGCCGACACCTTCCGCGGCCTGCTGGGCGAGGGCGCGATGGTCAAGCGCGGCGAGGGCGAGCGCGCCAAGGAAGAAAAGGTCGGCGACTTCCGCCAGGCCGTGCGCTGGCTGATCGGCGAAGCCGAACGCGCCACCAGCCGCCAGCGCTACAAGGGCCTGGGCGAGATGAACCCCGCGCAGCTGTGGGAAACCACCATGGACCCCACCGTGCGCCGCTTGCTGCGCGTGCAGATCGAAGACGCGATCGAGGCGGACAAGGTGTTCACGATGCTGATGGGGGACGAGGTGGAGCCGCGGCGGGACTTTATTGAGACGAATGCGTTGCGGGCGGCGAATATTGACGTGTAGTTAGAGCAAGCTCTCGGACGTGGCCATCGGATTGCACCTGATAACGAGCGACGCAGTCGACGCCGCACTTCGGGAGTTCATCGCGATCGGCCGAGAAGCATTTTTGCAAAAGTACGGCTTCGGCTCAGCTTTGCAGTATCTCGTCCTAGACCCACTCACGGGAACGTGGGCTGACTCAAAGGCAATCATCGGAGCAGCTTACGGAGTTCGCTTCCCAGAACGAGGGCCGCTTCGATCCACGGATTTCTCGGGAGGGGAGACTCAAGTCGTGAAGTTGCTCCGGCAACTCGGTTTCAATGTAGCCACCCAGGTAGAAATCGCGTCAGAGGCGGAGGCATCTCAGGTTTGGGCGAGAGCAGAGGTTGAGCTTCTTGTCTCTGATTACTTGGACATGTTGGCCCGAGAGCTCGCTGGCCAGACATTCAACAAGTCTTCGCAGCGACGAGCTCTCCTGCCGCTCTTAAATAATCGTTCTGAATCGGCAATTGAGTTCAAGCGACGAAACGTCAGTGCTGCGCTATTGGAACTTGGGTATCCGCCTCTAAGGGGTTACTTGCCGGCCGTGAATAAGCAGATGCTTTTGCTGGATGTATTAGAACAGCAGCTTGCCTCTCGACCAGCTTTAGACCAACTTGCCATTTCCTTCACCGACAAGCCCGCCGTTCCTCTTGACCCCGCGTCGTATGACCTGGTGCAAGTTCCAATTCCTGCTGTACGCCAAAAAAACCAAGTAGCGAGAGATGGCGTTCCGCGAAAACGCCGAGCAGTCAAGCGCGACTACATTGAACGCGAAGCCCGGAACAGCACGCTTGGACGCGCTGGAGAGCTCTTGATCCTGGAATATGAGCGGCGCAGGCTTGCGCAGAGAGGTCTCGTTCAACTCGCTGATAAGGTTCGCCATGTTGCAGTAGAAGACGGTGACGGGCTGGGTTACGACATTCACTCGTTCACCGAGAACGGCGCCGATCGATTTGTCGAAGTGAAAACAACAGCCCTCGGAGAGCTGACACCATTCTTCGTGTCGGCAAACGAGCTTGAGTTCGCGCGGGAGCACGAGTCAGCTTTTCATTTGTGCCGTGTGTTTGATTTCAGGGGAGCGCCACGCTTTTTTGAACTGCAGGGCGCCATCGAAAGTCGTTGCGCATTGGACCCATTCTCTTTCCGCGCGCATCTAATTCCGCGTTAAGCGGTGACTGGCAGTCACCGCGCCGGTAAGGCGTTAGTTAGTCCGCCCTGAACAACCCGCAACCCGTTGATCTGGCTCGCAGTTTTTCGGGTTGATGGGCGCGGGATTTGCAAGGTATGGTCTTGCCAGCACCTGTTTTCTTGCAAATCTCTTCGAGGAGTTCC
>NZ_JACCWG010000315.1 GCF_013697775.1 Ramlibacter sp. | reverse complement strand
GGCTCCAGCGGCGGCTCGACCGGCAGCAACTCCGGCGGCGCCAGCAGCATGGGCAGCGGCACGACCGGCTCGGGTACCGGCGGCTCCGGCAACACCGTGGGCGCGGGCACCAGCAGCTCGACGACGGGCACGGGTGGTTCGGGCAGCACCATGGGGGCGACCACCGGCAAGGGTTCGTCCGGCAGCACCATGGGGTCCACCACCACTGGCTCGGGTTCGTCGGGCATGTCGGGCAACACGACCGCGGGCTCGGGCTCCATGGGCACCAGCGGCTCCTCCACCGACACCAGCGCCTCCAGCGGTTCGGGCAGCACCAGCGGCTCCACCATGGGCGCTTCGGGCAGCGGCTCGACGACCGCCATGAGCGGCAGCCGCAGCAAGCGCACCCGTGCCGCCCGTTCGGACCGCAACTAAGCTGTCCGTTCCTCTCCCCGGGCCTTGCGGCCCGGCCTCCGCCGGCGGAGCGCCCTCACGCAAAAATGCGAGAATGGCGCGCGCCGGCGGACTCGTTTCTTCTCGTCCCCCGGCGCTCTTTCTGCCCGTAGCTCAACCGGATAGAGCAGCTGCCTTCTAAGCAGCAGGTCGGGGGTTCGAGTCCCTCCGGGCAGGCCAGTCCCCCCGGAACACGGCTCTCATTTCAGTCTGTCGCCTCCGCCGATGCCGCGCGCGAGGAGACCACCAGCACCGTCGACACCGTGATCAGCACAAGGCCCAGCACGGCGCCCGCGTGCACGGGCTCGCCGAGCACCAGCGCTGCCAGCAGCGCCGCGACCACCGGCTCCGCCGCTGAAATGATCGCCGAGCGCGTGGCGCCCAGCCGCGCGGCACCCGCCAGGAACGCCGCCATGGCGAACACCGACGACAGCAGCGCTAGTGCGAGGATGGCGAACCAACCCTTGAACGAGTGCGGCAGCTGCAGACCCTGCCGCAGCGCGAGCACGCCGAAGACGATGGCCGCCACACCGGTGATCAGCGCCCCGCTGGCGAACGGATGGACCGAAGCGGTCCTGCGCGCCAGCACCACGTAGCCTGTGTAGAAGCCGCCCGCCAGCAGCGGCAGCAGCACGCCGCTGTCCAGTTGCAGGCCGGCGCCGCCGACGCTGAGCACGGCGCCCGCCACGGCCAGCGCCAATGCCACCAGGCCGGCAGCGCCGATGCGTTCGGCATCGAAGAAGCGCGCCGCGACCATCACGAACACCGGGTAGGTGAAGAACAGCGCCACCACCGTTGCGGCCGGAATGCGGCCCAGTGCGACGAAATACGAGAGCGAATTGCCGACGTAGGCGGCGCCCATGATGACGGCGATCAGCGCCGCCCTCCCACGCGGGCGGGCCGCATTCTGGGAGCGGGCCAGCAAGGCCAACACCGGCGCCGCGATGGCGAAGCGCAGGAACAGCAGGCTGATGGGCGGGACGCCGTCCTCGAGGGCCCAGCGGCCGAACACCACCATGCTGCCGAACGCCGCGGCGGAGAGGAACACCAGGACCGCGCCCAGCATGGCGGGATCGCGCACGCGCCGTGCTGTTGCCACTGCTGAATCCATTGCCAAAACCTTTTCTTCGTTGACCCAATGATCGCCGCAGGCTGCGTGCCAGGAAAGTGGCGAAAATGCCAGTCTTCCAAGAAATTCAGCCACAGCCGAGCCATTGATGAAACCCGACACCCCGCCGCCGCTGGTCGCCTGTCTGGCCTACGACAGGCTGGCGCTGTTCGAAGCCGGCATCGCCACCGAGGTGTTCGCCCTGGAGCGGCCCGAATTCGCGCGGCCACTCTACCGCTTTCGCATGGTGCAGGCCGAACCCGGCATGCTGCGCACGAGGGGCGGACTGCGCGTGCAGGCGCAGGGCCGCCTGGCGTTGCTGCAGCGCGCCCACACCATCATCATTCCGGGCTGGCGCGACGTGGCCGAGCCGCCGCCCCAGGCCATGGTCGACGCGCTCGTGCGCGCGCACCGCCGCGGCGCGCGGCTGGTGTCGATCTGCTCCGGCGCCTTCGTGCTCGCCGCCACCGGGCTGCTGGACGGCCGCGCCGCCACCACGCACTGGCGCTACGCCGAGCGCTTCCACGCCATGTATCCGCGCGTGCTGCTGCACCCGGACGTGCTGTACGTGGACCACGGCGACGTGATCACGTCGGCCGGCAGCGCCGCGGGCATCGACGCCTGCCTGCACGTGGTGCGCAAGGACCACGGCGCCGAAGCCGCCAACCTGGTGGCGCGCACCATGGTGACGCCGCCGCAGCGCGAAGGCACGCAGGCGCAGTTCGTGCCGCGGCCGGTGCCGCGCGAGGAGGCGCAGGCCCTGGCGCCGGTGATGGACTGGGCGCGCGCGCACCTGGCCCGGCCGATGCGCATCGAGGACCTGGCGCGCAAGGCTGGCATGAGCGAGCGCAGCTTCCTGCGGCATTTCACGCAGCAAGCCGGCATGCGGCCCAACGAATGGCTGCGCCGCCAGCGCGTGCTGGCGGCGCAGGACCTGCTGGAGCGCAGCGGCCGCGGGCTGGAGAGCGTGGCCGAACGCGTGGGCTTCAGTTCGGCCGAGGCGATGCGCCAGGCCTTCCGCGCCGTGGCCGGCGCGCCGCCGTCGCGCTTTCGCGCGATGTTCGCCCAGCGCTGACGGTCCCGGCTTTCTGCAGCTCAGCGATTGAACAGATAATCCCGGAAACCCTGACGGGGAAGGCGGCGCCATGTTCGACCGGATCAAAAAGACTTTTTCTTCCCGCGCGGTGAAGGACGAAGGCGATGCCGCGACGCCCTCGCAGCTGGCGCACGGGCCCATGTCGGAGTGGGCCGGCACCCAGGGCTTCGCCGTGTCGCTGCAAGGCGACGGCCAGACCGTGGCGCTGGAAGGCAAGGTGGGCGGCGGCCGGCAGTGGCGCCTGGAAGCGGGCCCCCCACGCGCAACTACATCCGCGGCGAGGAGCTGCGCGCGCGCGCCGACCTGCGCCTGGCGCGCGAGCCCTCGCTGATGGTGATCAACCGCCCGCTCAAGAGCGCGCTGGAGCGCAAGGCCTACAGCGTGATCACCGACACGCTGCGCACCACTTCCACTCCCGACCTGCCCGAGGAGATGCGCTGGCTCGCGACGTACGAGGAGATGGGCTGGTCGCAGTTGCCCGAGGCGTTCTGGGGCCGCTATGCCGTGGTCGGCGATTCGCGCGAGGACGCCATGGCCTGGGTCGATCCCGCGCTTGCCGCGGCACTGGACGCCTGGCCCGCCCCGGCGCCCTCGGCCGAGGTGCCGTTCCTGCTGCTGCTGACGCGCGGCAAGGCCTACCTGCGCATGGAGCGCTCACCGCCGGACATGGGCACGCTGCAGCATGCGCTGCAGGTGTTCACCACCGCCTGCGAGTCCGCGTTGAAGGCGTTCAGCTCCCGCGCGTGACGGGGACGCCCGCATCGCGGCCGTAGCTGCCGTACTTGCCCAGCTCCCACTTGGCGATGGCGTTGCGGTGCACCTCGTCCGGGCCGTCGGCGAAGCGCAGTGTGCGCGCGCCGGCATAGGCGTAGGCCAGCGGGAAATCGTCGCTCACGCCGCCGCCGCCGTGCGCCTGCATGGCCCAGTCGATCACCTGGCAGGCCATGGTAGGTGCCACCACCTTGATCATCGCGATCTCGGTCTTGGCGACCTTGTTGCCCGCCACGTCCATGATCCAGGCGGCCTTGAGCGTGAGCAGGCGCGCCATGTCGATCTTGCAGCGCGCCTCGGCGATGCGTTCCTGCGTGACGCCCTGCTGCGCCACCGCCTTGCCGAAGGCCACCCGCGACAGCGAGCGGCGGCACATCAGCTCCAGCGCGCGCTCGGCCAGGCCGATCAGGCGCATGCAGTGGTGGATGCGGCCGGGGCCCAGGCGCCCCTGCGCGATTTCGAAGCCGCGGCCTTCGCCCAGCAGGATGCCGGATGCCGGCACCTTGACGTTCTCGAAGTACATCTCCACGTGGCCGTGCGGCGCGTCGTCGTAGCCGAACACGTTGAGCGGGCGCACGATGCGGATGCCGGGCGCATCCGCCGGAATCACGATCATGCTCTGCTGCGAATGCCGCGGCGCGTCGGGATCGGTCTTGCCCATGGTGATGAAGACCTTGCAGCGCGGGTCGGCCGCGCCGGAGATCCACCACTTGTGGCCGTTGACGACGTAGTGGTCGCCCTGGCGTTCGATGCGCGTGCAGATATTGGTGGCGTCCGACGAAGCCACCTCCGGCTCGGTCATGGCGAAGGCGGAGCGGATGCGGCCTTCCAGCAGCGGCTTGAGCCAGGTGGCCTTGATCTCCTCGGAGCCGTAGCGCGCGATGGTCTCCATGTTGCCGGTGTCGGGCGCCGAGCAGTTGAACACCTCGCTGGCCCACGGAATGCGGCCCATGATCTCGGCCAGCGGCGCGTATTCCTGGTTGGTGAGGCCGGCGCCTTCATAGCCCGATGCCTGCGCCGTGTCCTTGGGCAGGAACAGGTTCCACAGGCCGGCGGCCTGCGCCTTGGCCTTGAGGTTCTCCACCGTCTGCAGCGTGCTCCAGCGCTTGCCGGCCGCCGTGTTGGCGGCCATTTCTTCGGCATAGGCCTTCTCGGCCGGGTAGACGTTGTCGTCCATGAACTTCATCAGCCGCGCCTGAAGTTCCTTGGTCTTGGCCGAGTAGTCGAAATCCATGGGTGGTGCTCTCCGGTAAAACGATGTGCCTGGGGGGAATGTGCTCGTGCGGGTCAGGCCTGTTGGGCGAAACCCCAGGCGAGGGTGGCCATCGGCCGCGCGCTGGCGGCCGATGCGGTGGCCTGCGCGCTGGAGGCCGTTCCGGCCTCGATGCGCTTGGCGATGCCTTGCAGGATGGCCGCGATGCGGAACATGTTGTAGGCCATGTAGAAATTCCAGTCGGCTTTCAGCGCGTCGACCGTGGTGAGGCCGGTGCGGTCGCAGTAGCGGCGGATATACGCGTCCTCGCCGGGGATGCCCAGGGCTTGGTGGTCCAGCCCGCCGATGCCGCGGAAGCTGCCGTGCGGGATGTGCCAGGCCATGCAGTGGTAGCTGAAGTCCGCCAGCGGATGGCCGAGCGTGGACAGCTCCCAGTCGAGCACGGCGACGATGCGCGGCTCGCTCGGGTGGAATACGAGGTTGTCCAGGCGGTAGTCGCCGTGCACGACGGAGACCTTGCTGTCGTCGCGCGCCGATGCCGGAATGTGCGCCGGCAGCCAATCGACCAGCCGCTCCATTTCGGGAATGGGCTGGCTCATGGGGCCGGCACCGTCGGCCGACGCCTTGTACTGCTTGCTCCAGCGGCCGATCTGCCGCTCGAAATAGTTGCCCGGCTTGCCGTAGCCGGCAAGGCCGCGCTCGGCGAACTTCACCGTGTGCAGCGCCGCGATCACGCGGTTCATCTCGTCGTAGATCGCCGCGCTCTCGGCAGGGTCGATGCCGGGCAGGGCCTGGTCCCACAGCACGCGGCCGGCCACGAACTCCATGACGTAGAAGGCGCGGCCGATGACGGATTCGTCCTCGCACAGGCAGTGCATGCGGGGCACCGGCACCTCGGTGCCGGCCAGGCCGCGCATGACGGCGAATTCGCGCTCGACGGCGTGCGCCGAGGGCAGCAGCTTGGCCACGGGGCCGGGCTTGGCGCGCATCACGTAGCTGCGCTCGGGCGTGTTGAGCTTGTACGTGGGATTGGACTGGCCGCCCTTGAACATCTCCACCGTCAGTGGGCCGCGGAAGCCCCCGAGGTTGGCCGCCAGCCAGGCCGACAGCACCTGCGTGTCCACGGCGTGCGTGTCCGCCACGGGGCGGGTACCGATGTAGTCGTCGTAGCCGCCCATGTCAATCGTTCCTCAGTCGTTGGCTTCGACGATGCGCATCAGCGCGTCGCGGTTGCGCACCACCAGCCCGCCCGGCTCGATGCGGATCACTTCTTCCCGCTCCATCGCCTTGAGTTCCTGGTTCACGCGCTGGCGCGAGGCGCCCAGCAGCTGCGCCAGTTCCTCCTGCGCCAGCTGCAGGCCGATGCGCACCTCGCGCCCGTCGGACAGCGAGGGCACGCCGTAGCTGCGGATCAGGTGCATCAGCTGCTTGGCCAAGCGCGCGCGCAGAGGCAGGGTGTTCAAGTCTTCCACCAGGCCGAACAGCTGGCGGATGCGCCGCGCGTGCAGCCGCAGCATGGCTTCGTACAGCTCCACGTGCTGCGCCAGGATCTTGCGCAGGTCGCCGCGCGCCACGCAGAGAATGGTGGTGTCCCCATGCGCATAGGCATCGTGCGTGCGCCGGTCGCCGTCGAAGATCGCCACGTCGCCGAACCAGATGCCCGGCTCCACGTAGGTCAGCGTGACCTGCTTGCCCGTGATGGAGGTCGAACTCACCCGCACCGCGCCCTTGGCGCAGGCGATCCACTCCTCCGGCGGATCGCCGCGCGCGGCGATGAGGTCGCCGTCCTTGAAGCGTTTGACGTAGGAGCATCGAAGAATGTCGTGGCGCAGCGAAGGCGACAGCGATGAGAACCATCGCCCCGCGTTGATGGCTGCGCGTTCTTCAATCGTAAGAATGGGATCGTCCATGGGCTGTCTTTTGGGTGACTGCGAACCCGTTCATTGTCGCCTGCGCGTCTGCGCGCGCCGCGGCAAGCTCAGGAGTGGCGCCTCAGGAGTAGCGCGGCGGCTGCTTGGCCAGGAAGGCGGCGATGCCGATCCCGGCATTGGCGTGGTGCAGGTTCTTCACGAAGTGCAGGCGCTCGGCGGCGAGGTGCTTTTCCAGCGTGCTGCCGGCCGCGTCGTTCATCAGGTCCTTGATGCTGGCCAGCGTGTTGGGCGCGCGCTCGTTGAGCTTGTCGGCCAGCGCCAGCGCCTCGGTGAGCGCGCCGCCCACCGGCGTGATGCGGTTCACCACGCCCAGCTGCTGCAGGCGCCGCGCCTCGACGCGCTCGGCGCACATCAGCAGCTCGCTCACCATCTGGCGCGGCAGCGACCGGCTCAGGCTCCAGCTGCCGCCGCCGTCGGGCGAGAGCGCGACGTTGCTGTAGGCCATGACGAACACCGCGTTGTCGGCGGCCACGATGAAGTCGCAGGCCAGCGCCAGCGAGAAGCCGGCGCCCGCGGCCGCGCCTTCAACGGCGGCGATCACCGGCTTCGGAAAGGTGCGGATCGCCTCGATCCAGCTGTGCAGGCCGTCGATGCTGTCGGCCTGCACCTGCGGGTCGCGCTGTCGGTTGTCCAGCAGGCGCTGCAGGTTGCCGCCGGCCGAGAAGGTATTGCCTTCGCCGACGATGATGACGCTGCGCACGTCGGCGCTGCGGTCGGCGGCGTTCAGCGCTTCCACGCCCGCCGCATAGAGTTCCGGGCCGAGCGCGTTGCGGTGGTCCGGGTTGCTCAGGGTCAGCACCAGGGTGCTGCCGTGGCTGGCGCTTTTCAGTTCGGCGGGTGTGGTCATGCGGAGGGTTCCTGCTGTGGCGACAAGGTTCAGGCTTCTTCGTGCAGCAGCGACAGGCCGATGGCGCCGCGCCGGCGCAGCCATGGGCTGGGACGGTAGCGCGGGTCGCCGTACACGGTCTGCATGTTGAACAGCACTTCCAGCATGTTGGACGGGCCCCAGCGGTCGCCCATGGCCAGCGGCCCCAGGGGATAGCCCAGGCCCAGCGTCACCGCGGTTTCCAGATCCTTGGGGCTGCAGATGCGCTGCTGGCAGATATCGGCCGCGATGTTGACGATGGCGGCCACCACGCGCTGCGTGACGAAGCCGCCGGAGTCGCGGATCACGCTGACCGGCTTGCCGTCGCGTGCGAACAGGGCGTGGGCCGCGTCGCGCATGTCGGTGCGGGTGGCGGGATTGGTGGCGAGCACGCGCCGCCTGGTGGCCGCGTCGTCGATCAGCATGTCGATACCCACCGTGCGGGCCGGATCCAGCCGCTCCACGATGGCGACGGTGGTCACGTCGAAGCCCAGCGGCGCGACCAGCGTGAGCGCGTGCAGCGAGGGCGACTGGCCGGTCTCGACCGTCGCACCCAGGTCCTTGAGCAACTGGTGCAGCTCGGCGCGGCGCGCGGCGCGGGTGGAAACCCACACCGGCGGCATCTCGTCCACCTGCGGCACCGGCGGCTCGGCAGGAACCTGCGCCTTGCCGTCCACGTAGCGGTAGAAGCCTTCGCCCACCTTGCGGCCCACCACGCCGCCGGCCAGGCGCTGCGCGGTGATGACGCTCGGACGGTAGCGCGGCTCGTCGTAATACTGGTGGTAGATGGACTCCATCACCGGATGCGAAACGTCCAGCGCGGTCAGGTCCATCAGCTCGAACGGGCCGAGCTTGAAGCCGGCCTGGTCGCGCAGGATGCGGTCGATGGTGGCGAAATCGGCGATGCCTTCGCCGACGATGCGCAGCGCCTCGGTGCCGTAGCCGCGGCCGGCGTGGTTGACGATGAAGCCGGGCGTGTCCTGGGCCTGAACCGGGGTGTGGCCCATCTGGCGCGCGTATTCCGCCAGGCCATCGCACACGGTAGCGTCGGTCTTCAGGCCGGCGATGACTTCCACCACCTTCATCAGCGGCACCGGGTTGAAGAAGTGGTAGCCGGCCAGGCGCTGGGCATGCATCATGCCGGCGGCGATGGCGGTGATCGACAGCGACGAGGTGTTGCTGGCCAGGACTGCGTCGTCGCGCACGATGGCTTCGAGTTCGGCGAACAGCGACTTCTTCACGTCCAGCCGCTCGACAATGGCTTCGACCACCAGGTCGCAGTCGGCGAGCTCCTGCAGGCTGGCGGCGGGCAGCAGGCGGGCCTTGCAGGCTTCGACCGCATTGGCGTCCATGCGGCCCTTGTCCTGCAGGCGGCCCCATTGGGAAAAGAGGTCGTCGCGCGCGACGGCGACGGCCGCGGCCTGGGTGTCGTACAGCCGGACGGTGCTGCCAGCCTGCGCCGCGATCTGCGCGATGCCGCGGCCCATGGCACCGGCACCGACGATGCCGACGGTCTTGTAGCGGATTTGCATGCGCCGATTATCGGCGAAGGGCCATCGCGCTCCGCGTCGCGAACGCGCTCGCGGCCATGGCCAGCAGCAGCACGGCGAAGCCCGCCCAGTGCAGGTCATCCATGCCGCCGCGCGCGATGAGCCAGCCGCCGCTGGCGGCGCCCATGGCCTGGCCGGCGTACATGGCCGAGGTATTGAGCGCGATCGATGCCGCGGCGAGCTGCGGCGCCAAGCTGACTAGCCGTGCCTGCTGTGCCGAGTTGGACGAGAAGCAGCCCAGTGCCCACGGCACCACCACCAGCGCAGCCAGCGCGATGCTGGTGCCCAACGGCATCAGCAGCATGCTGAACGCGATCGGCGCGATGCCCAGGATCGTCGCGCGGTGCACGCCGATGCGGTCGATGTGGCGCGCCATCAGCATGTTTCCGAGGAAGCCGAACGCGCCGAACCACATGAACATCAGGCTCAGCTGCGTCGGTGTGACGGCCAGCTTGTACTTGAAGTAGGGCGCCATGTAGGAGAACAGAACGAACTGGCCGGCCGCGTACAGCACCGTCACCAGCACGCACAGCATGAGCGGGCGCGAGCGGAATGTCTCGGCCCAGGCGGCGCGCGACAGCGCGGACGGCTTCACGCCGTCGGGCATGGAGCGCTACACCCACCAGGCGCTGCCCAGCGACATCAGCCCCACCATGACGAAGGCGGCGCGCCAGCCCAGGTTGCCGCCGATGAAGGCGGCCATCGGCATGCCGAGCACCGAAGCGACCGACCAGCCGAGGAACACGAAGGTGATGGCACGGCCGCGCTGCTCGGGCGGCACCAGCAGGCCCACGCAGGCAGCCGTCTGCGGTGTGAAGATGGCCGGCGCGATGACGCACAGCACGCGCAACGGCATCAGCCAGGCCAAGCTCGGCGCGCCAGCGCAGGCAAAGTGCAGCACGCCGTACCAGAGCAGGCACATGGCGAGCAGGCGACGCCGGTCCCAGCCGGCGACCAGGGCAGCCAGCGTCGGCGCGCCCAGGCACATCACCAGCGCGGCGGCGGAGATCAGCTGGCCGGCGGCGGCCACCGACACCTGCAGCGAGGCGGCGATTTCATTGAGCGTGCCGGGCACGGCCATGACGCCGCTGCCGATGACGAAGTTGCCGAAGAGAAGCGGCCACAGCACGGCCGGCAAGGCCGGGCGCGCCGCGGATGAAGCGGTGGTGGTCAGTGACAAGGTGGTGGTTCTCGGCGGGGGCGGCCCGCCGCGAGAATCAGCGGCGAACCTGCAGGGCGCCCGGATTCACGATGTTGGTCGGGGTGCCGCGGATGAAGTTGATCACATTGTCGAAAGCCGCGCCGAAGTACAGCTCATAGCTTTCCTGCTCCACATAGCCGATGTGCGGCGTGCAGATGCAGTTCTCCAGCCGCAGCAGGGCATGGCCCTGCAGGATGGGTTCGCTCTCGAACACGTCGATGGCGGCGAAGCCGGGGCGCCCGCGGTTCAAGCCGGCGATCAGCGCGTCGGGCTCGATCAGCTCGGCGCGCGAGGTGTTGACCAGCATCGAGGTCGGCTTCATCAGGTTCAGGTCGTCCAGGCGGACGATGCCGAAGGTTTCCTCGTTCAGCCGCAGGTGCAGGCTCAGCACGTCGCTCTCGGTGAACAGCGCCTCGCGGCTGGGCGCCGCCTGGAAACCGTCGCTCACCGCCTTCTGGCGCGACTCCTGGCTGCCCCAGACCTGCACGCGCATGCCGAAGGCCTTGCCGTAGCCGGCCACCAGTTGGCCGACCTTGCCATAGCCCCAGATGCCCAGCGTCTTGCCGCGCAGCACCATGCCGAGCCCGAAATTGGGCGGCATCGATCCGGCCTTCATACCCGACTGCTGCCAGGCGCCGTGCTTGAGGTTGGCGATGTACTGCGGCAGCCGCCGCATCGCCGTCATGATGAGTGCCCAGGTCAGCTCGGCCGGTGCTACTGGCGAGCCCACGCCTTCGGCCACGGCAATGCCGCGCTCGGTGCAGGCTTCGATGTCGATGTGGGCGCCGACCCGGCCGGTTTGCGAAATCAGCTTGAGCCGCGGCAGCTTCTCGAGGAGCTGGCGGCTGAAGTGGGACCGTTCGCGGATCAGCACGAGGACGTCGGCGTCGCGCAGCCGCACGGACAGCTGGCCGATGCCTTTGACGGTGTTGGTAAAAACCTTGGCCGGGTACGGCTCCAGCTTGGTGGCGCACTGCAGCTTGCGGACCGCGTCCTGGTAGTCGTCGAGGATCACGATGTTCATGCCCGGATTGTGCCTTGCGCATCGCCCCTCTCCCTGCAGAGCAGGCCACGCGGCGCTAGGATCGCGCTTTCCGCCGCTCAATCACACACCGAGGAGACTTTCGTGGCAATTACCATGTATTCGGCCAGCATTCCTACCGTGCAGCACATTCTGCGCAGCCTGATGCACGTCCTCGACAAGGGCGAGGCGCATGCGCAGGCCCGCAAGATCGACCCCGCAGCGCTCACGCAATTCCGCCTGGCACCGGACATGCTGCCCTTCACGCGGCAGATCCTGATTGCCTGCGACGGCGCCAAGCTGGGTGTGGCGCGCATCGCCGGCATCGAGGCGCCGAAGTTCGACGACACCGAAGTGAGCTTTGCCGACCTGAAGGCGCGCGTGCAAAAGACCTTGGACTTCCTGGCCACCGTGACGCCCGAGGCGATGAACGGCACCGAGGACAAGGACATCACCTTCCCGATCAGCCGCGACAAGACGCGGACCATGAAGGCCGAGGACTACCTGCGGCACTGGATGCTGCCCAACGTCTTCTTCCACGTCGTCACTGCCTACGACATCCTGCGCCACAACGGCGTGGAACTGGGCAAGAGCGACTATCTAAGGGGCTCGCAGGCCTGAGCCCGCTTTAGCTGGCTGCTTCCACTGCCGCCATTCGGTCCAGCTCGGCGCACACGTCGGCGAGTCGGCCGGAGATCACCATGCGCCCGGCTGCGGCGCGGGGCTGCGGCCCTTCGAACACGCGCACCACGCGCAACGGGCGAGCGCGCGGCACGGCGGCCGGGACGGCAGGCATTGCGCGCGGCTGCTGGCAGCCTGACGCGGTTTCCCGTGCTTGCTGCCGTGCGTGGCGCGCCGCGAATGCGCGCAGCAAGGTTTGCAGGCGGGCAAACAGCCCGTCGAAGGTGAACAATGCGATCGCCATGTGACACTCCTTGAACAACAGAGGTTGAACACAGGCAGGATTGCTTGAACGGACTGCCGCAGGGTGATGGCACTGTTGCCATACGCCTGCCACCTGCGCCAGGCCGGAATGAAAAAGCGCGCTGCGCTTACATGAGCATGGTGTTGCGGATCAGGCCGACCGCGATGCCTTCGATCTCGAACGGCTCGCCCGGCTCCACCACGATGGTGGGGTAGTCGGGGTTCTCCGGGTGCAGCTCGATCAGGTGCTTGTTGCGGCGGAAACGCTTGACGGTGACTTCCTCGCCCAGGCGTGCCACGACGATCTGGCCGTTCTTCGCGTCCTTGCTGGACTGTACGGCCAGCAGATCGCCATCCATGATGCCGGCATCGCGCATGGACATGCCGCGCACCTTCAACAAGTAGTCGGGCCGGCGTTGGAACAGGCTGCTTTCCACGTAGTAGGTCTGGTCCACGTGCTCCTGCGCGAGAATGGGTGAACCCGCCGCAACCCGGCCCACCAGCGGTAGCGCCAGCTGCGCCAGGCTTTGCAGGGGCAGGGAGAATTGCTTGATGCGCGATTCGTTGATGGAGCGAAGCGTCTCGCTCTGCAGGCGGATGCCGCGGGAGGTGCCGCTCACCAGTTCGATGACGCCTTTGCGTGCCAGGGCCTGCAGGTGTTCTTCGGCCGCGTTGGCGGACTTGAAGCCCAACTCGGCCGCGATCTCGGCGCGTGTGGGGGGGGCGCCGGTGCGCGCAATGGCGCTCTGGATCAATTCCAGGATTTGCTGTTGTCGGGCGGTGAGCTTGGGCGAATCCATCATGGCAAAGGGCTCCTGCGCAGGGGCTGTTTTGATATCCAGTACCTGTATTTTTAAACAGTTTTCCGGGAAGTGCAAGTGAAGGACAAAAAAATCGTGGTTCTGGGAACCGGCGGAACCATTGCGGGACGGGCGCAGGCCGCATACGACGCGCTCGGCTACCGGGCCGCGGAGGTCTCCGTGGAGGACCTGCTGCGCGACGTGCCGGGGCTAGGCGGCCAGGCGATCGCGAGCGAGCAGGTCGCGCAGGTCGACAGCAAGGACATGGACTGCGCCACGTGGCGCAGGCTGGCCTTGCGCTGCGCCCGTTGGCTGCAGCAAGACGACGTTGCCGGCATCGTCGTCACGCACGGGACCGACACCATGGAGGAGACGGCGTACTTCCTGCAGGCGCTGCTCGCGCCGCGCAAGCCCGTCGTCCTGACCGGCGCGATGCGCCCCGCCACTTCGCCCTACGCAGACGGGCCACGCAACCTGGCCGATGCGGTGTGCGTGGCGCGCGCCGCCAGCGCCAGCGGCGTGGTGGTGGTCTTTTCAGGCGAGATTCACGACCCGGTGGACGTGCGCAAGGTGCACACCTACCGGCTCGACGCGTTCGGCTCGGGCGAGGCGGGGCCGATCGGCTACGTGGAGGAAGGGCGCATCCGCCTGAAGCGCAACTGGCCTGCAGCGCTTTCGGACGGGGCGAAGCCGCCGGTGGACACGATGGCCGGCGAGGCCGCATGGCCGCGGGTGGAAGTGGTGCTGAACCACGCCGGCGCGGACGGTGCGGTCGTGCAGGCGCTGGTGGCGCAGGGCATCGATGGGATCGTCGTCGCGGCCACCGGCAACGGCTCGCTCAGCCAGGGGCTGGAGGCCGCGCTGCTCGATGCGCAGGCGCGCGGCGTCAAGGTTGTTCGCTGCACGCGCTGTGCCGAAGGTGTGGTGCTGGGCCACGCCGCCGACCGCCTGCCGCACTCGACGCAGTCGCCGGTGAAGGCGCGCATCGATCTTCTGCTGTCGCTGCTGGCAGGCCGGTGATCGCGCCGGCCGCCCGCGTCAGGCCAGTGCCTGCAGGGCACGGGCAGTGATCTCGTCCACCGTGCCCATGCCGTCGATGCGGCGGTACTGGGGCGAGTCGGCCGGTTCCGCCTTGGCCCAGTTGGAGTAGTACTCCACCAGCGGACGGGTCTGCGCGGCATAGACCTCCAGCCGCTTCTTGACGGTGTCTTCCTTGTCGTCGTCGCGTTGCATCAGCGGCTCGCCGGTGACGTCGTCCTTGCCTTCGGCCTTGGGCGGATTGAACTTCAGGTGGTAGGTGCGGCCCGACCCCGGATGCGAGCGGCGCCCGCTCATGCGCTCGACGATGGCCTCGAACGGCACGTCGATCTCCAGCACGTAATCCAGCTTCACGCCGGCGGCCTTCATGGCCTCGGCCTGCGGAATGGTGCGCGGGAAGCCGTCGAACAGGAAGCCGTTCGCGCAATCCTGCTGCGCGAGGCGTTCCTTGACCAGGCCGATGATGATGTCGTCGCTGACCAGCGCGCCGGAATCCATCACCTTCTTGGCTTCAAGCCCGAGCGGCGTGCCGGCCTTGACGGCGGCACGCAGCATGTCGCCGGTGGAAATCTGCGGGATGCCGTATTTCTGGCAAAGGAACGCGGCCTGCGTGCCTTTGCCTGCGCCCGGCGCGCCCAACAAGATCAGTCTCATGGATGTCCTCGGAAGTCTGGAAACCGGCGGCGCCGCGGTGCCGTTTCTCCTCTGGCCGGCCCTGCGCCTTCATTGACGCAAAGGATAGCATGGGGTGTTTCGCGGACCTTACGCTGGGCCGTCAGGAGGCAGGGCCGCAAAGTGCCGGCGCACGCGCTCGAGGTCTTCCGGCGTGTCCACGCCGGGGCCTGGGGCGATGGTGCTCACGTGCACGGCGATGCGGTGCCCATGCCACAGCGCGCGCAGTTGTTCCAGCGCCTCGGTGACCTCGATCGGCGCCTGCGGCAGCCGCGGGAAAGCGCGTAGGAAACCGGCGCGGTAGCCGTAGATGCCGATGTGGCGCAGCGGCGCCGGTTCCGGCAGCTTCTCCACGCCTTGCGCGAAGCCGTCGCGCCACCAGGGGATCGGTGCGCGGCTGAAGTAGAGCGCCATGCCGTTCGCATCCAGCACGGCTTTCACGACGTTGGGATTGCGCAGCTCGGCCATGTCGGCGATCGGGTGCGCGGCCGTACTCATGGCGGCTTCGGTGCGTTGCAGCAAAAGTTGTGCGACCGCGTCGATCAGCGCCGGGTCGATCAGCGGCTCGTCGCCCTGCACGTTGACTACGACGTCGTCGTCCTGCAGTCCGAGCTGCTCACAGGCTTCGGCCAGGCGATCGCTACCCGACGGATGGTCGGCACGCGTCATGACGGCCTGCACGCCATGCGTGGCGCAGGCGTCGCGGATGGCGGCGCTGTCGGTGGCGACGATCACCTGGTGCGCACCCGAGCGGCGCGCGCGCTCGGCGACACGCACCACCATCGGCTTGCCGGCAATGTCGGCCAGTGGCTTATCGGGCAGCCGCGTCGAGGCCAGCCGGGCGGGAATCAGGACGGTGTAGCGCATGGCCGGCCGGTGGCTAGACCAGCGGCGTGCGGCGCGGCAGCTGCTCCAGCTCTTCGTCGCTCAGGGTGCGCGCTTCTTCTTCCAGCAGGATGGGAATGCCGTCGCGGATGGGATAGGCCAGCCGGGCGCTGCGCGAGATGAGTTCCTGCTTGCGGCGGTCGTGGTCCAGCGGTCCTTTGGTGACGGGGCAGACCAGCAGCTCAAGCAGTTTGGGATCCATGGCGCGATGATAACTTTGCGTGCAGCAGCCGATCCAGCGCATCCCAAAACGCGGGCTCGATGTCCAGCTGCAGCGGCACGGCCCAGGCGTCCGAGCGCAGTCGCCACAGCTTGACGGCATCCTTCTGGGTGCAGACCAGCGGCGTGGCATCGGCAAAATCGCCCGCGTCAAATTCGGCGTGGTCGGGCAGGGCGGTACAACTGCTGGGGTGCAGGCCCCGCTCGCGCAGCATGGCGAAGAAGGCCGCCGGACGCGCGATGCCGGCCACCGCACGCAGCGGCTGCGTGCGCAGCGCGGAGAGTGGGGTGCGTGTGCCGTCGGCCCGCAAGGCGTAGTCGGACAGTGTCCTGCGCACGGTAAAGCCCTGGATGCCGGTGGCCTGCTGCGGCCGCAGCACCAGGTCGACCGGCCGCGGCCAGGGCTCGCGCAGCGGCCCGGCAGGCAGCAGCCAGCCGTTGCCGGCGCCGCGCTCGTCGAACACGCAGATCTCGATGTCGCGCGCCAGGGCGTAGTGCTGCAGGCCGTCGTCGCTGACGATCACCTGGGTGGCCGGATAGGCACGCAGCAACGCCAGTGCGGCCTCGGCGCGGCGCGGCGCCACGAACACCGGCGCGCCGGTGCGCTGTTTCACCAGCAGCGGCTCGTCGCCCACGGCATGCGGATCGCCATCGGCCGCCACCTCGCGGCAATCATCCCCGGCACGCCCATAGCCGCGCGACACCAGGCCCGCGCGCAGGCCCTGGGCCTGCAGGTGTTCAAGAAGGGCGATCACCACCGGTGTCTTGCCGGCGCCGCCAGCCAGCACGTTGCCGACCACGATCACTGGAATCGGCAGCCGGGTGCTGCGCAGTGCGCCCGCCCGGTACAGCCCGCGCCGGGCAGCTGCCAAGGCACCGAACACCAGGGAGATCGGGCGCAGCAGCCAAGCCAGGGCGCCGCGGTCCAGCCAGGCGCGCTGCAGCGCCTCGCGCATGGGCTCAGCGCGTCCCGGCCTGGGCCGAAGACTGCGTGGCGAAGGTGATCTGCGACAGGCCGGCGCGGCGCGCCGCTTCCATCACGATGATGACCGACTGATGCGTGGCCGCAGCGTCGGCGCTGATGACGATCACGCTGTCCTTGCCGCCCTTGGCCGCTTCGCCGATCGCGGCGGCCACCGCGTCGACGCTGCGCCCGTCCACCGGGCTGCGGTTGACCATGTAGCGGCCGTCGTTGCTGACCGCCACGATCACTTCCTTGGGGTAGTCGCGCTGCGCGTCGGCGTCGGCCACCGGCAGCTTCAGCTGCATCTCGGTGAACTTGCTGTAGGTGGTGGTGAGCATCAGGAAGATGAGGATCACCAGCAGCACGTCGATGAACGGGATCAGGTTGATCTCCGGCTCATCCTTTTGGCGGGGGCGGAAGTTCATCAAGCGCGTTGCGCCTCAGCGGCGCAGCGTGGTGAGGTGGCGCGCGAAGCGCTCCGCCGAGAGTTCCAGCGCCAGCAGGTATTCGTCGACGCGGCCGCGGAAGTAGCGCCAGAAAATCAAGGAGGGAATCGCCACGATCAGGCCGAAGGCCGTGTTGTAGAGCGCCACCGAGATGCCGTGCGCCAGCTGCGCCGGGTTGCCGCCGGTGGCGCCGCCCGCAGCCGACTGCGAGCCGAAGATCTCGATCATGCCGATCACCGTGCCCAGCAGGCCCAGCAGCGGCGCCGCCGAGGCGATGGTGGCCAGCGCGTTCAAGTAGCGCTCCAGCCGGTGCGCCACGGCGCGGCCGGTGTTCTCCATGCTGGCGCGCAGGTCGGCGTCGGTGCAGCGCGCATCGGCGTTGAGCGCGCGCAGGCCACTGGCCAGCACCTCGCCCATTGCCGAGTTCTGCTCCAGCTGCCGCACCACGTCGGGCGTGGGGACGGCGGTGCGCGACACGGTCAGCGCCTCCTCCAGGAGATTCGGCGGAGCGACCTTGGCGGTCTTGAGGCTCACGAAGCGCTCGATGATGAGGGCGAGCGCCAGCACGGAGCACGCAACCAGGGGCCAGATCGGCCAGCCTGCGGCTTGTATGATCGAAAACAAAAAGGGGTCTCCGCCTGCGGTTACTGCGATTGCGGCCGATTATGGAGCAGCCGTGCCATTGTCAGACAAACGCCCGTGGTAGTAGGACGACACTCACAAATTGTGTGGATAACTTTGTGCAAAAACTACCCCCTGCGGTGCGCTAAGCCGCGCCAGTGCTGCGCGGTGACAGATCGATGACAAATTGAGCAGAAAAAAGATTAATGAAATCAAGAGCTTGCTCGGAAGAATCGTCGTTACAAGGGGAAACCCAGTGTATGGCTCCCGCTCGCGCTGTTCTGTGGACTAAGTTCGGTTCGCAAGTGCGCGCCAGGCCGCATCTTTGCTGATGGGCGAACGCGAGAACCCAGGATTGGCGCCGCGCGTCTGGCAAGTCGGTGCTCTGTGCCGCGCCGTTGCTGATGCCCTGGAGGCGCGCTTCAATCCCGTGGCGGTCCGCGGAGAGATTTCGGGCTTCTCGCGCGCATCCAGCGGGCATTGCTATTTTTCGCTGAAGGACGCCGCGGGCCAGTTGCGCTGCGCCATGTTCCGCCGTGCCGCCAGCCTGCTGGAGGTGCTGCCGCGCGAAGGCGACATGGTGGAAGTGCTGGGCCGGCTCGCCGTCTACGAGCCGCGCGGCGACCTGCAACTGATCGTCGAGAGCCTGAGCCGCGCTGGGCAGGGCGCGCTGTTCGAGCAGTTCCTGCGGCTGAAGGCGAAGCTGGAATCCGAGGGGCTGTTCGACCCGAGCCGAAAGCGTCCGCTGCCGGCGCTGCCGCGCGCGCTCGGCCTGGTGACCTCGCCCGGCGCGGCGGCGCTGCATGACGTGCTGACCTGCCTGCGGCGCCGCGCGCCGCACATTCCGGTGGTGCTGGCGCCGGCCTCGGTACAAGGCAGCCAGGCGCCGGGCGAGCTGGTGGCCGCATTGCAGTCGCTATACCGGTTGGCCGACGAGGGCCGGCTCGACGCCATCCTGCTGGTGCGCGGCGGCGGCTCGCTGGAGGACCTGTGGGCCTTCAACGACGAGCGGCTGGCGCGCACCATCGCGCAGAGCCCTGTGCCGCTGGTGTGCGGCGTCGGCCACGAAACCGATTTCACGATCGCCGACTTCTGCGCCGACGTACGCGCGCCGACGCCGACCGCCGCGGCCGAGCTGGCCGCGCATTCCCGGCGGGACTGGCTTGATGGGTTGGACGCGGTCCAGGAGCGTCTGCAAGCGGTGGTGTGGCGCCGCGTCGATGCGGCCGGCCAGCGCATCGACCAGGCCGGCGCTCGGCTGGGCCGTCCTTCCACGCTGCTGGCGCAGCAGCGCATGCGGATCGGCCATGGCGCGCAGCGCCTGCGCTACGGCCTGGCCGCTCGGGCGCAGCACGAAAGCGTACGCATGGACATCGTCGCCTCTAGCTGGGCGGGGGCGGTGCGCCAGAGGCTCGACAGCGCACGCGGCGAGCTCGACCGCCTGCAGCTGCGGCTGCAGCTGATGGACCCGAAACTGGTGCTGCAACGCGGCTATGCGCTGCTGACCGATGCCCAGGACCACCCCATCACCAGCGTGCGGCAAGCCCATCCGGGCGAGGCCGTGCGCGCTGTCCTTGCCGATGGCGAGGTTGCTCTCCAAGTCATGTCGCGCCGCCCAAATGGTCCCTAGAATCGCGCGTTCAGGATCCCCACATCACGAGGAAGAAGAAGCATGGAACACACGCTGCCCCCGCTGCCTTACGCGATCGACTCGCTGGCTCCGCACTATTCCAAGGAAACCCTGGAATACCACTACGGCAAGCACCACAACGCCTATGTGGTGAACCTCAACAATCTGCAGAAGGGCACCGAGTTCGAGAACATGCCCCTGGAGGACATCATCCGCAAGTCCTCCGGCGGCATCTACAACAACGCCGCGCAGATCTGGAACCACACCTTCTTCTGGAACTGCATGAAGCCGCAGGGCGGCGGCGAGCCCGCCGGCGCGCTCGCCGAGGCGATCAACAAGAAGTGGGGCAGCCAAGCCGCCTTCAAGGAAGCCTTCGTCAAGTCGGCGGTCGGCAACTTCGGCTCGGGCTGGACCTGGCTGGTGAAGAAGGCCGACGGCAGCGTGGACATCGTCAACACCGGCGCCGCCGGCACGCCGCTGACCACCGCCGACAAGGCACTGCTGACGGTGGACGTGTGGGAACACGCCTATTACATCGACTACCGCAACCTGCGCCAGAAGTTCGTCGAAACCTTCTTCGACAAGCTGGTGAACTGGCAGTTCGCCGAGAAGAACTTCGGTTGAACGCTACCGGCGCTCGAACGGGGCGCCGGCCAGCTTGAAGCCGGGCTTGACGCCGCGCTTGGCGAACCAGCCCTGGTTCATTTCCAGCACGTAGCGCACTGGCTTGGCCGAGCAGTGCGGCTCCAGCGTCTGCGCTTTCATGTCCACGATGTTGACCACCGTGCCGTCGTCGGCGATGAAGGCTGCGGACAGGGGAAGCAGCGTGTTCTTCATCCAGAAGCATTGCTGCGACGGCATCTCGAACACGAACAGCATGCCTTCTTGCTGAGGCATTTCCTTGCGCCACATGAGGCCGGTGGCGCGCTCATCGGGAGCAACGGCGACCTGTGCGTCGATCTGGTGCAGGCCGGCGCCGATCTTCACCCGCTGCAGCGCCGTCTGGGGTTCCTGGGCTTGGACCGCCATGCTGGCGGCGAGCACGGCGGCGGCGAGGATGGTGCGTTTCATGGCTTCGTATTGTGGACGACCAATGAGAAATGCCCGCCTTGCGGCGGGCATTTCTCGAAAGCTACCCTGGGATCAGGACTTCTTTTCTTCGGTCGTCATCTTGGCCTTGGCCTTGGCCTTCTTCTTGGGGGCCTTCTTTCCGGCCTTCGCAGCCGGCTTGGCTTCGGAGGCGGCCGGCTTGGCGGCGGAAGCGCCGGCCATCGGGGCGCCGGCGTGCGAGGCGGCGAAGGCGGTGGAGACGGCGAACAGGGAAGCGATCAGGGCAGCGAGGAGTTTGTTCATGGTGGAGTCCTTTCGAAAGGGGTTTTCAAAATTTCCTTCCGAGTCTGGAAGGGCTCATCCGTAACGGCGTGTGCCGGCGGTCGGTTGACACCGGGATTTCCCTTAGATCGTCATCCAGATCCGCGGCGCGCAGCCCTGAAAAAGTCTCCGCCGGTTTCATCGCTAGAATTGCGGCTTGCCGCAAGGCGCCCAGGGCCTGCAGACGGCCGTTCACCTAACCGCATTCTCATGTACCAGCACATCAAAGTGCCCGCCGAGGGCCAAAAGATCACCGTCAACGCCGACATGTCTCTGAGCGTGCCGGACCAGCCGATCATTCCGTACATCGAAGGCGACGGCACTGGCCTGGACATCACGCCCGTCATGCTCAAGGTGGTGGACGCCGCGGTGGCCAAGGCCTATGCCGGCAAGCGCAAGATCCACTGGATGGAGGTCTACGCCGGCGAGAAATCCACCAAGGTGTACGGCCCCGACGTGTGGCTGCCCGACGAAACGCTGCACGCTGTGCGCGACTACGTGGTGTCCATCAAGGGCCCGCTCACCACGCCGGTGGGCGGCGGCATCCGCTCGCTGAACGTGGCGCTGCGCCAGGAGTTGGACCTCTACGTCTGCCTGCGGCCGATCCAGTATTTCGACGGCGTGCCTTCCCCCGTGAAGGAGCCGCACAAGACCAACATGGTCATCTTCCGCGAGAACTCCGAGGACATCTACGCCGGCATCGAATTCGAAGCCGAGAGCGAGAAGGCCAAGAGGCTGATCAAGATCTTGCAGGAAGACTTTGGCGTCAAGAAGATCCGCTTCCCCAACACTTCGGGCATCGGCGTGAAGCCGGTATCGCGCGAGGGCACCGAGCGCCTGGTGCGCAAGGCGATCCAGTACACCATCGACAACGACAAGCCCAGCGTGACCATCGTGCACAAGGGCAACATCATGAAGTACACCGAAGGCGGCTTCCGCGACTGGGCGTACGCGCTGGCGCAAAAGGAGTTCGGCGCCGAGCTGATCGACGGCGGCCCGTGGTGCAAGTTCAAGAATCCACGCACCGGCAAGGACATCGTCGTCAAGGACAGCATCGCCGACGCGTTCCTGCAGCAGATCCTGCTGCGCCCGGCCGAATACAGCGTGATCGCCACGCTGAACCTCAACGGCGACTACATCTCCGACGCGCTGGCGGCACAGGTGGGCGGCATCGGCATCGCCCCTGGCGCCAACCTGAGCGACTCGGTTGCCATGTTCGAAGCCACGCACGGCACGGCGCCGAAGTACGCCGGCAAGGACTACGTCAACCCGGGCTCGGAAATTCTCTCGGCCGAGATGATGCTGCGCCACATGGGCTGGAAGGAAGCCGCAGACCTGATCATCAGCTCGATGAAAAAGTCCATCCTGTCCAAGAAGGTCACCTACGACTTCGCCCGCCTGATGGAAGGCGCGACCCAGGTGAGCTGCTCGGGCTTCGGCCAAGTGATGATCGAGAACATGTGAGCGGCGCGCAAGGCGCCTGAATCACAACGGCCCCGACGGCTCTGCCGCCGGGGCTTTTTCTTTTTTGGAGACGAGGATGGGGGACAAGCCGCCGCTCGCCGAGCAGTTGCGCCAGTTGCGCCTACGCGGTGCTTTCGCCGAGGCGCGCGCGCTGCTGCGCGCGCAACCGGGTTTCGCGGCCTCGGCGTCGTTGAAGTCGCTGCTTTACGAGCACGAGGACTTCTGGTGGGCGCCGATCGCAGGCCGCCGCGTGACGCTGCGCCGGCGCGACGCTGGCGACGTCGCGCTCGTGCGCGCCTGCTGGGCCGATGCCGACTTCATGCGCAAATTCAACCGCGCGGCGCGTGCGCTGCCGGCCGACGACGCGGCGCTGGCAGGCATCCTTGCGCGCGAGCACGCGGGCATCCTGACCGAGGCGAAGGCGCTGCACTGGACCATTCATGCGCCCACGGGCCCGATCGGCTTCGTGAGCGCGACGGACTATTCGCCCGCGCACCGGCGCGCCGAGTTCCTGATCGGCGTGCTGCGGCAGGCGCCGGGGTTGGCGCAGATGGAGGCCGCCTACCTCGCAACCGAGTTCCTCGGCGCGCGCGCGGGAGTCGAGCGGCTCACCGCGTATTTCTACGCGGAGAACCCGCACGCAGCCAAGGTGGCGCGCAAGTTCGGGTTCGAGCACGAGGGAGTGCTGAAGGGGTACGTGCGGGACGCCGATGGCCGCCGCGGCGACAAGACGGGAACCCCGGCTGGCGAAAGCCTGTCCGGCGACGACAATGCAAACGGCATTTTCGGCCTCGGTGGCAACGACACCTTGTACGGCGGCAAGGACGACGACACCCTGGTGGGCGTCGCCGGCGGCGCCGGAGACGACGTGCTGGACGGACAGAACGACAGCGACACTGCGGTGTTCTCCGGCAACTATGCCGAGTACGGCATCACCTACGACGCCGGCGGCAACAGCTACACGCTGGTCGATCTCGTGAATGGCCGCGACGGCACCGACGTCACATCCAACATCGAGTGGTTCGTGTTTGCGGACCAGGCGCTCGGCGCCAGCCAGCTGGTTCCGGTGTCCAGCGTGACCTCGCCGGGCAACGATTTCATCATCGGCTCCATCGACCCGGACTCCCTGATGGGCATTGGCGGCCATGACACCTTGCATGGTGGCAAAGGTGACGACACGCTCAATGGGGGCACGGGCAACGATGTCCTGCGCGGCGACAGCGGCAACGACGTCGCCGTGTTCGCGGGCAACGCAAGCGACTACACGATCACCTTCAGTGACGACACCTACACCTTCATCGACAGCGTGCCGGGGCGCGGAGACGCGCGCCTCGTTCGTTGCGCTGCTGCAGCAAGGCGTGTATTCGCAGACCGGATTGGCGATGGTGGCGGCGGACGACCAGCTCAACCTGGATCAGATCGGATTCACCGGGCTGGTGTCCAACGGCCTCGGCTACATCTGAGGCACTGACCAAACACCAAAAGCCGCCCCCGGGCGGCTTTTCTTTCGGCCCTGCGGCCTTATTTGCCTATTTGTTGTTCGCCGTGGCTCACCGCGTGGAACTGCGGGGCACGGACTTTGGGCTGGCGCGGAGGGCGTTCGATGGCGTCGGGGCCGTCCAGGGTGCGGATCATGCCGGGCTCGGCCTGGATGTTCTGCGCCAGCTGGCCCTTGGGGCCCTGCTGCAGCTCGAACGTGACGCGTGAGCCCTGCTTGAGCGTCTTGAATCCCTCCATCGCGATCGCGGAGAAATGCGCAAAAACATCGGCGCCACCACCATCGGGCTCGATGAAGCCGAAGCCCTTAGCGTCGTTAAACCATTTGACTGTGCCGGTCGCCATTGTCGCGCCCCCCTTTTTTTGCTTCCCTCAACCTGCGGGCGAGTGTGCGACAGTTCGGGTCAGGGTGTCAATATTTCCACTTAATGAAAGTTTTTCCCGCGTATCCACTCCTACAGACTGCGAAAAAGGGAGGGCGTCCGGAAGAATCCGGCATGCCTGCCGGGCATCTTGCGGGGCTGTCGCTTGAATGTGACGGGACCGCCTCCAATTCACATGCAGGGGGCAGGTGGTTGTCACCGTCGATAGAATGATTTTCATGGCCAGTCAGACACCCACACCAGCGCCGGTCGCGCCGACAACGCGGCCGCCGCCGGATGATGGCGGGTCGGTGGTGCTGGAGCGGCGTACCCAGCGCACCAAACCCCCGCAGATGTACCAGGTCGTCATGCTTAACGACGACTACACACCGATGGAATTCGTGGTGGTGGTCCTACAGGAGTATTTCAGCAAGGACCGCGAAGCCGCCACCCAGATCATGCTCAAGATCCATCTAGACGGAAAAGGCGTGTGCGGCGTGTTCTCCAAGGACGTGGCTGCCACCAAAGTACAGCAGGTGCAGGATGCAGCCCGGCATGCGGGACATCCCCTGCAGTGTTTGAGCGAACCCCTGGATTAGCAGGGTGCTCAAAGAAGGATAGAGTTAGTTGTGAACGTAGCAAGGCAAAAGGAAAGCTCATGATTGCCCAGGAACTGGAAGTCAGCCTCCATATGGCGTTCGTGGAAGCGCGGCAGCAGCGCCACGAATTCATCACCGTGGAGCATTTGTTGCTGGCCCTGCTGGACAATCCCAGCGCGGCCGAGGTGCTGCGGGCGTGTTCCGCGAACATCGACGACCTGCGCAAGTCGCTGTCCAATTTCATCAAGGACAACACCCCGCAGGTCGCCGGCACCGACGACGTGGACACCCAGCCCACGCTGGGGTTCCAGCGCGTGATCCAGCGCGCCATCATGCACGTGCAGAGCACGGGCAACGGCAAGAAGGAAGTCACCGGCGCCAACGTGCTGGTGGCGATCTTCGGCGAGAAGGACTCGCACGCCGTCTACTATCTGCACCAGCAGGGCGTCACCCGCCTCGACGTGGTGAACTACATCGCCCACGGCATCAAGAAGAGCGACCCGCCGGAGCCCACCAAGAGCGGTGAAGCCTCCTCGGGCGAAGCCGACGAGTCGGGTGGCGAAAAGAACGAGAAGGCCTCGCCGCTGGAGCAGTTCACCCAGAACCTGAACCAGGCGGCCAAGGAAGGCAAGATCGATCCGCTGATCGGCCGCGAATACGAGGTCGAGCGCGTCATCCAGATCCTATGCCGCCGGCGCAAGAACAACCCGCTGCTGGTGGGCGAAGCCGGCGTGGGCAAGACGGCCATCGCCGAAGGCCTGGCCTGGCGCATCGTGCAAAAGGAAGTGCCGGAGATCCTGGCCGACTCCAGCGTCTACTCGCTGGACATGGGCGCGCTGCTGGCGGGCACCAAGTACCGCGGTGACTTCGAGCAGCGCCTGAAGGGTGTGCTGCGCTCGCTGAAGGACAAGCCCAACGCGATCCTGTTCATCGACGAGATCCACACGCTCATCGGCGCGGGCGCGGCTTCGGGCGGAACGCTGGACGCCAGCAACCTGCTGAAGCCGGCGCTGTCCTCGGGCAACCTCAAGTGCATCGGCGCAACCACGTTCACCGAGTACCGCGGCATCTTCGAGAAGGACGCGGCGCTGTCGCGGCGCTTCCAGAAGGTCGACGTGGTCGAACCGAGCGTGGAGCAGACGATCGAGATCCTCAAGGGCCTGAAGTCGCGCTTCGAGGAGCACCACAGCGTGAAGTACGCGGCCGGGGCGCTGCAGGCGGCCGCCGAGCTGTCGGCCAAGTACATCAATGACCGGCACCTGCCGGACAAGGCCATTGATGTGATCGACGAGGCCGGCGCTGCCCAGCGCATCCTGCCGGTGAGCAAGCGCAAGAAGACGATTTCCAAGGCCGAGGTCGAGGAGATCGTGGCCAAGATCGCGCGCATTCCGCCGGCCTCGGTGTCCAATGACGACCGCGGCAAGCTGGCCACGCTGGAGCGCGACCTGAAGAGCGTGGTCTTCGGCCAGGACAAGGCGCTGGAAGTGCTCGCCGCGTCGGTGAAGATGGCGCGTTCGGGCCTGGGCCGGTCCGACAAGCCGATCGGCGCCTTCCTGTTCTCTGGCCCCACGGGTGTCGGCAAGACGGAAGCGGCCAAGCAGCTGGCCTACATCATGGGCATCGAGCTGCTGCGCTTCGACATGTCGGAGTACATGGAGCGGCACGCGGTGTCGCGCCTGATCGGCGCGCCTCCGGGCTACGTGGGCTTCGACCAGGGAGGCCTGCTGACCGAGGCCATCACCAAGAAGCCGCACTCCGTGCTGCTGCTCGACGAGATCGAAAAGGCGCACCCGGACATCTTCAACGTGCTGCTGCAGGTGATGGACCACGGTACGCTGACCGACAACAACGGGCGCAAGGCCGACTTCCGCAACGTGATCATCATCATGACCACCAACGCGGGCGCCGAGTCCCTGAACAAGGCGGTGATGGGCTTCACGAACGTGAAGGAAGCCGGCGACGAGATGGCCGACATCAAGCGGCTGTTCACGCCCGAGTTCCGTAACCGCCTGGACGCCATCGTCAGCTTCAAGGCGCTGGACGAGCAGGTCATCCTGCGCGTGGTCGACAAGTTCCTGCTGCAGCTGGAGCAGCAACTGGCCGAAAAGAAGGTGGAAGTCACCTTCACCGACCAGTTGCGCAAGCACCTGGCGAAGAAGGGCTTCGATCCGCTGATGGGCGCGCGGCCGATGCAGCGCCTGATCCAGGACACGATCCGCCGCTCGCTGGCTGACGAACTGCTGTTCGGCCGGTTGACAGACGGTGGCCGCCTCACGGTGGACATCGAACTGAAGACCGACGAGAAGGGCGCCGAAGTGGCCGACGTGCTGCTGGATATCCAGCCGCTGCCGAAGAAGGAAGGCAAGTCGCGCCCCGAGCCGGAGGAAGTCTCCAGCAGCGATTGACGCGGGGGCTTCGCCCTTTGCCTGAAAGCCGCCTACGGGCGGCTTTTTTCTTGGGCGACGTCCGCCAGCAGGTAGCGGTCGAACCAGGTGGGGAATGCCGCCGCCAGGTGCCTGGGACCGCGTACTTCCAGGCCCATCCGCTTTGCTTCCAGGAAGCTCACGTCGCCGCGCCACCAGGCCACCAGCGCGGGCAGCTTCGCGCGCACCAGCAGCGGGTCCGGGAAGCCCGGGTTCTCCAGGCAGAACGCCACCTCCGACGCCTTGAGCAGCAGGAACCGCGGCCGAGCGCCGTCCACCTCGAAGCGCACCACGATGGGCGCGGCGGGCAGGGCGTCGCGGCGCACGCGCCGCTGCATGTCGACGAAGAGTGGTTCGGCGTCGAGGTCCTCGTCCTGCGCCCGCCGTGCCAGCCAGCGCTGGCCCCAGGTGCCGAGCGCCATGACGACGGCGCCCAGTTCGCGGCCGGCTTCGGTGAGCGCGTATTCCGGCCCCGCGTCGCCTTGCTCGCGCACGACCGCGCCCGCGTCCGCCAGCTCCTGCAATCGCTCGGACAGCATGGTCTTGGAGATGCGGGGGATGCCGCGGCGGATGTCGTTGAAGCGCCGGCTGCCGCACAGCAGCTCGCGCAGCACGAGTACGGTCCAGCGCCGGCCAATGGCCTCGTGGGCGCGCGCGATCGAGCAGAACTGGCCATAGCCGGGCATCACGGCAAAGTAGCACATCGCGGTACGGTGCGGTGGTCCGGATTCCGTACCCCCGCGCCATGCCGCACGCCGCCAGAATGCGCCGATGACGCACTCCCCAGCCACCATCCTCGAGACGATCGGCAACACGACGCTGCTGCCGCTTCGGCACGTCGTGCCGGCGAACGGCGCCCGCATCCTGCTGAAGCTCGAAAGCGAGAACCCGACCGGCAGCATGAAGGACCGGATGGCGCTGGCGATGATCGCGGCGCCCGAGGCCGATGGCAGGCTGCCGCCCGGCGGCGCGGTGATCGAGTACACCGGCGGCAGCACCGGCGTGTCGCTGGCGCTGGTCTGCGCCGTGAAACGCCATCCGCTGCATATCGTGAGCTCGGACGCCTTCGCCAGGGAGAAGCTCGACCACATGCGGCTGCTCGGCGCGCGGCTGACGCTGATCCCGAGCGACGGCGGCCGGATGACCGAGACGCTGACCAAGAACATGATCGCCGAGGCCGGCCGCATCGCCGCTGCCACCGGCGCCTACCTGACCGACCAGATGCGCAACACCGACCAGGTCGCCGCGTACACGCAGCTGGCGGCGGAACTCTGGGAGCAGACCGGCGGCCGCATCGACGGCTTCGTGCAAAGCGTCGGCACCGCGGCCTCGCTGCGCGGCACGGCCCAGGCGCTGCGGCAGCGCGATGCGCGCATCCGCATGGTCGCGGTCGAGCCGGCGGAGTCCGCCGTGCTGTCGGGCGGGCCGTCCGGCGCACACAAGATCGACGGCGTCGGCGCGGGCTACATCGTGCCGCTCTGGCGGGACGGAATCGCAGACCACATCGAGCGCGTGTCCACTGACGAAGCGAAAGCCATGGCATGGCGGCTGGCGCGCGAAGAGGGCCTGTTCTGCGGCACATCGACCGGCGGCAACGTCATCGCCGCACTGCGCCTGGCCGAGCGCCTGGGGCCCGGCGCGACCATCGTCACGCTGATGTGCGACTCCGGAATGAAATACCTCAAGACCTTTTCGCAGGACCTTTTTTCGCAGGAATTGGCTTAGCCAGCACGCCGCCCAGCAGCAGCGCCACCGCCTGGTCGGCGATCTGCTCGGGCGTGAACTCGCCGTCTTCCCGGTACCAGCGGCCGACCCAGCTGAGCGCACCGGCGAGCAGGAAGGCGGCCAGCTTGGGATCGCAGGGCGCGATGGAGCCTTCGGCGATGCCTTGCGCGAGCAGGTGGCGGAACTGCCCGTCGATGCCGGCCTTCAGCCGCCGCAGCTCCTTGCGCCGCGGCGCGGGCAGCGGGTCCTCGCCGATGCGGATCACGCACTTGCCGAACTCCTGCGTCACCACGTTCGCGTAGCTGCGCATGCAGGCCACCAGCTGGTCCAGCGCGCGGCCGCCGGCCGCGCGCACCGCGTCGATTTCGCCGCGCATCATCTCCAGCGCGGTGCGCACGCACTCGAGCAGGATGTCGTCCTTGCTCTTCACGTAGTAGTAGAGCGTGGGCTTGGTCACGTGCAGCCGCTCGGCGATGTCGTCCAGCGAGGTGGCGTGGTAGCCGCGCTCGTTGAACAGCTTGGCGGCCGTCTGCAGCACCGCCTGGCGCTTGCTCTCGCGCTGCAGCGCCCGCGCGCCCGGCTTGGTCCAGGGCGAGGCGGGAGCGGCCTTGCGGCGCGGCGGCGATGTCGTCATCTGCGGGTTCGGTGGGCGGGTTCGCTCGGGTAAGTCCTGATGCCTTGGCCGGCCGAGCTGTCGAAGATCGATGCACGTTACCGGTGAGTAAGTTTACGGAAAACAAGCTGCGCATCGGCCAGCGCAAACCCTGATGTCTCCACCCACGCCGACCACGCCATCCGATGCCGCCGCCGACGCGCCCGTGCTGCGCGTGGAAGCGTTGACGCTCGCCTTCGGCGGCGTGAAGGCGCTGACCGAGGTGAGCTTCTCGGTGCAGCCGGGCACCATCACCGCCGTCATCGGTCCCAACGGCGCGGGCAAGACGTCCCTCTTCAACACCATCTCGGGCTTCTACCGCCCAGCCTCGGGGCGCGTGGTGTTCGAAGGCCGCGACATCGCCAGCGTGCCCGCGCCGCAGCGTGCCAAGCTGGGCCTGGCGCGCAGCTTCCAGAACATCGCGCTGTTCCGAGGCATGACCGTGCTGGACAACATCAAGCTGGGCCGCCACGCGCACCTGAAGACCAACGTGCTGGAGGCGCTGTTCTACGCCGGCCGCGCGCGGCGCGAGGAGGCCGAGTTGCGCCGCGAGATCGAGGAGCGCGTGATCGACTTTCTGGAAATCGACCACATCCGCCACGCGCCGGTGGCGGCGCTGCCGTACGGCCTGCAAAAGCGCGTGGAGATGGCGCGCGCGCTGGCCATGCGGCCCAAGGTGCTGATGCTCGACGAGCCCGTGGCTGGCATGAACCGCGAGGAAACCGAGGACATGGCGCGCTTCATCCTCGACGTGCGGCGCGAGTGGGGCATCACCGTGCTGATGGTGGAGCACGACATGGGCATGGTGATGGACCTGTCCGACCACGTGGTGGTGCTCAATTTCGGGCAGGTGATCGCGCAGGGCACGCCGGCCGAGGTGCAGGCGGATCCGGAAGTGGTGCGCGCATATCTCGGCTCAGGCGATGTCGGCGACCTGCGGCGCCGGCTGCGCGGCGCTGGAGCGGATGCGTCGGCCAGCGCGCCGCTGGCGGAGGCGGCCTGATGGATTGGGGCTACCTGTTCGAGATCACGCTCACCGGCGTGGCCGGCGGCGGGCTGTATGCGCTGGCGGCGCTGTCCTTCGTGCTGGTCTACAAGGCCACGCGCGTGGTGAACATCGCCATCGGCGAGATGCTGATGGCGGGTGCGTATCTCTTCTTCGCCTTCGCCACCACGCTGGCGCTGCCGCTGTGGCTGGCGATTCCGGGCGCGGTGCTGGGCACCGGCCTGCTGGGCGCGGTCATCGAGCGCACCATGATCCGCCCGCTGCTGGGCGAGCCGCCGATCTCCGTGTTCATGGTGACCGTGGGCCTGGGCTCGATCCTGGTCGGTTTGGTGGAAATCATCTGGACCGCGGACCAGCGCCGCCTGCCCGAGTTCATGCCGAACACGCCCGTGACCATCGGAGAGGCCTTCATCGCGCCCAAAGTGGCCTACGGCGCGCTCACCGCCGTGGTGCTGATCGCCGCGGTGCTGCTGCTGTTTCGCTTCTGGCGCGGCGGCGTGGCGCTGCGCGCGACCGCCTCCGACCAGGGCGCGGCGTACATGATGGGCATCAACGTGCCGCGGGTGTTCTCGCTGGCCTGGGTGGCCTCCGCCATGATCGCCGCGGTGGCGGGCATCGTGGTCGGCGCCATCGGCGGCATCTCTTCCAGCATGGGCGTGTTCGGCCTGTCGGTGCTGGTGGTGGTGATCGTGGGCGGCCTCGACAGCATCCTGGGCGCGCTGGTCGGCGGCCTGTTCATCGGGCTGGTGGAAGCGCTGGCCGGCTCCTTCCTCGGTGCCGAGTACAAGCTGCTCGCCACCTTCGTCACGCTGGTGATCGTGCTGATGCTGCGGCCCTACGGCCTGTTCGGCACGCACGAGATCGAGCGCCTGTAGGAACTCCGCATGCGCATCGGAACGCTCAAGGAAAGCTACGTCGCCGACGCGGTGCTGTTCGACTCCGCCACCCAGAAGGTGTGGCTGGCGGCCGGCGCGGCGCTGCTGGTGCTGTTCCCGTTCGTGGCCAACGAGTACTGGCTGTACCTGGCCTGCCTGGTGGCGATCAACGTGGCCAGCGCCACCGGCCTGAACATCCTGACGGGCTACACCGGCCTGGTGAGTCTCGGGCAGGCGGCGTTCATGGGCCTGGGCGCCTACACGGCGGCCATCCTGCAGGCGCGCTGGAACCTGCCATTCCTGCTGAACATCGCCGCAGGCGGCGCGGTGGCCATGCTGGGCGGGCTGGTGGTCGGCATTCCCTCGCTGCGCGTGAAAGGCCTGTACCTGGCCATCGCCACCATCGCGGCCTCGTTCATCGCGCACCACCTGTTCGCCAACCTCGCCATTACCGGCGGCACGCGCGGCATGTCGATGCAGCCGGCCATGTTCTTCGGCCTGCCGCTGGACACCTCGTTCCGCCTGTACTGGCTGATCGTGCCCATCACCATCCTGATGCTGCTGGGCACGGCCAACCTGTTCCGCACGCGCGTGGGCCGCGCCTTCATCGCCATCCGCGACCGCGACATCTCCGCCGCCGTGCTGGGCATCCCGCTCCTGCGCTACAAGCTGCTCTCGTTTGGCCTGTCGTCGTTCTTCGCGGGCGTGGCGGGCGCGCTGTGGGCCTACTTCTTCCGGGTGGTCACGCCGGAGAGTTTTCCGCTGCTGATGTCCATCTTCTTTCTGGCCGCCATCATCGTCGGCGGCATGGGCACGGTACTCGGCGCCATCCTGGGCGCGGTCTTCATGACCATGGTGCCGGAGCTGCTCAAGCTGGTGTTCGACCTGCTGCCCGGCGGCAACGAGAAGACCGTGTTTCTCTCGCCCGTGCGCACCGTGGTGTTCGGCCTGCTGATCGTGGGCTTCCTGGTGTTCGAGCCGCACGGGCTCGCCGAAGTGTGGCGGCGCATCCGCCGGTTCTTCCATCTCTGGCCTTTCCGCAACTGACAAGGAGACAAGCATGCCATCCGATCACTCCCGCCGCTCCGGCTTCTCGCCCCGCCGCCGCGACGTCATGCTGGCCGCCGGCGCCGCGCTGGCCGCGCCGTCGCTGGTGCGTGCGCAGGCCGCCGAAGACCTCGTCATCGGCGGCTCCATCCCGATGACGGGCGTGTTCGCCTTCGCGGGCATCGGCATCAATGCCGGCATCGCCGACTACGTGAAGATCGTCAACGACGCGGGCGGCATCAAGGGCCGCAAGGTGCGCTATGTGCCCGAAGACACCGGCTACAAGGTCGACGCATCGGTGGCGGCGTTCAAGAAGATCACCAGCCAGAACAAGGTCAACCTGTATTACGGCGACTCCACCGGCTTCGCCAAGACCATCAACCCCGAGCTGGACCGCAACGGCCAGATCCTGATGGCCGGCGCCTCGTTCGCCACCGAGCTGAACGACCCGAAGAAGTACCCCAACCAGTTCCTGGTCGGCCCCGACTACACCGAGATGATCGGCATCCTGCTGCGCCACATCGCCAAGGAGAAGCCGGGCGCCAAGGTTGCGTTCGTGTATTCCGACTCTGAGTTCGGCCGCGACCCCATCGACGAGAGCGAGGCGCTCGCAAAGAAGATGGGCCTGAACGTGGCCGTGAAGCTGATGACGCCGCCCGGCAACGTGGACGTGTCCACCGAGGTCATCAAGCTGCGCCGCGCCGCGCCCGACTACACCATCTTCCACGGCTACATCCTGGCGCCCATTCCCGAGTTCATCACCCAGGGCAAGCAGCAGGGCATGACCAGCAAGTGGATGGGCACCTTCTGGACCATGGACAGCTCCACCGTCATGAAAATGGGCGATGCGGGCGACGGTTTCATGGGCGTGATGCCCTACCGCTACCACTACGACACCTCGGCCAAGTCCCCCATGCTGGACAAGATCCGCGCCATGCGCCCGGAGTACCAGAGCACGGCCTACATGCAGGGCTTTCTCACCGCCATGCTGCTGGTGGAAGCGGCCAGGCGCACGCTGGACGCGGGCAAGCCGCTGACCGGCGCCAACCTGAAGGCCTCGCTCAACACCATCAAGGATTTCGACACCGGCGGCATCATCGGCGTGCCGGTCACCATCAAGGGCAACTCCATCCCGGTCGGCCGTGTCTACCGCGCCGACATGAAGGCGCAGAAGATGGTGCCAGCGTCCGACTGGATCGTGCTGTAAGCGCGTGGAAACAGGCGCGGTGGCTGCGGCGGGGGCAAAGGAAACCACGGTTGACCTCGTGCTGGAGGTCAACAACATCGAGGTGGTCTACAACAAGGTCGTGCAGGTGCTGCGCGGCCTGTCGCTGGCCGTGCCGCGCGGCCGCATCGTGGCGCTGCTGGGCAGCAACGGCGCCGGCAAGTCCACCACGCTCAAGGCGATTTCGGGCCTGCTGCCGCTGGAAGATGGCGAACTGCAGGCCGGCGAGATCCGGCTGCATGGGCAGGACACCGCGCGGCTCGCGCCGCAGCAGCTGGTGCACCGCGGCCTGGGCCACGTGATGGAGGGCCGGCGCGTGTTCGAGGACCTGACTGTGGAGGAGAACCTGGTCGCCGCCACCTACGCGCTGGCCGGCCGCGCCGCCGCGCCGCGCGACTTCGACGCCGTCTACGGCTACTTTCCGCGCCTGCACGAGCGGCGCAAAGGCCTGGCCGGGTACCTGTCGGGCGGCGAGCAGCAGATGCTGGCGATCGGCCGCGCGCTGGTCGGCGAGCCCACGCTGATGCTGCTGGACGAGCCCTCGCTCGGCCTCGCGCCGCAGCTGGTGGAGGAGATCTTCACCATCATCGCGCGCATCAACGCCGAGCGCGGCGTCTCCATGCTGCTGGTGGAGCAGAACGCCAGCATCGCGCTGGCGGTGGCGCACAGCGGCTACATCATGGAAAACGGCAAGATCGTGATCGACGGCAGTGCCGAACGGCTGGCGGCCGATCCCGACGTGCGCGAGTTCTACCTGGGCTTGGGCGGCGGCGACCAGGCCAGGAGCTTCCGCGGGCTCAAGCACTACAAGCGCCGCAAGCGCTGGCTGTCATGAACGCGGCTTTCGCCAATCCGCTGCCGGAAAAAACGCTGCCGCAGATGCTGCGTGAGCAGGCGCGCATCCGGCCCGACCGCATCGCCATCCGCCAGAAGGACTTTGGCATCTGGCAGCCGCTCACCTGGGCCGGCTACCTGCGGCGCGCCACCCACGTGGCCCTGGGTTTCGTGGCGCTGGGCGTGCCGCGCGGCGGCCATGTGGCGGTGATCTCGGAGAACCGGCTCGAGTGGGTACTGTCGCAGATGGGCGCGAGCCTCATCGGCGCGGTGACGGTCGGCGTCTATCCGACCAGCCCGCCCAACGAGGTGGCGTATGTGGTGGGCCATGCCGACGTCGACGTGATCGTCTGCGAGGACCAGGAGCAGGCCGACAAGATCCTGGCCTGCATCGGGCAGCTGCCGCGCCTGAAACGCATCGTGGTGATGGAGACCAAGGGCCTGGCGAGCTACGCACCCGAGGAGCGCGCGCGCATCCTCAGCTTCGCCGAGCTGGAGCAGGCCGGCGCCGCGGTGCAGGCCGAGGAAGGCCCCGAGCGCGTCGACGCAGCGCTGGGCGCGCAGCAGCTGGACGACCTGGCGCTGATGGTCTACACGTCCGGCTCCACCGGCGCACCCAAGGGCGCGATGCTGTCCTGGCGCGCCATTCGCGGCGTGGTGCCCGGCATCGTCGACCGGCTGGAACTCTCGACGGAGACAACGCACCTGTCGTACCTGCCGCTGTGCCACGTGGCCGAACAGATGCTGACCTGCTTCGTGCCGCTGTACCTGGGCTCGCTGGTGAATTTCGGCGAATCCATCCGCACGGTGCAGGAAGACCTGCGCGAGGTGGCGCCCAACATGTTCATCGGCGTGCCGCGCATCTGGGAAAAGCTGCACGCGTCCATCAGCATCAAGATGCAGGAGGCGGGCGCTCCCGCGCGCTGGCTGTTCCGCCGGGCATACGCCGCCTGCGCGCCGATGGCGGAGAAGCCGCGCACGGAGTGGTCGCTGGGCGAGCGGCTGCGCTTTGCCGTGTCGTACTGGCTGGTGTTCCGCGCGCTGCAGAACTTCATCGGCCTGCGCGCGTGCCGCGTCGCCATGACGGGCGCGGCGCCGATCCCGCAGGACATCGTGCGCTTCTTCCGTGTGCTGGGCGTACCGCTGGTGGAGGTGTACGGCCTGACGGAAACCGCCGGCATGGTCACCGGGCACCGCGGCGACGGCGTGCGCATCGGCACCGTCGGCCCGCCCACCCTGGGCGTGGAGGTGCGCCAGGGAGAACAGGGCGAGCTGCTGGTGCGCGGCGACATGGTGTTCAGCGGCTACTACAAGAATCCGGAAGCGACGGCTGCGGCGCTGCAGGATGGCTGGCTGCACACCGGCGACGTGGTGGAGCTCGCGCCCGACGGCCACGTGCGCATCGTGGACCGGCTGAAGGACATCATCATCACGGCGGGCGGCAAGAACCTCACGCCCTCGGAGATCGAGAACACGATGAAGGCCAGCCCCTTCATCAAGGAATGCATCGTCATCGGTGAGGGCCGGCGCTTCGTCTCGGCGCTGGTGCAGATCGACTACGAGACGGTGGGCAAGTGGGCCGAGGCGCAGCGCCTGGCCTTCACGCATTTCCGTTCGCTGGTGGACAACCCGCGCGTGCGTGCACTGGTGGATGAAGAGATCCGGCGCGGCAACGAGCGGCTGGCGCAGGTGGCGCAGATCCGCAAATTCCACCTGCTGACCAAGGAACTGGACCACGACGACGGCGAGGTCACGGCCACCATGAAGGTGCGGCGTTCCAGCATCTACAAGACGTATGCCCCGGAGATCGAGGCGCTGTACGCCTGACGCCGCCCGGCCGTTCAGAGGCCGGCGGTGATGGCCTTCCAGTGCTTCGGCTCCACCGGCGTGATCGACAGCCGGTTGCCTTTTTTCAGCACCAGCATCTCGGCCAGCTCGGGCCGCGCACGCAGCACGGGCAGGGTGATGTTGGGAATCTTTCGGAGCACCTGCACGTCCACCAGCAGCCAGCGCGGCTCCTCGGGTTTGGACGCCGGGTCGTAATAGGGCGACTTGGGATCGAACTGCGTCGGGTCCGGGTAGGCCGTGGACGCCACCCGCGCGATGCCGACGATGCCCGGCTCGGCGCAGCTGGAGTGGTAGAACAGCACGCCGTCGCCCACCCGCATGCCGTCGCGCATGAAATTGCGCGCCTGGTAGTTGCGCACGCCGGTCCAGGCAACGGTGGACTGGGGCGCGGCCAGCGCGTCGTCCACCGACACGTCGGCGGGTTCTGATTTCATCAGCCAGTGGTTCATTGCGCGCTGATTATGATTCCGCGATGCCCGATCTGCCTACCTTCGCGCCCGCGCCCGCGCTCCCGTCCCCGCTGCGCATCGCCGTCATGGGCGCCGGCGCGGTCGGCTGCTACTACGGCGGCATGCTGGCGCGCGCCGGCCATGCCGTGACCCTGGTCGCACGGCCGAACCACGCCGAGGCCATCGCACGCGACGGCCTTCGGCTGCAGAGCAAGGACTGGGACGAACAGGTGCGCCTGGGCGCCGCCACAGACGCGTCGGGCGTGCGCGGCGCGCAGGCGGTGCTGTTCTGCGTGAAGTCCATGGACACCGAAGCGGCCGGCGCGCAGATGCTGCCGCATCTGGCCAGCGACGCGCTGGTGCTGTGCCTGCAGAACGGCGTGGACAACGCCGATCGGCTGCGTGCCGTGCTGCCGCGCCACCGCGTGGCCGCGGCCGTGGTCTACGTCGCCACGGAAATGGCGGGCCCGGGACATGTGCGGCACAACGGCGGCGGCGAACTGGTGATCGAGCCGTCCCCCATGGCCGATGCGCTGGCGCAGGCGCTGGCGCAGGCGCTGGCCGCGGCCGGCGTGAAGGTCACGCTGTCGGACAACGTGCGCGGCGCGCTGTGGTTCAAGCTGGTCATCAACTGCGCCTACAACGCGATTTCCGCCATCGCGCAGCGGCCCTACGGCGAAACCGTGCCGGGCGCCGGCGTCCGCGAGGTGATGCGCGACGTGGTGAACGAATGCCTGGCCGTGGCGAAAGCCGAAGGCGTGCAGGTGCCCGGCGACGTCGATGCCAGCCTGCGCAGGATCGTCGACACCATGCCCGCCCAGTCCTCGTCCACCGCGCAGGACCTGGCGCGCGGCAGGCCGACCGAGATCGACTACCTCAACGGCCTGGTGGTGCTGCGCGGCGAAGCCCTGGGCGTGCCGACGCCGGCCAACCGGGTGCTGTGGGCGCTGGTGAAGCTGCTGGAGAGCAAGCCGAAGCCGGCAGGCTAGAGCTTCGCCAGCATGTCCTGCGTGACCAGCACCACCCCGGACGACGTGCGGTGGAACCGCCGCGCGTCCAGGTGTTCGTCTTCGCCGATCACCATGCCTTCGGGAATCTTGCAGCCGCGGTCGATCACCACGCGGCGCAGCCGGCAGCCACGGCCGATCTCGCAGCTGGGCAGGATCACGGCCTGGCTGATGGTGCAGTTGGAATGCACGCGCACGCTGGAGAACAGCACCGCCTCGCGGATGGCCGAGCCCGACACGATGCAGCCGCCCGACACCAGCACGTTGGCGGTTTCGCCCTGGTGGCCGTGCTCGTCGGGCACGAACTTGGCGGGCGGCAGCTGCTCCTGATAGGTCCACACCGGCCAGTCGCTGTCGTACAGGTTCAGCTCGGGCAGCTGCGAGGCCAGGTCCAGGTTGGCGGCCCAGAAGGCGTCCACCGTGCCGACGTCGCGCCAGTACGGGTTGTGGCGGCTGGCCGCCGGCACGCTGGACATGTTGAGCGGATGCGCCAGCGCGCGGCCCTCGGCCACCACGCGCGGAATCACGTTCTTGCCGAAATCGTGCTCGGTCTTCTCGTTGGACATCTCCTCTTCCAGCAGCTGGTAGAGGTAGTCGGCGTTGAATACGTAGATGCCCATGCTGCCGAGCGCGCGGTCCGGCTTGCCCGGCATGCCGGGCGGCTCGGCCGGCTTTTCCAGGAAGTTGGTGATGCGCCGCTGCTCGTCGATGGCCATCACGCCCAGCGCCGTGGCTTCCATGCGCGGCACCTCGATGCAGCCCACCGTGCACTTGCTGCCGCTTTCCACATGGTCCAGCAGCATCAGCGAGTAGTCCATCTTGTAGATGTGGTCGCCGGCCAGCACCAGGATGTATTCGGGCCGGTAGCTGCGCAGGATGTCGATGTTCTGGTAGATGGCGTCGGCCGTGCCGCGGTACCAGTAGGCCTCGTTCACGCGCTGCTGCGCGGGCAGCAGGTCGATGAATTCGTTGGCCTCGCCGCGCAGGAAGTTCCAGCCGCGCTGCAGGTGCCGCAACAGCGAGTGCGACTTGTACTGCGTGAGCACGCCGATGCGGCGGATGCCCGAATTGATGCAATTGGACAGCGCGAAATCGATGATGCGGAACTTGCCGCCGAAATACACCGAGGGCTTGGCGCGCCGGTCGGTCAGTTCGTACAGGCGCGAGCCGCGCCCGCCGGCCAGCACCAGCGCGACCGTGTGCCGGGGCAGGTCGCGCGCGAGCTGCATGCGTTGCGCGGTGTCGATGGCGGTGCCAGGATGCTGGTCGTTGTTGGTCTGTTCCTTGGCCATGGTCCCTGAACGGTCGTTTTTGCTCACTTTGACTGTCCGCGAGCCGCCTGCTGTGGTGTGTAGGACGCAGTCCCCAGAATGCCTCAGCCATGTTTTGCCGTAGCATGGATGAGCTGCAACAAGGAGGCATCGATGGTGACAACCCTGTATACGCCCGCGTTCTGGGTGCTGGGGCGGGTGAGCCTGAGAACGGCGTTCGCGCTGGCGGGCATCCTGTTCCTGGCGCCGGTGCTGGCGGCAGCGGTGGCACCGCCGGGCAGCCTGTCCGCGGCGCTTCCCGTCGTGCTGCTGGCCGCGCTGGCCTGCTACGCGCTGGCGGCACTGCATGCCTTCATCGCGCACGGCATCGATCAGTTGATCCACGTGACCGAACGCATCGCAGGCGGCGAGCTGATGACCGGCCAGGCGCGCGATTCCATGCAGGACCTGGGCACGGACCTGGGGCGCGTGTGGGATTCCATCATGCGCATGAACCAGAGCCTGAGCGGCATCGTCAAGCAGGTGTGGGCCAGCGCCGAGACCATCGCCGCCGGCGCGCGCGGCATGGCGCGCGGCAACACCGAGCTGTCCGAGCGCACGCAGGAGCAGGCCGCCTCGCTGGAGGAAACGGCCTCGGGCATCGCCCAGCTGGCGGCCTCGGCGCGGCAGAACGCCGAGAAATGCGCGCGCGCCGACCAGCTGGCGTCGTCGTCGCGCGAGGTCGCCATCGGCGGCACGCGGCGCATGCAGGACGTGGCGCAGACCATGAAGCGCATCGACGACAACGCACGGCGTGTGGGCGAGATCCTCGGCAGCGTGGAAGGCATCGCCTTCCAGACCAACATCCTGGCGCTCAACGCCGCGGTGGAGGCGGCGCGCGCCGGCGACCAGGGCCGCGGCTTCGCCGTGGTGGCGACCGAGGTGCGCAGCCTGGCGCAGCGCAGCGCGCAGGCGGCCAAGGAGATCAAGCAGATCATCGGCGAATCCACCGGCAGCGTGGTGAAGGGCCGCGAGATCGTGGCCGCCGCCGAGCGCACCATCGGCGAGGTGGTGGCCAGCGTGGAGCAGGTCACGCAGGTGCTGGGCGAGATCGCCCAGGCCTCGCGCGAGCAGAGCACGGGCGTGGAGGAAATCAACCGCGCCATTCTGCAGATCGACTCCGCCACGCAGCAGAACGCCGCGCTGGTGGAGGAGGCCGCCGGCTCGGCCGAAGCGTTCGGCGCCGAATCGGCGCGGCTGGTGCGCGCCATCGGCCGTTTCAAGACCGACCGCGAAGAGGAGCGCGCGCGCGTGGTGGCGCTGGTGAAGGCGGGCGCGCGCCACATCCGCAAGAGCGGCCTGCAGGCGGCCTGCCGCGACTTCATGGACCGGCAATCGGGCTTCTGGAACGGCGAGGAATACATCTTCGTGGTGGACATGCACTGCGTGTGCCTGTCCTACGCGCCCGACCCGTCGCGCGTGGGCCACGACGACAGCGAACGGCGTGACGCCGACGGCAACTTCATGGTCCGCCAGAACGTGGAGCTGGCCCGCACCAACGGCTTCGGCTGGAACGACTACCGCATCGTGAACCCGCGCACCGGCCAGGTGGAACCCAAGTCGGTGTACATCGAGCGGGTCGACGACGTGGTGCTGGGCTGCGGCATCTACCGGCGGGAGACGGCGCAGGAGACGCAGCAGGCACAGGGGGCGCCGGCCTTGCGGCGTGGGGAAGGGTGGGCGAGGTTGGGCGAGGCGGCGAGATAAAGGCGGGTCGCATCAAGGCGGCTGCAGATGAAAAGGAGGCGCTTCACCCTTCCTCCGGCGGCTTCACCTTCTCGAACATCACCAGCAGCATCAGGTCGTAGACCACCTTCAGCACGCCGCCCACCACCAGCGGCCAGCCGAAGCTGGATGCGGTGAGCATCCAGCCCGCCAGCGCGGGGCTCACCGCCGATGCGAAGCTGCGCGGCACCGAGGTCACGCTTGCCGCCGCGGCCCGCTCCTCAGGCTGCACGATGGCCATCACGTACGAGCTGCGGGTCGGCACGTCCATCTGCGACAGCGCGCTGCGCGCCAGCAGCAGCGCCACCACCACCGACAGGTTGTCACAGAACGGGATGACGATCAGGCACAGGCTGGACGGCAGGTGCGTGTACACCATGGTCTGCACCAGGCCGATGCACCCGGCCAGCCGCACCGCCGCCAGGTACGAAAACGCGGTGAGCACGCCGGTCCAGAAGAACAGCGACCCGGCCGCTTCCACCGACATGCCGAAGCGCTGGAACAGCCACAGCGCCAGCAGCGACTGCACGAAGAAGCCACTGCCGAACGCGTCGATGCTGAACAGGCCCGCCAGCACGTAGATGCGCTTGCGCGACGGCCCGAGCGCCGATGCGGTGGGCGCTGGCGATGCCGTGTGTTGGTGGCGCGGCAGGCCGCGGTAGACGAAGGCGACGGCGATGCCGAGCAGGCCGTAAAGCGCGAACGAGGCCGCCAGCGTGGTGCCTTCGTCCAGGCCGGTGGCCTGGACGGCCAGCGGCTGCAGGCCCGCGGCCAGCGCGCCGACGGCGGCCGCCAGGGTGCCGGCCAGGCTGTAGCGGGCGAACACCGCGGTGCGCTTGGCGGGCGGCGTGTCTTCGGCCAATGTCGCGTGCTCCATCGGCATGAACACGCTGATGTCGCCGCCCGAGGGGTTGAGCGTGCCGACCAGCGCGACCAGCATCAGCGGCCAGAAGCCGTGCACCGCGGCCAGGGCGAAACCGGTGAACGCCATCAGCGCCGACGCCGCCAGCAGCACCGTGCGCCGCTGCAGCCGCTGCCCTCGCAAGCCCACGCCCAGCGTGAGCAGCCCGGAGCCGGCGAGCGTGGCGGTGGCGACAAAGCCCACCTCCAGCGGCCGCAGGCCCAGGTGCAGCAGGTACACCGGGAGCAAGAGGCTGACGAAGCCGTCGCCGAAGCCGCGCAGGGCGCGGGCGAGGAGGAGGCGGGTCAGGACGGGCAATGTTCCGGCTTGTAAAGGAGGCGGCTGGTAACTTCCGCCGTCTCCGCCAGCGCCACGCCCTTCTTCCACACCTTCAGCCGGTTCGCCCGCAGCCGGATCGCCTCGATCGGGTCGCGCGCCTGCAGCAGCACGAAGCTGGCGTCGCATCCCGGCGCGATGCCGTAGCCGTCCAGGTGCATCACCTTGGCCGCGTTCCCCGTCACCGCGTCGAAGCAGGCGCGGATGCCTTTCTGGCTGGTCATCTGCGCCACGTGCAGGCCCATGTGCGCCACGTCCAGCATGTCGCCCGAGCCCATGGCGTACCAGGGGTCCATCACGCAGTCGTGGCCGAACGCCACCGTCACGCCGGCGGCCATGAGTTCGGGCACGCGGGTCATGCCGCGGCGCTTGGGATACGTGTCGTGGCGGCCCTGCAGCGTGATGTTGATCAGCGGGTTGGCGATGACGCTGACGCCGCTTTCGGCGATCAGCGGCAGCAGCTTGCTCACGTAGTAGTTGTCCATGCTGTGCATGGAGGTGCAGTGGCTGCCGGCCACGCGGCCCTGCAGGCCCAGGCGCTGCGCCTCGAAGGCCAGCGTCTCGATGTGGCGGCTCATCGGGTCGTCGGTTTCGTCGCAGTGCATGTCCACCAGCGCGCCGCGTTCGGCGGCGATTTCGCACAGCAGCTTCACGCTGGCCGCGCCTTCGCCCATGGTGCGCTCGAAATGCGGAATGCCGCCGACCACGTCCACGCCCTTGTCGAGGGCGCGCTTCAGGTTCTCCACGCCGCCGGGGCTGCGCAGCACGCCGTCCTGCGGAAAGGCGACCAGCTGCAGGTCGATGAAAGGCGCCACGCGCCGCTTCACCTCCAGCAGCGCGTCCACCGCCAGCAGGCGCGGGTCGCTGGTGTCCACGTGGCTGCGGATGGCCAGCAGGCCTTTGGCGATCGCCCAGTCGCAGTACGCCAGCGCGCGCCGCACGATGTCGTCCTGCACCAGCGTCGGCTTGAGTTCGCCCCACAGCTGGATGCCTTCCAGCAGCGTGCCGCTGTCGTTCACGCGCGGCATGCCGTAGCTCAGCACCGAATCCATGTGGAAATGCGGGTCGCAGAAGTGCGGGGTGAGCAGGTAGCCCCGGGCGTCGACGGTGTCGCGCGCCGCGGCCTGCAGGCCCTCGGCCACGTCGATGATCTTGCCGTTTCGCACGGCGACGGACATGTTCGTGCGGCCGTCGGGCAGCGCGGCGTTGGTGACGAGGAGGTCGAGCATCGGCGTTCGCCTTTCCGGTACGGTTGATCAGCGCTCAAAACGGTCCCTGGACATCGAAGGCGCGCTGGATGAACCAGTACGACGCCACGATCGCCACCAGGATCGAGCCGAAGGTCAGCACGCCCACCCGGTAGAACACGGTGCGCCGCAGCCAGAACGCCACCGGCACGAAGGCCACCACGATGGCCAGCTGCCCGAGCTCCACGCCCAGGTTGAAGCCCACCAGCGCCAGCGCCAGCGCGCCCTGCGGGAGGCCCAGGTCGGCCAGCGCCGAGGCGAAGCCGAAGCCGTGGATCAGGCCGAACACGAAGGCCATCACCCAGCGACGCTTTTCGATGGTGCCGCGCAGGTTGTTCAGCGCCGCGACCACCACCGACGCGGCGATGATCGATTCGACGATGCGCGAGGGCAGGCTGACGAAGCCCAGCACCGCCAAGCTCAGGGTGATCGAATGCGCCACGGTGAACGCCGTCACCACCTTCAGCACGCTGAACAGGGCGCTCTTCAGGCTGGGCGCCGGCTCCCAGTGGCGCTGCCGCCGGACCAGCACGGCGGGCAGCAGCAGCGACAGCAGGAACAGGATGTGGTCGAAGCCGATCCAGATGTGCCAGATGCCTTCCACCACGTACTGGCGCAGCGTTTCCAGCGCGCTGGGCGCGCGCACCTGCAGGTTCTGCTCGGCGCTGTCGCCGCTGAACACCAGCGCCTGCGTGGCCGTGCCGCCGGGCGGCACCCATTGCACCAGGCCGCGGTGGGTGGGGTCCACGTCGAACAGCAGCGAGTAGCGCATTTTCAGCGTGGTCTGTGGTGCGGCGCAGCCGGCTTTCAGGCTCAGCACCGCGTAGGTGCCGTCGCTGTGCTTGTCCAGCATCAGTGGCCCGGTCGGCTGCATGGGACAGGTCTGGCCGTCGCCCACCAGCAGCAGGTGCGCGAAGGCCAGGCGCAGGATGTCGTCGTTGCGCTGGCGCACCTCGCCCCAGGTGAGCTCGCCGTTGCCGTCGCGGTCCAGCTGTAGCACGTAGTCCAGGTCGCGCAGCGCGATGTCCCAGCGGATGTCGATGTGGTCCTGCTGCGCGCGCAGGCTCAGGTAGCTGTCGCTGGGCTTGTGCGCCCAGGCTGAGCCCATGCACAGGAAAAACAGGAAGAGGGCGGCGATGCCGGTCCACAGGCGTTTCATCGCGTGCCTCTCTGCAGCTGCTGCGCCAGCTGCGCGAGCCGCGGGTCTTCGTAGCGGCTGGCCTGCAGCCAGTCCAGCGCGGGCTGCGCGGACTTGGGCTGCTTGGCCGCCAGCGCGGTGCGCAGCAGGACCTCGGCGTCGCGCGGCTCCTTTTGCACCTCGTAGTTGCGCTTGGCGAGTGCCAGCGCCTTGGCGGTGTCGCCTTCCACGTCGAGCGCGAAGCGTGCTGCCTCCTGCTCGTGCAGCCGGTCGCCGCGCTGCGCCGCCGCGGCGAAGCGGTCGCGCAG
>NZ_JACCWG010000298.1 GCF_013697775.1 Ramlibacter sp. | reverse complement strand
CGGCTCCGGCGTCGCTTGCCGCGGAGCTTGCCGCCGCACTCGCGCGCAAGCAGCCGCTGGTGGTGATGGCCAGCCTGGAGGGTTGCCCGTTCTGCCGCATCGTGCGCAACAGCCACCTGGCGCCGCTGCGCGCGGAGTCCGGCCTGCCGGTGGTGCAGCTGGACACGGCGAGCACGCGCACGGTGCTGGACTTCGCGGGCGTGGCCAGCACGCACGACAAGCTGCTGCGCGCCTGGGGCGTGACGACCTGGCCCACGGTGCTGTTTTTCGGCGCGCAGGGCAAGGAAGCGGCCGATCGGCTGGTGGGTGCGTCGATTCCGGATTTTTATGGGGCGTATCTGGACGCGCGGCTGGTGACGGCGCGGCAGCGCGTCGTAGCAAGCTAGCCGCTCAGCGTAAACCCCAGCCTGTTCGGTGCTTGTGCGGATATATCATTGAATCTGCATATACAAATCTTTGACATGCCCATGCAAACCGGCCGACTCCGCAAGGCGCCCGAGAATTTCCTCGATCGGGCGGGCATTCAGCAAGTGACGGCGCAGGCGCGCCACGGACGGCGCGACTTCCTGCGTGGCGCCTTCGCCGCGGCTGCCGCCGGTGTCGCTGCCGGCGGCGGGCACGCGCAGCAGAAGGAGAACAGCGACGGCGACCCGAACATCCTCACCCTGCCCGAGCACTCGCGCGGCCTGGGCCAGGCGGTGGCGACCGACGGCTACGGCAAGCCCTCGCAGCACGAGGCCAACGTGCAGCGCCGCCAGAGCCCGGGCCTCACGCAGACCGCTCAAGCCTCGGTGTCGTTCGCGCCGCTGCAGTCGCTGTTCGGCATCGTCACGCCCAGCGGCCTGCACTTCGAGCGGCACCACCAGGGCTGGTGGGACATCGATCCTTCCAAGCACCGCCTCATGCTCAACGGCATGGTGAAGACGCCGAAGGTGTTCACCATGGACGAGCTGATGCGCCTACCTTCGGTGTCGCGCTTCCACTTCATCGAATGCGGCGCCAACACCGGCATGGAATGGGGCAACGTGGCCGTGCCCACCTGCCAGTACACGCACGGCATGCTGTCGTGCAGCGAGTTCACCGGCGTGCCGCTGGTCACGCTGCTGGAGATGGCCGGCGCCGACATGAAGAACGGCAGGTTCCTGCTGGCCGAAGGCGCGGACGGCTCGTCGATGACGCGCACCATCCCCATGAGCCTGGTGCGCTCGGGCGAGGTGCTGGTGGCCTACGGGCAGAACGGCGAGATGCTGCGCCCGGAAAACGGCTATCCGCTGCGGCTGGTCGTGCCCGGCGTGCAGGGCGTGAGCTGGGTCAAGTACCTGCGGCGCATCGAGGTCGGCGACCAGCCCTACGCCACCAAGGACGAGACGGTGCACTACGTGGACCTGATGCCCGACGGCACGCATCGCCAATACACCAGCATCCAGGAATGCAAGAGCGTGGTCACCACGCCCTCGGGCGGCCAGGTGCTGCTGGACAAGGGCTTCTACAGCGTGAGCGGCCTGGCCTGGTCGGGCCGCGGCAAGGTGGCGCGCGTGGACGTGTCGGTGGACGGCGGGCGCAACTGGCGCCAGGCCCGCCTGCAAGGCCCGGTGATGGGCAAGTGCCTCACGCGCTTTTCGCTGGACTGGGTGTGGGACGGCAAGCCGGCCATTCTCCAGAGCCGCGCGACCGACGACACCGGCTACGTGCAGCCCACCTACCGCCAGCTGCGCGCGGTGCGCGGCACGCGCTCGATCTACCACAACAATGCCATCCAGTCCTGGCTGGTGGAAGAAAGCGGCGAGGTGAAGAATGTCCAATTGGCCTGATTCACTTGAAAAAATGCTGCGCATTTTTTCAAGTGCTCCGATCAGTGCGATGAGGCCCGGCGAAGCCGGCTCCTCATCGCAGGAGGGACCGCGCTGCACGTTGTTCCGCGCGGTCCGCCGCGGTGGATGGGCCGCGGTGTTCACTCTGGCTGCTGCCTGCGCGCACGGGCAGGCAGCTTCCAAATTCCCCGGCGTCGGGCGCGACGCCACGCCCAAGGAAGTGGCCGCGTGGGACATCGACGTGCGGTCCGACTTCAAGGGCCTTCCCGCCGGCACCGGATCGGTGGCCAAGGGCCAGGAGGTGTGGGAAGGCAAGTGCGCGTCCTGCCACGGCGTGTTCGGCGAATCCAACGCGGTGTTCAACCCGCTGGTGGGTGGCACCACGGCGGACGACATCAAGAGTGGCCGCGTCGGCGCGCTCAAGCGCAACGATTACCCCGGCCGCACCACGCTGATGAAGGTGGCCAGCCTGTCCACGCTATGGGACTACATCAACCGCGCGATGCCGTGGAATGCGCCGAAGTCGCTGAGCGTGGACGAGGTGTACGCCGTCACCGCCTACATGCTGCATCTGGGCGACATCCTGCCGGCGGATTTCACGTTGTCGGACAAAAACATGCGCGAGGTGCAGCAGCGCCTGCCCAACCGCAACGGCACCACCGCCGCACACGCCCTGTGGCCGGGCAAGGAGCTCGGCGGCGCGCCCAAGCCGGACGCCGTGGGCTCCAGCTGCATGGCCAATTGCGATGTCGATACCAAGGTGGCTTCGCTGCTGCCGCCGTTCGCGCGCAACGCGCACGGCAACCTGGCGCAGCAGAACCGCACGGTGGGCGCGCAGCACGGCGCGGACA
>NZ_JACCWG010000281.1 GCF_013697775.1 Ramlibacter sp. | reverse complement strand
CTGCCGCCCGGCGAGCTGCTGGCCGTGGTCGGCCCCTCGGCCGCCGGCAAGACCACGCTGGCGCGCGTGCTGGTCGGCCTGTGGCCCGCCAGCATGGGCAAGGTGCGGCTGGACGGCGCCGACGTCTACAGCTGGGACAAGAGCCAGCTCGGCCCGCACATCGGCTACCTGCCGCAGGGCGTGGAGCTGTTCGAGGGCACCATCGCCGAGAACATCGCGCGCTTCGGCACGGTGGAACAGCACAAGGTGGAGGCGGCCGCCCAGGCGGTCGGCCTGCACGACTACATCCTGTCGCTGCCCGACGGCTACGACAGCCCGGTTGGCCGCGACGGCGCCATGCTGTCGGGCGGCCAGCGCCAGCGCGTGGGCCTGGCGCGTGCGCTCTACGGCGACCCCGTGTTCCTGGTGCTGGACGAGCCGAACTCCAGCCTGGACGAGGCCGGCGACGCCGCCCTGGCCTCGGCCCTCAACCAGGTCAAGGCGCGCGGCGCCACCGTGGTGGTGATCACGCACCGCACCAGCCTGCTGGCCGTGGCCGACAAGATGCTGGTGCTGCGCGACGGCCAGATGCAGGGCTTCGGTCCGCGCGACGAAGTGCTGGCCGCGCTGCGCAAGGCCCATGAACAGGCCGCGCAGGCCGTGCAACCCACCGGCGGCGCGATCCGCCCCGCCGCCGCTTACGCCACGCCCGGCGCCTGAACCCGCAGACACCATGACCGCTCCTTCGTTCTTCCGGCGCAGCGACCTCGCCGCCACCCTGTGGATGTTCCGCCGGCAATTCATGCTGGTGGGCATGCTCAGCTTCGTCTCCAACATGCTGCTGCTCAGCCCCACGCTGTACATGCTGCAGGTGTACGACCGCGTGCTGTCCAGCCAGAGCGAGCTCACGCTGCTCGCGCTGTCGCTGATCACGCTGGCGATGTTCATCCTGATGGCCGTGTCCGACTGGGCACGCTCGCGCATCCTGGTGCGCGCCGGCGTGCAGTTCGACCGCCAGCTGGGCACGCGCGTGTTCAACGCCAGCTTCGACTCCTACCTGAGCCAGGGCGGCGCGAGCCCCAGCCGCGCCTTCGCCGACTTGCTGCAGATCCGCCAGTTCCTCACCGGCAACGGCATCTTCGCCCTGTTCGACGCGCCCTGGGCGCCGATTTTCCTGGCAGTGGCGTTCTTCCTGCATCCGGTGCTGGGCTGGGTCGCCGTCGCTTTCGCCTGCGTGCAGATGGCCCTGGCCTGGTTCGGCCACCGCGGCGCCGCGGCGCCGGCCGAAGCGGCATCGCAGGCCACCACCCAGGCCAACACCTACCTGCAGGGCAAGCTGCGCAACGCCGAAGTGCTGCAGGCCATGGGCATGATCGGCAACCTGATGACGCGCTGGCTGGAGCGGCACCGCCACGCGCTCGCGCGCACGGCGCAGTCGCACGGCTCGCAGCACCGCATGAGCGCGATCAGCAAGTTCGTGCGCTATGCGCAGCAGTCGCTCACGCTGGCCGCCGGCGCCATCCTGGTGATCCGCGGCGAGCTCTCGCCCGGCGCGATGATCGCCGCCAACGTGCTGGTGCTGCGCGCGCTCGGGCCGATCGACCAGCTGGTGGGCGCGTGGCGCGGCTTCATCACCACCCACGCCGCCTTCCTGCGGCTGGAGCAGCTGCTGGCCGACTATCCGGAGCGCGACCGCGCGCTCAGCCGCGTGCCGCCCACCGGCGAGATCGTGCTGCGCAACGTGGTGGCGACGGCGCCGGGCCGCCAGCAGCCGATCCTCAAGGGCATCGACCTGGACGTGCGCGCCGGCACCGTGACCGCGGTGCTCGGCCCCTCCGGCTCGGGCAAATCCACGCTGGCGCGCGCCATCGTCGGCATCTGGCCCTACGTCTCGGGCGAGGTGCTGCTGGACGGCCGGCCGATCAGCGGCTGGAACCGCATCGAGCTCGGCCCGCATCTGGGCTACGTGCCGCAGGACATCGAACTGTTCGAGGGCACCATCGCCGAGAACATCTCGCGCTTCGGCAAACTCGAATCGGACAAGGTCATCGACGCCGCGCGCGCCGCCGGCCTGCACGACATGATCCTGCGCCTGCCGCAGGGCTACGACACGCCGATCGGCGAGGCCGGCGGCCTGCTGTCGGCCGGCCAGCGCCAGCGCATCGCGCTGGCCCGCGCCCTGTACGGCCATCCCGCGCTGATCGTGCTGGACGAGCCCAATGCCAACCTCGACGACGCCGGCGAGGCCGCGCTGGCCGGCGCCGTGCAGCGCCTGAAGGAGCTGGGCAAGACCGTGTTCCTCATCACCCACCGGCCGGCCGCGCTGGCCGCCGCCGACCAGCTGCTGATTCTGCAGGACGGCCGCATCCAGGCCTACGGCCCGCGCGACCAGGTGCTCGCGCAGCTGCGCGCCGCGGCCCAGGCCGCGACCCCCACCCTCGCAGCCCAGCCGGCCTGACGCCCCACACTCCTCTTCGAGACGACTCCATGGCATCCACCGACATCATCGATCCCAACCAGCCCCTGCCCAGGGATTCCGCCAACGCGCTCGCCCCCACCGACGCCGAGCACCGGCCCGCGCGCAGCCGCGCCGCGCGCATCGGCTGGGGCGCGCTATGGCTCGGCATCGCCGGCTTCGTGCTGTGGGCGCTGTTCGCGCCGCTGGACGAAGGCGTGCCGGCGCACGGCTCGGTGGCCATGGACACCAAGCGCAAGGCGGTGCAGCACCTGAGCGGCGGCATCGTCAAGGAAGTGCTGGTGACGGAGGGCAAGGACGTGCAGGAAGGCCAGCTGCTGCTGCGCCTGGACGACGCCACCGCCAAGGCCAACTACCAGGGCTCGCGCCAGCGCTACCTGATGCTGCTGGCCACCCAGGCCAGGCTGCGCTCCGAACAGGCCGGCCGCGACGCCATCGAATGGCATCCGGACCTGGTCGCCGCCAGCAAGGAAGACCCGCTGATCCAGCAGCAGATGAACAACCAGCAGCAGCTGCTGCGCACGCGCCGCGCCGGGCTGCAGGCCGACCTGCAGTCGATCAAGGAAAGCGTCAGCGGCCAGGAGGCGCTGATCCAGGCCTACCAGGGCATGCTGACCAACCGCCGCAGCCAGCTCAGCCTGCTGAACGACGAACTCACGCAGACGCGCGGCCTGGTCAAGGAAGGCTATGCGCCGCGCAACCGCCAGCTGGAACTGGAGCGCATGGTGGCTGAATCCACCTCCTCCTCCACCGAGCTGATCGGCAACCTGGCGCGCGCGCGCCAGTCCATCGCCGAGATGCGGCAGCGCGCCATCTCGCGCGAGCAGGACTACCGCAAGGAAGTGGAAACCCAGACGGCCGACGTCAACCGCGACGTGCAGTCCGAAGTGGAGAAGTACCGTGCCCTGCAGGACGACCTGAACCGCACGCTGGTGCGCGCGCCGGCCAGCGGCCAGGTGGTGGGCCTGAACGTCCAGACGGTGGGCGGCGTGATCGGCGCCGGCCAGAAGCTGATGGACATCGTGCCGGAGAAGGAGCCGCTGCTGCTGGAGGCGCGCGTCATGCCGCACCTGGTCGACAGCGTGCACGCCGACATGCCGGTGGACGTGCGCTTTTCCTCGTTCGCGCACTCGCCGCAGCTGGTGGTGCAAGGCAAGGTGGTCTCCATCTCGGGCGACCTGCTGACCGACCCGGCCAACAACACGCAGTACTACCTGGCGCGCGTCTCCATCACGCCCGAAGGCATGAAGAGCCTGGGCAAGCGCACGCTGCAGCCCGGCATGCCGGTGGAAGTGGTGTTCAAGACCGGCGAGCGCACCTTGCTGACCTACCTGCTGCACCCGCTGACCAAGCGGATGGCGGCCTCGATGAAGGAAGAATGACCATGGCACGCATCTCCGGTTTTCCGCTGCGCGCGGCTGCTCTGGCCGCCCTGTCCGCGCTGTCGCTGCCCGGCTGGGCGATCGACCTCCAGCAGGCCTACCAGGCAGCCATGGAGCAGGACGCGCTGATCCTCGCCGCGCGCGCCACCACCCTGGCGCGCAGCGAGCGCATCCCGCAGGCGCGCTCGCAACTGCTGCCCAACGTGACGGCCAACGCCTCGCGCTTTCGCAACAACCTGGACCAGACCGTGCCCAACCAGCAGGGCCGCGAGAGCACCACCCACCTGAACTACAACAGCGGCAGCACCGCCCTGGTGGTGCGCCAGCCGCTGTTTCGCAAGTACCAGTGGGACGACTACCGCCAGGCCCAGGCCCAGGTCGCCGCGTCCGAGGCCGAGCTGGACAAGGAAACGCAGAACGTGTCGGTGCGCGTGAGCACGGCCTACTTCGAGGCGCTTTTGAGCCAGGAACAACTGGCGCTGGTGCAGACCCAGAAGACCACGGTGACGACACAGCTCGACGCCGCGCGCAAGCGGCTGGCCGCCGGTTCGGGCCTGCGCACCGACATCGACGAGGCGCAGGCCGCGCTGGACATGAACATCGCGCAGGAACTGGAAGCGCGTCAGAACGTCGACTACACGCGCCGCCAGCTGGAAAGCCTGGTGAACCGCGAAGTGGACAAGCTGGCCACGCTCGACCCCATGCGGCTGCAGCTGCGCCGGCCCGACCCCGACCGCCTGGAGGAATGGACCGCGCGCGCCGAGGCGTCCAGCCCCGAGCTGCGGGCGCTGCGCGCGCAGCTGGACGCCGCGCGGCTGGAGGTGGAAAAGGCCCGCGACGGCCACCTGCCGACGCTGGACGCGGTGGCGCAGATCTCGCGCACCGAAAGCGAAACCGTCACCAGCGTGAACCAGAAATACCTGAACCGCTCCATCGGCGTGCAGCTGAGCGTGCCGCTTTATTCGGGCGGCTACGTGACCTCGGTGACGCGGCAGGCGCTGGCCGAGCAGGAACGCGTGACCCAGCAGCTGGAGTCCACGCGGCGCGACCTCTCGCTGCGCGTGAACAAGGAATTCCGCGGCGTCACCGAAGGCATGCTGCGGGTGCAGGCGCTGGAGCAGGCGGTGCGCTCGGCCGAACAGGCCGTGACCTCCAACCGCCGCTCCTACGAAGCCGGCGCGCGCACCCTGGTGGACACGCTCAACGCGGAGCAGCAGCGCATGCAGGTGCTGCGCGACCTGGCGCAGGCGCGTTTCGTCTACCTGCTGTCGCGCGTGCGCCTGCTGGCACTGGCCGGCGGCCCCAAGGACGAGGTGATTGCCGAGGTCAACGGCTGGCTGAAGCCCTGACAGCTGCCGCCAGCATCGCCGTGCGCGCCTGACAGGCGCGCAC